>DASWST010000110.1:0-16031 GCA_036402515.1 Pseudonocardia sp.
CGATGGTCGCTATAGCGACCATCGCCACTCACGAGGCCTGAGCTGGGGGGATGGTGGGGTGGGGGAGGTGTTGGCCGCGGCTGCCGGACTGTGACGTGGTGGTGGACGGGGTGGAGTATCCGCTGTACGCGGCGTAGTCCCGCTGCGGGTGGCCCGGCTGTTCCAGGGCCGAACTGAGTACCACCGCCGCGCGCCGACTGGCTCCGGCTAAAAGTCTGACGTATGTTCTGTGGGGGCCGTCACAGCGCGGTGAGGGCCCTCTTCGGCTAGGCCCTGGTGACCGTTCTCAGACGTGTCCGGCCGGAAAACGAACAGTTCCGAACACGTTACCGGCGCCACCCATCCGCTCCGCTCGTGCAAATGTCTGAGTATTAGCGGAAGGTGGTCCCGATGGATTTCGGCGTGTTCATCCCGATCGGCAACAACGGCTGGCTGATCTCCGAGAACTCCCCCCAGTACCTGCCCAGCTTCGAGCTGAACAAGCAGATCGTCCAGGAGGCGGAGACGCAGGGCTTCGGGTTCGCCCTCTCGATGATCAAGCTGCGCGGGTTCGGCGGGAAGACCGAGTTCTGGGACCACAACCTGGAGTCCTTCACCCTGATGGCCGGGCTGGCCGCGGTCACCGAGCGGATCAAGCTCTACGCGTCGACCGCGGTGCTCACCCTGCCGCCCGCGCTGGTCGCCAGGATGGCCGCCACCATCGACTCCATCGCCCCAGGCCGGTTCGGGGTGAACATCGTGTCCGGCTGGGCCAAGGGCGAGTACTCGCAGATGGGCCTTTGGCCGGGGGACGAGTACTTCGGCTACCGGTACGACTACGCCACCGAGTACGTCCGGGTGCTGCGCGACCTGTGGGAGACGGGCCGCTGCGACCTGCAAGGCAGCTACTTCCAGATGGACGACTGCGTGCTCTCACCCCGGCCGGCCGGCAAGGTGGACATCGTCTGCGCCGGCCAGTCCGACCGGGGCATGCGGATGTGCGCCGAGTACGGCGACTACAACTTCATCCTCAACCCCGGGGTGAACAACCCGGAGACCTACCGGGAACCCACCCAGCGCCTGGCCGAGGCGGCGAGCAAAACCGGTCGGGACGTCGGCTCGCTGCCGCTGTTCATGGCGATCATGGCGGAGACCGACGAGGAGGCCCAGGCCAAGTGGGCCTCGTACCACGCGGGAGCGGACCGGGCGGCGCTCGGCTACATGGCAGGTGAAGGCGCCAAGGACGTCTCCGCCGACGGCTCGGGTACCGCGCGGACGATCACCCTGCCGGAGGGCGCGGTGAACTTCAACATGGCCACCCTGGTCGGCTCGTACGAGACGGTCGCCCGCCAGGTCGACCAGGTCGCCGCGATGCCCGGGGTGAAGGGCCTGATGTTCACCTTCGACGACTTCGTGAAGGGCGTGCACGACTTCGGCACCAGGGTGATGCCCCTGCTCGGCTGACCCGCCCCTAGTCACCACCGAGTGCCCGCACCCTCCGATGTCGGTACGAGGTGCTCCCTCACTCTGTAGCGCGCCCTTGACAGGGTTGCTTGCCTGGCTACTGTAGTGATCGCTCAATACAGTCGGCGGACGCAGCGGGAGCGATGATGGCTCGGAACGCGTCCGTCGACCTGGCCGAGGAGTCCAGCCGGCCGACCGAGACTCAAGCGAAGATCATTACGGTAGCCGCCGAGCTGTTCGCGAAGCAGGGTTACCACGCCACCGGGGTGGCCGAGCTGGGGCGCGCGGTCGGCCTGGGTGCCGGTGCGCTGTACCACCACATCGGCTCCAAGGAGGAGCTGCTGCTCACCATCCTGCGGGCGCACCTGGAAGACATGTACGGGTTCGGCACCCGGGTGTTGGCCGGCGAGGGCACGGCGGTGTGGCGGCTGCACGAGCTGGCCCGCAACCACATGCGGCTGGTGGCCCACCGGCGCACCGAGCTGCTGGTCATGCTGCGCGAGCTGGATTCGCTGACCGGGCAGCGGCGGGCGGACATGCTGGCGCTGCGCGACGCGGTGGAGGGGATCTGGGACGAGGTCATCCGGCGTGGCGTCGCGGCCGGCGAACTGGCCGACGTCGACCCGATGTTCGTCAAGGTCGTGCTCGGCGCGCTGAACTACTCGCTGCTCTGGTTCCAGCCGGAAGGCCCGGAAACCCCGGAACGGATGGCCGACCGGATCCTCGACATGGTGCTCAAGACCTCGTGAGTGGCGACGGTCGCTATAGCGACCATCGCCACTCACGAGCCAACGGGAAGGGTCTTGGAGTGGAGTTCGAAGGCAAGGTCATCGTGGTCACCGGCGGCAGCCGGGGCATGGGGCGGGCCATGGTCGAGGCGTTCGCGGCGCGCGGTGCCTCACTGGTGATCGCCAGCCGGAAGTTCGAGGCCTGCGAGGCGCTGGCCTCGGCGGTGCGGGCCCAGCACGGGGTCAAGGCGCTGCCGGTGGCCTGCAACGTGTCCAGCTGGCCGGATTGCGACGCGCTGGTGCAGGCTGCCTACGGCGAGTTCGGCCAGGTGGACGTGCTGATCAATAACGCCGGGCTGTCCCCGCTCTACCCGAGCCTGGACGATGTCTCCGAGGCGCTGTTCGACAAGGTCATCGGGGTGAACCTGAAGGGCCCGTTCCGGCTGTCCTCGGCGATCGGCACCCGGATGGCGGCGGCCGGCGGCGGCGCGATCATCAACATCAGCTCCATCGCGGCGATCCGTCCCGGCCCGCACGAGCTGCCCTACGCCGCTGCCAAGGCCGGGCTGAACGCGATCACCGAGGGCATGGCGCAGGCGTTCGGGCCGACGGTCCGGGTCAACGCGATCCAGGCGGGTCCGTTCCGCACCGACATCTCCAAGGCATGGGACGCGGAGACGGTGGCCACCTTCGAGCAGTCCCTGGCGTTGCGCCGGATCGGCGAGCCGGAGGAGATCGTCGGGGCGGCGCTCTACTTCGCCTCGGACGCGGCGTCGTTCTGCACCGGCGCGGTGCTGCGCCTGGACGGCGGCCGCCCGTGAGGGGTCTGACCTACCGGGGGCCTGAGCTGGTCTCGGTGGTCGAGGTGCCCGACCCGAAGCCGCCGGACGAGTTCGGCGCGGTGGTGCGGGTGCACGCCGCCGGCATCTGCGGCAGTGACCTGCACATCTACCACGGCCACGGGTTCAGCCCGGATCTCGGCTACTGCCTGGGGCACGAGGCCGTCGGCGAGATCACCGCGCTCGGCTCCCGGGTGGACGGCCTGGCCGTGGGCGACCGGGTGCTGTTGCCGGCGTCGGTGGGCTGTTCGAGCTGCCGGCAGTGCCGGATGGGGCTGATCGCCCGCTGCGAGACGGCGGTGCGCGGCGCCACGGTGCCCTGCTACGGGCTGAGCCACGCGCTGCCGGGCAGCCAGGCGGAGGCGGTGGCCGTGCCGCACGCGGTGACCAACCTGGTGCCGGTGCCGCCCGAGGTGTCCGACGCCGACGCGGTGGTGCTCACCGACAACGCGCCGACTGCCTGGTACGGGGCTCGCCGAGGTCGGATCACCCCGGGCGACACGGTCGCGGTGATCGGGCTCGGACCGGTCGGGCTGATGGCCGTGCAGGCCGCCCAGGTGCTCGGTGCCGCCCAGGTGTTCGGGGTGGACCCGGTGGCCTCACGCCTGGCCAGAGCCGCCGAGCTGGGCGCGGTACCGATCGAGTCGGCCGACCCGAAGGGCGCGATCCGGGCGGCCACCGGAGGTGGGGTGGATGTGGCCATCGAGGCGGTGGGCGCGGACGCCAGCATCGCGCTGGCCATCAGCGCGGTGCGGGCCGGGGGGCGGGTCAGCGTGATCGGGGTCAGCCAGAACAAGGCCTATCCGATGCACCTGATGGCCGCGCAGGTCAAGGAACTGGAATTCGCCATCGGGCTGTGCTCGGTGCAGTACGAGCTGCCCACCCTGCTCGCGCTCAGCGCCGGCGGACGGCTGCGCCCGGGCGAGGTCGTGTCGCACCGGTTGCCGCTGTCCGATGGGGCGGAGGCCTATCGGCTGCAGGCCAGCCGGGAGGACGGGGTGAGCAAGATCCTGCTCGACCCGTCCGCCTGACGAAATCCCCGACTCGCGCTGACGAAAACCCCGACTCGCGCTGACGAAACCCCGACTCGTGGGTGGGTTAGCTGGCGGCGGGTTGCCGGGAGCGGGAGCCGGTTTCGCCCTTGGCCAGTGCGTGCAGCGCGTCGCCGTCCCAGCGCAGCGTCCGCCAGTCGTCCAGCGGCCGCGCGCCCAGCGCCAGGTGCACGGTCATGCCCAGCGAGTTGGTCCGCAGCGTCACGCACTCCACCCTGGTGTACCCGTTGTCCAGCGCGAACTGCCCGAGGTGCTGCCAGAACCGCTGTCCGACGCCGCGCCCGCGCAGCGACGGCCGCACGTACACGTCCTCGGCGTACACCCCGTGCACGCCGTCCCAGGTGGAGAAGTTCAGGAAGTACAGGGCGAACCCGCCCACGCTCCCGTTGTGCTCCGCGACGATGCCGAAGAGCGCGGGCTGGTCCCTGAAGAGGGCCTGGTGCAGCTGCTCGGCACGCAGTTGGCATTGCTCGGGCATCTGCTCGTGGGCGGCCAGCTCGTGCACCATGTGCACGACACAGGGCACGTCGGCCGGTAAGACCGGGCGGATGATTACGTCTGACACAGAGTTCGATCCTATGCGCGGATTTCCTCGTTCGCCGCTCTACTTTGCGCACGTCTCATAAACGGGCCGCTCAGGCTAGTGCTCCGCGGCGGACCTGGAGTCCGGTGTGGCGTCGGCGGCCAGATCGTCGATCTCCGGCGGTGGGCGGCGGAAGCCTCGGGTCAGATAGATCAGGTAGAGGACCCCGAGCAGCAGCCAGCCGAGGCCGAGCCATTTCGCGGTGGCGTCCAGGTTGACCAGCAGCCAGAGGTCCACGATCGCGCCGATCGCCGGCACCACCAGGTACCCCGCCGGGTTCGGCGCCTGCCCGCGCCGGCGCAGCTGGAAGAACAGCACGATCACGCAGATGTTGACCGAGGTGAACGCCAGGAATGCGCCGAAGTTGATGAACGAGGTGGACGTGGTCACGCTCAGGAACAGCGCGATCAGCCCGGCCACGCCGCAGATCAGGATGTTGATGATCGGCGTGCGGAACTTCGGGTGCAGGTAGCCGAACACGCTGGCTGGCAGCACCCGGTCCCGGCCCATCGCGTAGAGCAGACGCGACACGCTCGCCTGCGCGGCAATGCCGGAGGCGAACTGGGTGACCACCATGCCGGCCAGGAAGATCGCGGCAAACAGGTCGGCGCCAATCGTCTTGGCGATCTCGAAGGCGGCCGAGCTGGGGTCGTCGAACGTCCCGCCCGGGTGCACCAGCTGGGTGGCGTAGGTGACCACGGCGAAGATCGCCCCGCCGATCAGCGCGATCAGCATGATCGCCCGAGGCATGGTGCGCCTCGGGTTGATGGTTTCCTCGGTCAGCGTGGTGACCGCGTCGAAGCCGAGGAATGAGTAGGCGGCGATGCCCGCCCCGGCCGAGACGGTGGCGAACGTGGTTGCCGTGTTGACGAACGGCGCGGTGCTGAACAGCGACCCGCCGCCGCCGGCGCCGATCACGTGCCGCAGCGACAGCACCACGAAGGCCGCCACCACCAGCAGCTGGAAGGCCATCAGGATGAAGTTGGCCTTGTCCGCCACCTTGATGCCGACGATGTTGAGCACCGTGGTGAGCAGAATGAAGCCGACGATCCAGGCCCAGAACGGCACGCTCGGGAAGCCCTGCTGCAGGAATGTGGCGCCGATCAGCCAGATCACCATGGGCAGGAAGAAGTAGTCCAGCAGCGTCGCCCAGCCGACCAGGAACCCGGCTCGGGAGTCGATCGTGCGCCGCACGTAGGTGTAGGCAGAACCGGCGACCGGGTGCGCGGCGGCCATCTTGCCGTAGCTGTAGGCGGTGAACAGCATGGCGATCAACGCCAGCAGATACGCGCTGGGCACCGTGCCGCCGGTCTCCTCGGCGATCACCCCGAAGGTGCCGAGCACGATCATCGGGGCCATGTAGGCCAGGCCGAACAGGACGACGGACCTCAACCGCAGGGATCGGTCCAGGGTGGGGTGTGCCATGCGTGTTCTCCAGATTGGTCGTCGTTGACCGGTCAATCCCTCGGTTTCCACCGCGCCGGGTCGATCCGGCCCTGGTAGACCGGCAGCTCGAGGGGCACATCCGCGTCGGTGAACTGGTCCCACATCCGGTTCAGCCCGGCAGTGCCGAACCGGCGGACCCTGGTCACCTCGTCCAGGTCCAGTACGTCGGTGAGCACGGCCGCGGTGGGGTCGTCCGCCTGCACCCGCACCCGGCCTTCCGGGTCCACGATCAGGCTGCGCCCCACCCCGAGCGGCGCGGCGGCGTTCACACTGATCACGAACACCTGGTTGACGATCGCGTTCGCCCTGGCCAGCACCAGTTCCTGGGCGCGGTCGCTGGTGGTGGTCTGCACCGGGTTGATGATCACTTCGGCGCCCAGCCAGGCCAGCTGCCGGGACACCTCGGGGAACCAGGCGTCATAGCAGATGGAGAACCCGCAGCGGCCCGCCTCCGGCACGTCGAACACCACGAACCGGTCGCCCGGCCGGAAGATCTCGTACGGCCGCCAAGGGAAGATCTTGCGGTACCAGGCGACCAGTTGGCCCTCCGGGGAGAACGCCACCGCCGTGTTGAACACCGCGCCGGGCACGTCCGGGTCCACCTCGCACAGGCTCCCGGGCAGCAGCCAGATACCCAGGTCGCCGGCCAGCTCGGCGAGCGCCTTCACCCGGCGCCCGGTCAACGGCTCGGCGTACTCCCGGAGCTCCTGGTCCGACTCGACGCCGAACAGATGCAGCTCCGGGTAGGCCACCAGCCGGGTTTGCGGGAACCTGGCCAGTACGCCGGCCACGTCGTCGGTGAACCGGCTCACCGCGCCCGCGACCGGGAGGGGCGGTTGCTGGACGACGGCGACAGGCAGCGTTCTGGCCATTTCGGGACCCTAATCCGGTTCGGCTCGCGGGGGAGGTGCGAGCAGGCGGCTCAGTGCGGACCGCTGAGGGTGTTCTCAGAGTGGCAGGCCGGTGAAGACGGTGACCTGCTCCTCGGTGAAGTCCTGCATGGCCGAGGCGGGCCCCTCCCGGCCGACGCCGGAGTCCTTCACCCCGCCGTAGGGCATCTGGTCGGCCCGGAAGCTGGGCACGTCGCCGATCAGCACCCCGCCCACGGCCAGCTTGCTGGACGCCTCGAACGCGGTCTGCAGGTTGGTGGTGAACACCCCGGCCTGCAGCCCGAACTTGGAGCTGTTCATCCGTGCGAAGCCCTCCTCGACCGAGTCGACTCGGTTCAGCGACAGCACCGGTCCGAACACCTCCTCGGCCATCACGGCGGTGTCCTCCGGAACGTCGGTGAGCACGGTCGGCGCGACCGTGGCCCCGTCCCGGTCACCGCCGGTGGCCAGTGTGGCGCCGGCGGACACGGCGGCGGCGATCCACTGCTCGACCCGCTCGGCGGCGGCGAGATTGATCATCGGGCCGACGTCGGTGCGCGGGTCGCGCGGGTCGCCGGTGACCAGGTTGCGCACCTCGGCGACGATCTTCTCGCGCAGTGCGTCCCAGTGCGTGGTGTGGATGTAGACCCGCTGCACCGAAATGCAGGACTGGCCGGCCTGGTACATCGCGAAGGTGGCGATGCGGCGCGCGGCGTAGTCCAGGTCGGCCCAGTCCGGGGTGACCAGCACAGCGGCGTTTCCGCCCAGCTCCAGCGCGACGTGCTTGCGCGGCACGCTGTCGGCGATGCTCCAGCCGACCGGCACGCTGCCGGTGAACGACACGATCGGCAGCCGGGGGTCGGCGACCAGGCCGGGCGCGGCGCTGTTCGGCACCGGCAGCACCGACCAGGCCCCCGCCGGCAGATCGGTACCGGACAGCACCTCGCCCAGCAGCAGCGCGGTCAGCGGGGTGCCCGGTGCCGGCTTGAGCACGATCGGAGCGCCCACCGCGATGGCCGGGGCGACCTTGTGCGCGACCAGGTTGAGCGGGAAGTTGAACGGGGTGATGCCCAGCACCGGGCCACGCGGCACCCGGCGGATCATCGCGGTGCGCCCCACGCCGCCCGGGTCGGTGTCCAGCCGCTGCATCGTCGGGGAGAACCGCCGCGCCTCCTCCGCCGCCCAGCGGAAGGTGGACACCGCGCGGGCCACCTCGATCCGGGACCACTTCACCGGCTTGCCGGACTCCGCGGTGATCAGCTCGGCGAACTCGTCGGAGCGCGCCGCCAGCGACCGGGACACGTGGTCCAGAGCGTCGGCCCGCACGTGCGCGGGCAGGGCGGCCGTCTCGGCGCTCGCCTCGGCGGCCGCGCGGACCGCGCGCTCGGTGTCCTCGGCGGAGGGCAGGTCGTGCTCGCCGGCCACCGACCCGTCGAACGGGCTGCGAATGACCGCGGTGTTCGGGCTGCTGGCCGGCTTCCCGGCGACCCAGAAGGACGTACTCATCAGACCATCTCCTACCCGAGGACCTGATCTGAGTGTGCGTCGTACCCACGAGGTGTTAGTTATGGCCATTCTGTGGTGCACCAACCGTCAAACCACGCCATTCTGGCTAGAAGGGTTCGCGGCGGCGGAGGTGGTTGACATGTCGGACGCTCCGCCGGCAGCCGACAGCGGGTGGACCATCCCGGTCCGGGAGCTGCTCACCGCCGCCGAGCTGGGCCTGCGGGTGCTGGCCGGGGCGTCCGCGCTGGACCGTGAGATGTCCTGGGCGCACGTCAGCGAGCTGGTGGACCCGACCGAGTTCCTCCGCGGCGGTGAGCTGCTGCTGCTCACCGGCGTCGGCCTGCCGGCGGGCGAGCAGGCCCAGCACACCTACGTGCAGCGGTTGGCCACCGCCAGGGTGGCGGCCATCGGGTTCGGCATCGGGCTGAGCTGGCAGGAGGTACCCCCGGCGCTGGTCACCGCAGCCGAGCGGGCCGGGCTGCCGCTGCTCGAGGTGCCCAGGGCCACCCCGTTCCTGGCCATCACCCGGGCGGTGGCCCAGGCGATCAGCCGCCGGGAGCGGGCCGCCCAGGAGCAGCTCATGCAGGCCCAGCGGGCGCTCACCGCCGCCGCCGTCGGCCGGGGCGGGCTGGCCGCCGTGCTGGACGAGATTCACCGGCTGGTCGGCGGCTGGGCGTTGCTGCTGAACCGGGGCGGCGTGGTGCTGGCCAGCTCACCGCCGGCGGCCGCCGAACACCGCGCCCGGCTGCGCGGCGACCTGGCCCGGCTGCGCGAAGCCCCGGGCGCGGCCAGCCTGGTGGCCAGGGACGGCGACACCGAGATCTGGGTGCAGTCCCTCACCGCCGGTACCGAGATGCTCGGATATATGGCAATCGGCAGGGCCAACGCGCTGACCGCGGCCGAGCGGCAGGTGGTGAACGCGGCAGTCCCGCTGTGCACGCTGTCGCTGGACCGCTCGCGGGTGGTCGGGCAGGGCAGCCGGCGGCTCCAGGCCAGCGTGCTACGGCTGCTGCTGGCCGGGCAGAGCGGGCTGGTGGAGTCGGTGGCCGGCGAACTGTGGAACGGGCTGCCGGCCGAGCCGGTGATCGTGTGGGAGTGCCGGGCAACCCGGTTCGCCCTGGTTGCCGCCCGGGAGCGGGTGGTCGCGGAACGGCAGTTGGCTTCCGCCCGGGTGGTCTACGGGGAGCTGGACGACGTGTTGGTCGGTGTGGTGTTCGCCGAGTTCCATGGCGGCGTCCCGGTGGGTGACCTGGAGCGGCTGCTGCGCGCGCTGAGCGGGGTGGACGGGCTGCGTATCGGGCTGTCCGAGCCGGCCGGCTATGGCGAGCTGGAGGCGGCGCGCGGGCAGGCGCGGCGAGCCGCCGAATACGGCACCGGGTCGGACACCAGGGTCACCTGGTTCCGGGACATCCCCCGTGTCGGCCTGCTCGAGTTGCTTCCGACGGAGCGCGCCGCCGAATTCGCCGCGTCCGTGCTGCGGCCCCTGCGTACCGAGGCGAGCGCCGGCGCGCCCGGCCGGCGAGCCGAGCTGCTGCGCTCGCTGCGGGTATGGCTGGCGCACCACGGCCAGTGGGATCCCGCCGCCGGTGAGCTCGGCGTGCACCGGCACACCCTGCGCAATCGCATGCAGCGGGTGGAACAGCTGCTCGGCCGGGAGTTGGACTCGCCGGACCTGCGCGCCGAGCTCTGGCTGGCGCTGCGGCTGGACGAACGCCGAGCACGGGTCAACTAGCGCCGGTCAACTAGCGCAGGCCAACTAGCGCCGGTCAATTAGCCGAACTGGCGGATTTGACCAGCCAAATCCGCCATTCCGCACATGTCTGGCCAGGTCGGGGCACGGATAGCGTGCCAGTCATGGTTGCTCAGCACCGCGAGCTCGTCTCCGCGATTCCCGGCCCCCGCTCCGCCACCCTGCACGAGCGCCGGGTGCGCGCGGTCAGCGCCGGAGTCGGCGCCGGCCTGCCCATCTACGTCGACGAGGCGTCCGGCGCGATCCTGCGCGACGTGGACGGCAACCAACTGATCGACTTCGCCAGCGGCATCGCGGTGACCAGCGTGGGCCACAGCGATCCGCGGGTGGTGGCCCGGGTGCGCGAGCAGGTCGAGCGGTTCACCCACACCTGCTTCATGGTCACCTCTTACGAGCCGTACGTGGCGGTCTGCGAGCAGCTCAACGAGCTCACGCCGGGTTCGCACGACAAGCGGTCGGCGCTGTTCAATTCCGGAGCCGAGGCGGTGGAGAACGCGGTGAAGATCGCCCGCTACGCCACCGGCCGGGGCGCCGTGGTGGCCTTCGACCACGCGTATCACGGCCGCACCAACCTGACCATGGCGTTGACCGCCAAGTCGATGCCGTACAAGTCCGGCTTCGGCCCGTTCGCCGGCGAGATCTACCGGGTGCCGATGGCCTACCCCTACCGCTGGCCCACCGGCCCGGAGCAGTGCGCCTCGGAAGCGTTCGAGACCTTCGTCGACATGGTGCACACCCAGGTCGGTGAGCTGAACACGGCGGCGGTGCTGCTCGAGCCGATCCAGGGCGAAGGCGGCTTCATCGAGCCGGCACCCGGCTTCGTGGCGCGGGTCGCCGACTGGTGCCGGGAGCACGGAATCGTGTTCATTGCCGACGAGGTGCAGACCGGGTTCTGCCGCACCGGCGACTGGTTCGCCAGCGAGCACGAGAACGTGTTACCCGACCTGGTAGTCACTGGCAAGGCGATCGCCGGCGGGCTGCCGTTGGCCGCGGTGACCGGACGCGCGGAGCTGATGGACGCGGTGCACACCGGTGGGCTCGGCGGCACCTACGGCGGCAATCCGGTCGCCTGCGCCGCGGCGCTGGGAGCGATCGAGACCATGCGCGCCGAGGACCTGACCGGGCGGGCCCGGACGTTGGGCACCGTGCTGCGGGCCCGGCTGGACAGCATGGCCGCCAAGTACCCGGTGATCGGTGACGTGCGCGGGCGGGGCCTGATGCAGGCCGTCGAGCTGGTCAGCGACCCGGTCGCCAAGACCCCGGACCCGGTCACCACCGCGGCGCTCAACGCCGCCTGCCACCGCAACGGCCTGCTCACCCTGACCTGCGGCACGTTCGGCAACGTGGTCCGCTTCCTGCCGCCCCTGGTGATCAGCGACGAGCTGCTCGACGAGGGCCTGACCGTCTTCGAGTCCGCCCTCGCCGAGGTCACCGCTTAGGCAGTTCCGCGATTTCCTGGCGGCAGCTGAGAATAGGCTGCCGAAGGTATGGAGTGAATTTTCCACTTACTCGAAAGAACGGCGACACCGCTGGTCAGCGGGCGGCAGCGGCACACGGTTTCGCGTGCGAATCAGCGCATGGAACGCGCCCCGAGGAAATGGTCGACAAAATCGGCTCTTCACCAGAGATGCACCCGGTGAAGAGCCGATTCTTTTACCGTCCGACCAGCTATGGTGAGAGCCACGCCGGTTGCCGAGCATCTGGGCCTAATACCGGCCCAGTTTCGCCTGGCCGATCCTGTCCCGCCGTAGTAATGGTGCCTACTTCGCCAGCGTCGTTGCTAGTGGGTGGGCGTCACACCCGTTGAAGCTGCCGGGCGGCCATCCGGATCTGTCCGGTGTCGGTCTGCGCTTGCTGGGACTGGTTATGCGCCTGCAGCGCCTGGTCCTCGGCCTGCTGGGCCTGCTGGTTGGACTGGTCGGCCCGCTCCTGCGCGCCCTGCGCGCGCTGGTTGGCCTGCTGCGCTTCATTCTGCGCCTGCTGCAGTTGGTTCTGCGCCTGCTGTACCTGGCCCAATGCCTGCTGAGCACGCTGGTTGGCCTGCTGCGCCTCGCCCTGGGCCTGCTGCGCCTGGTTTTGCGCCTGCTGCAGCAGATTCTGCGTCTGCTGCGCTTGTGCCTGGGCCTGCTGTGCCTGACTCTGCGCCTGCCGAGCCTGGACCTGGGCCTGCTGAGCAGCGCTGCGGGCGTGCTGCGCCACCTGCCGTGAGCCCTGCGCGTCCTGCTGCGCCATGCGGGCCTGATCTTCCACGCGGTGCAGGTCACGCTGCAACTCACTCATCGCCAGCCGAGCAAGAGTGCCCTCGTCCTGGTAGCGCTGGCCCTCGAAGCCTTCCTGGCCACGCTCGGTCGTGGACTGCTTTGGTGTGGCCTGTGCAGACGACATGCAATCTCCTTCTTAATCGTTGACGGCGGCCGGGGAATGGTGAATATGGATGCGCCACGGTATCGTTGATCGATTAAATATCCATCCCTACGCTCTATCGACATGCTGCATCGACAACTAATTGACTTCCGCCCGGCCGGCGCATCTGTATCGACCCTCCACCCAAGGCGCGCGGCCGGCTACCACCACACGGGTGACGTTATTTCGGTGGAGTTGCGCCGTCCTGACTGTGGCGCTTACCCGGCGGTTAACGCGCGGTGGCGGCTCATTAACCTACGGGCAGATAGTGAGCGCGGCGATCCGGTCGTCGGACAGGCTGAAGTGATGATGCAGGGTCACCGGACTGCCCGGGAAATTGCCGGCGACCTCGACGCGCACGGCGGCCCCGGTGTCCCACTGGTCGGCGCCGCGCACGGTGTAGGTCAGGGTGTACTTGCTGGCCAGGTCGCCGAGCCAGGCTTTGATCGCCGCCTGGCCTCGGTGGTCCCGGCCCTCGTCGTGCACCAGGACGTTCTCGGTGAAGCAGTCCAGGATGGCCGCCTCCCGGTCGATCTTCGCGGCGAGGTAGGTGGCCACCGGGGTTGGCAGCTCGGCAGTGTTCGCGGGCGTGGTGGTGTTCGTGCTGTTCGTCATGGTGTCCAGGGTGGTGGCGGCGGTACCGGGTTGGGACGGACTGGCAGTCCTTGGCTAGCCGGCCGCTCGGGGAGAATGATCGGGGGATGGATCGCAGCCAGCTGGCCGACTTCCTCCGCCGGCGCCGGGAACGGCTGCGGCCCAGGGATATCGGGTTGCCCGTCGACGGTCGCCGGCGCACCCCGGGGTTGCGTCGTGAGGAGGTCGCCGCGCTCGTCGGCATGTCCACCGACTACTACGTGCGGCTGGAACAGCGGCGCAGCCCGCAGCCGTCCCCGCAGGTCCTCGCCGCGCTGGCCCGCGCGCTGCGGCTGACCGACGACGAGCGGGACCACCTGTTCGTGCTCGCCGGCCACCGCCCACCCGCCGGGCACCGGGCTGGCGATCACGTTCGACCCGGCTTGCTGGCGTTGCTCGACCAGCTGGAGCACGCGCCGGCGCAGGTGCTCACCGACCTCGGCGACCTGCTGGCGCAGAACACCCTGGCTCGGCTGCTGTTCGGCGGCATGTGCTCGGTCGCGGAGGGCGAGCGCAATGTGGTGTGGCGGTGGTTCACCGATCCGGAGGTCCGGCGGCTGTACCCGGCCGACGAGCACGACTACTACAGCCGGCTGCACGTTGCCGATCTGCGTGGCGCGGTCGCCCGCCGGCGCACGGACCCGGTGGCCGACGGACTGGTGCGCCGGCTGCGCGCGGCCAGTGCCGAGTTCGCCGTGCTCTGGGAGGAGCACGAGGTCGCGGTGGGCCGGCGGAGCCGGATGCGCATCCAGCATCCGCTGTTGGGGCCGCTCGAGCTGGACAGCGAGCTGCTGCTCACCCCGGCGGAGGACCAGCGGCTTCTGGTGTTCACCCCTCCGCCCGGCAGCGACACCGCGGCACAGCTGGACCTGCTGCGGGTGGTCGGCCCCGAGCGCTTCCAGACCAGCGAGCAGGAGTAGCGGCGCTTGCTAGCCGAGTCGCCGCTCGGACACTTGCCACAGCCGGTCGGCGTTGTCCGGGTCCAGCGCGTACGGCCGCGACCCCGGTCAGGTCGTCGGTGCGGCGGTCCACCAACACGTCCTCCTCGTTGTTCACCGGCCGGCGCCCTCCGCCCCGACATCGACCCGGAAGATGTGCTGTGGGCTCTGCGCGGCGCCTGGTCGGTGGCCGACGCGGCGGGCGGCTGCGCGCGCGCCGGCCGGTTGCTGGACCTGCTGATGATCGGCCTCCGCCACGGGGTCTCGACGCCAAAGACCGACTGAGCAGCGCCGGGGCATCCCGAACCGACGCATACCGACTCCGCCGCAACTCGAACATCTCCCACCGAGAGACCGATCGTTCGGTTGATTCGCCGGTTAGCATGTCCGGGTGAGTACTCCGGAGAGCCAGGAACCGGCGGTCCTAGTCGAGCGAGACGAGAAGGACCCCGCCGTCGCCGTCGTCACGCTGAACCGCCCGGGACGGCGCAACGCGCTCACCGTCGAGCTGAAGGATGCGCTGGTCGAGGCGCTGACCCAGGTCGCGGCCGACGGCGAGGTGCGCGCCGTGGTGCTGACCGGGAACGGCAAGTCGTTCTGCGTCGGCCAGGATCTCGGTGAGCATGCCGAGGCGCTGCGAGCCGATCCGGCTAGCTCGTTCGGCACCGTTGATCGGCACTACAACCCGATCGTGCGCGCGCTGGCCGAGATGCCCAAACCTGTGGTGGCCGCGATCAACGGGGCGGCGGTGGGCGCGGGGCTGGGGTTCGCGCTGGCCTGCGATCTGCGGGTGGCCACCGAGGGCGCTTCGTTCGCCACCGCGTTCGCCGCGATCGGTCTGACCGCCGACTCCGGACTCTCCGCCAGCCTGGTGCACTCGCTGGGCGCCGCCAGGGCGAGTGAACTCATGCTGCTCGGCGACTCGTTCAATGCTGAGCAGGCCAAGGAGTGGGGGCTGGTGCGCGAGGTGGTCCCGGTTGAACAGGTGCTCGGGGCCGCGCTCGAGCTGGCTCGCCGGTTGGCCGCCGGGCCGACCGCCGCGTACGCCGAGATCAAGAAGGCACTCGCCGCCGGCGCGGTGTCCCCGCTCGAGAAGGTGCTGGCCGCCGAGGGCGCCGCCCAGGCCCGGCTCGGATTGACACGCGATCACCAGGGCGCGGTGGAAGCATTCCTGGCCAAGCGCCGGCCAAGTTTCGAGGGGGCATGAGCGCCCAGCCCGATTCCGGCATGCCCGCCGCGCCGACGCCCGCCGGGCCGGCGCCGCGCACCCGCCGGGTGCGGGGTGGCGACGGGGCGCGCCGCCGGGTGTACGACGCCACCTCGCTGCTCGCCGTCGCGGTGACCGAGTTCAACACGCGGGGTTATGACGCGACCAGCATGGAGGATCTGTCCCGGGCCGCCGGGATCACCAAGTCGTCCTTCTATCACCATGTGGCGGGCAAGGAGGAGCTGCTGCGCGGCGCGCTGAGCCGGGCGTTGGACGGGCTGTTCGGGATCCTCGACGAGTCGGCAGCCCAGGAGGGCTCGTCGCTGGAGCGGCTGCGACACATCGTGCGGCGCCAGGTCGAGGTGCTGACCAGTGAGCTGCCCTACGTCACGCTGCTGCTGCGGGTGCGCGGGAACACCGAGACCGAGCGGTGGGCGCTGGCCCGCCGCAGGGAGTTCGACGCGACGGTGACCGCGCTGGTCGGCGACGCGGTGGCCACCGGGCAGATTTCGTCGGAGATCGAACCGGCGCTGGCCGCGCGGCTGCTCTCCGGGACGGTGAACTCGCTCATCGAGTGGTACCGACCGGGCCGGCCCGGCGCAAAGTCGCTGCCCGACGACGTGGTGCGCGCCCT
>DASWST010000111.1:0-9992 GCA_036402515.1 Pseudonocardia sp.
GCCAGCATCGGCTTCAGGATGGACGCCGCGTCGATCGCGCCCTCGGCGGCACCCGCACCCACCAGGGTGTGGATCTCGTCGATGAACAGGATGATGTCGCCCCGGGTGCGGATCTCCTTGAGCACCTTCTTCAGGCGCTCCTCGAAGTCGCCTCGGTACCGGGAGCCGGCCACCAGAGAGCCCAGGTCCAGCGTGTAGAGCTGCTTGTCCTTCAGCGTCTCGGGCACCTCGCCCTTGACCACCATCTGGGCAAGGCCCTCCACCACCGCGGTCTTGCCCACGCCGGGCTCGCCGATCAGGACCGGGTTGTTCTTGGTGCGCCGAGACAGCACCTGCATGACCCGCTCGATTTCCTTCTCCCGGCCGATCACCGGGTCGAGCTTGCCTTCCCGGGCGGACTGGGTCAGGTTCCGGCCGAACTGGTCGAGCACCAGCGAGCTGGACGGGGTGCCTTCACCCCGGCCACCGCTGGCCTCCGCCGGCTCCTTGCCCTGGTAGCCGGAGAGCAGCTGCAGCACCTGCTGACGCACCCGGTTCAGGTCAGCTCCGAGCTTGACCAGCACCTGGGCGGCGACGCCTTCGCCCTCACGGATCAGCCCGAGCAGGATGTGCTCGGTACCGATGTAGTTGTGCCCCAGCTGCAGCGCTTCGCGCAGCGACAGCTCCAGCACCTTCTTCGCCCGAGGCGTGAAGGGGATGTGACCACTGGGCGCCTGCTGCCCCTGGCCGATAATCTCCTCGACCTGCTGGCGGACCCCCTCGAGGGCGATACCCAGCGACTCCAGCGCCTTCGCCGCGACGCCTTCCCCCTCGTGGATCAGGCCCAGCAGGATGTGCTCGGTGCCGATGTAGTTGTGGTTGAGCATCCTGGCCTCTTCTTGGGCCAGGACGACCACCCGCCTCGCGCGGTCGGTAAACCTTTCGAACATGTGCACTCCCTGACTGCTGAGCTGTGCCGGCCCGTTTCTCGGACGGGCCGGCACCGTAGGACCATCGTATCGGCCGAACCGGCGTCATCGCTTCGTGCGCACGGTTGCAACCCGCTCATCAGGGTCCAACGGATTGTCACGACCCGGCATTCCATGGGGTCACACAAGAGTATTCGCTCTGCGCGAACACACTTCGATCGGGCGTCGGGCACGGCTCAGCGGGCGGCTTCAGCGGTCGAAACGTGGAGCCTCAAGGACGCCGTGAACCCGGGAGGACCTGGCGAGGACCTGGCGTCGAGGCGCGTGGAGAGGAGGTCAGTTCTCCTGGTGATAGGCCTCGAGCACGTCGGCCGGAATGCGGCCGCGGTCGGACACCTTCATACCGCGCTTACGAGCCCAGTCCCGGATCGCTTGATTCTGCTCCCGGTCGACGGAGGGCCGGCGGGCTGTAGCGGATGCGGCCGCGGCGCCGCCGCCACCACCGGAGCGGCGTCGACCACCGGGCCGACGGGCGGCCGCGACATAGGAGGCCAAGGCGTCCCGCAGCTTGCCGGCATTGCCGCTCGACAAGTCGATCTCATAGCTCTTACCGTCGAGCCCGAACTCAACGGTCTCGTCGGCCTTGTCGCCGTCCAGATCGTCAATCAGCGAAACCGTGACCTTCTGTGCCACTTTGGCAGCCCTCCGGAGACTTTTCTATGATAAGTGATGCAGGTGGACTCGGCCCGGTAGTCCACAAGCCGCTGAGTCTGGCCGCAAGATTAGACCTATTTACATCGCTATGTCGAGTCGACCAGCTGAGGGATAGGTCATTCCGGGCGAACGAGCGGAAAAAGTATCGTCTCCCGGATACCGAGCCCGGTGAGCGTCATCAGCAGCCGGTCGATCCCCATTCCCATGCCGCCGCTGGGTGGCATTCCGTATTCCAGGGCACGTAGGAAGTCCTCGTCCACCTGCATCGCCTCGTCGTCGCCCGCCGCGGCCAACCGGGCCTGCGCTTCCAGGCGTTCTCGCTGCACAACTGGATCAACGAGCTCGGAGTATCCAGTGGCCAGCTCCACACCGAAGACGAACAGGTCCCAAGCCTCGGCCAGCCTCGGCTCATCTCGATGTTGTCTGGTCAGCGGCCGAACTTCAACTGGATAGTCACGGACGAAAGTGGGCTCGATCAAGGTGTGCTCGACGAGTTTCTCGAACAGTTCCAGGGCGATCTCGCCGGCAGAGGCGTTGTCCTTGACTGGAACCTCGTGCGCATCGGCATAGCCGCGTAGCACGTCCGCCGGGGTGTCCAGGGTTACCTCTACGCCCAGCGCCTCGGATACCGCCTCGTGCAGGGTCACCTGGCGCCAGGTGCCACCCAGGTCGTGCTCGCTGCCGTCCGCGTGTCGCACGACGGTGGATCCGAACACCGCTTGTACAGAGGAGGTAACTAAGGACTGGGTAAGTTCGGCGATCGTGTCGTAGCTGCCGTAAGCCTCATAGGCTTCCAGCATGGCGAACTCGGGCGAGTGGGACGAGTCAATGCCTTCGTTCCGGAAGTTCCGGTTGATCTCGAAGACCCGCTCGATACCGCCCACCACCACGCGTTTGAGGTAGAGCTCCGGTGCGATCCGCAAGTACAGATCGATGTCCAACGCGTTGGAGTGCGTGACAAAGGGACGCGCAGTTGCTCCACCATGCAACAACTGCAACATCGGGGTCTCGACTTCAGTAAATCCCCGACGGTACAGGACCTCTCGTAAGGTCCGTATGACCTCAGCCCTCATCCGAACCGTGTCACGGGCTTGTGGCCGCATGATGAGATCCACGTATCGCTGCCGCACCCGGGTCTCTTCCGACAACTCCTTGTGTGCAACCGGCAACGGGCGCACCGACTTCGCCGCCATGGCCCATTCATCCGCCATCACCGATAGTTCACCCCGGCGGGACGTGATGACCTCTCCGTGCACGAATACGTGATCACCAAGGTCGACCTGTGACTTCCAGCGGGCCAACTCCTCGGCTCCCACGCTGGCCACGCTGAGCATTGCCTGCAGCTCAGCGCCATCTCCGGCGCGCAATGTGGCGAAGCAAAGCTTGCCGGTGTTCCGCAGAAAGACGACCCGGCCGGCCACGCCAACCACGTCCCCGGTGGTGGTGTCGGGTGGGAGATCGCCGTGCTTCTCCCGCACCTCCCGCAGGGTGGACGTGCGCGGCAGCACCACGGGGTAGGGGTCGGTGCCCTCGGCGAGCATGGCTGCCCGCTTGGCCCGGCGGACCCGGATCTGCTCGGGGAGTTCCCGATCATGAATGCTGTCGTCGGAGTCGCTCGACCCGTGGCTGGGCCCGTCGTTCGTCACGATTACGACGGTACCGAGCAGCTGGCGACGTACCGTCGGCGCATGGCTGACGACCAGGACACTCCGCTCGCCGCGCACCCGCGAGAGGCCCGTGGCCCCGCCTCGAACCCGCCGCCCACCCGGGGCCGGACGTTCGGCACCGTCGCCCAGGCGTATGCCGCGCACCGACCCAGCTATCCGGACACGGCGCTGGACTGGGCGCTGGCCCCGGTCAGCTCGCCCGACTCGCCGGCCTCGGCGCGCGGGGGCGGGCTGGAGCTGCTCGACCTGGCCGCCGGAACCGGAAAACTGACCGCGTCCCTGACCGGCCGGTCCCCCCGGGTCACCGCCGTGGAGCCTGACCCGGAGATGCTCGCCGTGCTGCGCGCCGAACTGCCCTCGGTGAACGCGCTGCCTGGGACGGCCGAGGACATTCCGCTGCCGGACGCCTCGGTGGACGCGGTGCTGGTCGGGCAGGCGTTCCACTGGTTCCACCCGGAGCGGGCCGCCGCGGAGATCGCCCGCGTGCTGCGCCCCGGCGGAGTGCTGGCCGCGCTGTGGAACGCCGACGACGACAGCGTGGAATGGGTGGCCGGCTACCACCGGGTGGCATCGGCGAACCGCCCGGTACCCGGAGTGCCCCACAGCGGAGCCCGCGACGACCTGCCCGCCACGGCCGAATTCGAGCCGTCCGAGCGCGCCGAGTTCGGCCATTCCCAGTGGCTGACCGTGGACGGCCTGATCGACCTGCTGGGCACCCATTCCTGGGCGCTGATCAGCACCCCGGAGGAGCGCGCCGGGGTGTACGACCGGATCCGGACCTACCTGGCCACCCGGCCCGAGGTCGGCACCACACCGGACGGGACGTTCGAGTTGCCGCTGCGCACCGCGGTGTTCCGGGCGGTGCGACGCGAGCGCAGGTAGACCAGCCGCAGCCCGAGCAGGGTGAGGTCCGGGACGTGCTCGGCGATGGTCTCCGACTCGTCCACCACCAGCGGCGCCAGCCCACCGGTGGCCAGCACGGTGACCGTCGCGGGATCCACCTTGTACTCGGTCTCCAGCTCTACCAGGATGCGCCGGACCAGGCCATCCACCTGCCCGGTGAAGCCGAACAGGATGCCGGCCTGCAGGCACTCCACGGTGTTCTTGCCGATCGCCGAGCGCGGCCGGACCAGCTCCACGGTGGTCAGCTGGGCGGCCCGCTGGGTGAGCGCGTCCATGGAGATCTCGATGCCGGGCGCCAGCGCACCACCGAGGAATTCGCCGCGCGCGGACACCACGTCGACGTTGGTCGAGGTGCCGAAGTCGACCACCACGCAGGCGGTATCGAACAGCCGGTGCGCGGCCAGGGTGTTCACCACCCGGTCCGCGCCGACCTCCTTGGGATTGTCCACCAGGATCGGTACCCCCGTGCGCACCCTCGGCTCGACGATCAGCGTGGGCATCCGGTCCAGCCGGCGCTCGGCCAGCATGCGCAGCTCACGCAGCACGGTGGGGACGGTGGACAGCGCGGCCACCCCGGTGATCCGCTGGGCGAGGGAGCCGAGCATGGCGTTGATCGCCACTTCCAGCTCGTCGGCGGTGATCCGGGGGTCGGTGCGCATTCGCCAGTGGCGCAGCAGCGGCGGGCGGACCACGTCCAGGCTGTCCGCGCCGGGCTGTTCGTGATCGGTGGCGTAGAGGCCCAGCGCTATCTGGGTGTTGCCGACATCCACGCAGAGCAGCACGGCCGCGGCCTACCCGCCGGCGACCAGCACGCCGGTGCCGGTGCTGGAGCGCAGGCCGGAGCCCTCCGGGGCGTGCCCGGCGTCGGCGCCCAACTCGGCGACCCGGTTGCGCTGGTCCACGAACACGATCCTGGGTTGGTAGGACCGGGCAATCGCGTCGTCCATCCCCGCGTAGGAGATGAGGATGACCAGGTCGCCGGGGTGCACCAGGTGGGCCGCCGCGCCGTTGATGCCCAGTACGCCGCTGCCCCGCTGGCCCGGGATCAGATAGGTCTCCAGCCGGGCCCCGTTGGTGATGTCCACGATGGTCACTTGCTCGCCGGGCAGCAGGTCGGCGGCGTCCATCAGGTCCTCGTCCACCGTCACCGAACCGACGTAGTGCAGGTCCGCCTGGGTGACCGTGGCCCGGTGGATCTTCGACTTGAGCATGGTGCGGATCAGCGTCACAGGTAGCTCCTGACGGGTTGGCCGAGGGTCAGGCCGATGTTGTCGATCAGTCGGGTGCCGCCCAGCCGAGCGGCCACCAATAGCCGGGCCGGCCCGGCCGCGGGTGCCGGGCCGAGCTCCGGGTCGCGCAGCGCCAGGTAGTCCACCACCAGCTCGGGCTCGGCGGCGAGCACCTTCTCGGCGGCCTCCATGGCGGCGTCCGCGCCACCGGAGGCGGCGTGCCGGGCGGCGGTCAGCGCGGCGGACAGTGCGGCGGCCCGCTCGCGCTGCTCGGCATCCAGGTAGACGTTGCGGGAGGACAGCGCGAGCCCGTCCGGCTCACGCACCGTGGGCACCCCGATGACGTCCACACCCAGGTTCAGTTCGCGGGCCATCCGACGCACCAGGACCAGCTGCTGGTAGTCCTTCTCGCCGAAGTAGGCCAGCTGGGGGCGGGCAATGCCGAACAGCTTGGTCACCACGGTCAGCACCCCGGCGAAGTGACCGGGCCGGACGGCGCCCTCCAGCTCGTCACCGAGGGGGCCGGGATGCACGGTGACCTGCGCGTCCTCCCCATACATGGTCGACGCGGTGGGCGCGAAGACCAGCTCGACGCCCTCCGCCCGGCACTTCTCCAGGTCGGCGTCCATGGTGCGCGGGTAGCGGTCCAGGTCCTCACCTGGGCCGAACTGCAACGGGTTGACGAAGATCGAGACCGCCACCACGACGGCCCCCGGGGCGCGGCGGGCATGCCGGATCAGCTCCAGGTGCCCGGCGTGCAGCGCGCCCATGGTGGGCACCAGGGCGACCTTGCGGCCGGTCCCGCGCAGCGTGGCGCTCACGTCGGTCAGCGCGCCTGGCGCCTCGTGCACGGTGAGCTCGCCGGCGGTGTATGGCTTCACGGAGTGTCCTCCAGTGCGGTGTGCACCTCTTGCGCGTCGTGTTGGCGGAGCAGCCCGGCGGCCCGGGCTCGTTGGGCGGTCCGTTCGGCCAGTGCGCGGTAGCTGGCGGTGACCTCGGGGGCGTGTTCGCCCAGCTCACGCAGGTGCTGGCGGAGCGTGCCCACGTCGCCCCTGGCCACCGGGCCGGTGAGCGCCCGGTCGCCGTGCCGCAGGGCATTGTCCAGCGCGGCGGACAACAGCGGGGCGATCAACCGCTCCGCCGGCTGCACTCCGGCCCGCTCGAGCACGTCCACGCAGTCCCGGACCAGGGTGATCAGGTGGTTCGCGCCGTGCGCCAGGGCCGCGTGGTAGAGCGGGCGAACTTCCTCCGGTACCCGAACCGGCTCGGCGCCCATCTCCACCACGAGAGCCTCACCGACGCTCCACGCCGCCTCGTCGTCCCGCGCCGCGGTCACTCCCACCGAGCACGCGGCCAGCCGCTGTACGTCTTCCTGGCGGCCGGTGAAGGTCATCACCGGGTGCAGCGCGAGGGGCAGGACGCCGTGCTCCGCGGCGGGTTCCAGGACCGCGACACCGTGTGCGCCGGAGGTGTGCACCACGATCTGCCCCGGTCGGAAGCAGCCGGCCGTGGCCAGGCCCCTGACCAGGCCGGGCAGCACGTCGTCGGGCACCGCCAGCAAGACCAGGTCGGAGCGCTCCACCACCTGGTCGGGCGGTTCGAGGGGGACATCGGGCAGCAGGGTCGCGGCTCGTCGCACCGAGGCGCGGGAAACCCCCGAAGCCCCGATCACCTGGTGACCAGCGGTGGCCAGCGCGTTCCCGAGCACCGAGCCCACTCGGCCCGCCGAGACAATCCCGACGGCCAGTCTGGCCGGTCGGGCGGCTCCGCCCCCGGACGCGTTCATCTCACTCCGCTCGTTCCAGTCCCGGGTCGCGGGTACCAGACGTGGGCCGGCGGCCAGGTCCGCTTGGCCGGCGGGAGAACGGTAGAGCCGGGCCCGCGCGCCGCGCCACCCCGGGTGACCGGCTTCACCGTCCTGTCACCCGGCAGGTGTGCACGGCCTAGCCGTGGGCGGGTTCAGACCGGCGGGTGGTGCCGGGGCGGCGGGACCGGTGGCGGCGCTGACGGGGGCTGTGGGCGCGGCGCACCGGGTTGGCCCTGATACGGGCCGGGCGGGGGGTACCAGCCGGGCGGCGGCTGGCCCGGGGCTCCGCGCGGTCCGGGTGGCATCGGTGGACCCTGCTGGCCAGGAGGTCCGGGATAGGGTCGGCCCGGGCCCTGGGGTCCGGACAGGCTGTGCCGCGGCCCTGGCGGCGTCCAGTTCGGCGACGGCGGTGTCCAGCCGGGCGGGGGGAGTCGGCGGCCCCAGGCGGCGTGCAGCGCGTCCGGCGCGCCGACCGCCTTGGCCCGGGTCAGCAACACGTCCTCCACCAGCTCGTCGTGCCACTCCCGGGCGTGTGGGCCGAGTGAGCCCCGGGCCATCCGGTGCCGCAGGATGGCCAGCTCGGTGACCGCGGCCTGGTACTCGGCCACCGCCTTGGCCACCGCCGACCCGGACCGCCGGCGCACCGCGCGCAACCACCCACGCCGCCCGGCGAGCGACTGCAGCAGGCCTATCTCGCTCGGTGCGATCCAGCCCGCTTCGGCGAACCCGGGCAGCTCCGCGGCGATGATGCGCTGCTCCCGGCGTCGCTGGTAGAGCACAACGAACAGCACGAACAGGAACATCGGCAGCATGATCAGCAGGTACACCGGGACGAGCAGCGCCCCGTCGGCGTAGGAGGCCGAGGCGTTCCAGCAGGCGTGCAGGAACACCGCGAGCAGGTAGCCGGCCAGTGGCGCGGCCAGCCGGACCAGCACGGTCTTGGCGTTCGACGCGATGCCCAGCCCGATGCCGATCATCGAGGTGAACAGTGGGTGCGCGAACGGGGAGAACACCCCGCGCATGATCAGCACGGTCAGCACGCCGCCGCCCTGCCCGGTCGCGCCGGAGGCGAACGCCTGCCCCAGGTAGAGGATGTTCTCGGTGAAGGCGAACCCGGCGGCCACCACACCGGCGTAGACGATGCCGTCCAGCACCCCGTCGAACTCGCGGCGGCGGAACAGCAGCAGGCCGAGCAGGAACGCGCCCTTCATGAACTCTTCGACCCAGGGGGCGACGAGCACCGCGGCGAACACCGAGCTCGCGTCGCCGAGCGTCGAGGAGGTGGCCAGCTCGGCGCTGCTGTTCAGGATCAGCGCGGCCAGGGTGGCGAAGCAGGCGCCCCAGAGGAACGCCACCAGCAGCAGCCGGGGCGGCTCCGGTTCCCAGCGGTCCATCCACAGGAACGCGGCGACGACCGGGCCGACCGGCAACAGCGCGCCCAGTGTGCCCACGATGACCCCGCCGGCGCCGACGCTGTAGACCAGGATGCCCAGTAGGAGCAGCCCGCAGATGCCGAGCAGGACCAGCGCGAGCACGGTGGCGAGGACACCGCGGCGCTGTCGGCGGACCCGCCGCCGGTACAGGCTCGCGGTGTCGGCCGGCGGGCCGCCGGAGGGCTGGAGGAACGACACCGCGCAGAGCGTAGCGAGTCTCCGGCCGGCTGACCGGGACGAATCACCCAGCCGCGCCGCCGGACCGGTCCGGGGTCAGCGCCCCTGGTGCTCCCGATCAGGGTCGTCGCTGTCGGTGGGGGCGCGGCAGCAGTGCTGCAGCCACAGCGCGGCGGCCACCAGCGCCAGCGCGCAGACCAGGCCGAGCACCGCGGCCGGGGTGTCGTCGGCGGCGGCGGCCAGCTGCCCGTACCGGGGCAGCAGGTAGCCGAGCAGGCCGGCCCACACCCCGGCCATCAGCGCGCCGGCCACCGCGGACGCCTTGGCCAGTGCCACCGCCCGCGCCGCCACCAGGGGCTGCACCGGCTGGGTGCCCGGCCGCTGCTCGATCCGGGCCTTCAGTGAGTACCCCAGGATCGTCTCGATGATGGCCAGCAGCAGCAGCGTGATCCCGGCGAACAGCGGCAGTGGCGGCAGCACCCCGTAGCTGATCCTGGTGATCAGGTAGGCAACCACGGTGACCACGGCGAAGGTTGGCAGCAGCTCGCGCCACCCGGTCGGCTTCACGCCTTCACCTCCAGCGCCAGGTCGTCCCGGCGGCGCATCCCCGCCTCGCCCAGCCCGGCGAGCAGCTCGGCCACCGGGCCGTGCCCGGGCAGCACCGCGTCCGGGGCGATGTCCAGCCACGGCCGCAGCACGGTGTTGCGCTCGGCCGCGCCGGGGTGCGGCAGGCGCAGGTCGGGGTGCTCGCTGTGCACCGCGCTGCCGCGCTGGTCGGTGGCAAACACCGCGACCACGTCCACGTCCAGGGTGCGCGGCCCCCAGTGCACGCTGCGCACCCGCCCGGCGCGCGCCTCCAGTTCCTGTGCCCGGCGCAGCCAGCCCCACTCGTCCAGCTTCTCCGAGCGCACGATCAGCACCGCGTTGAGGAAGTCGTCCTGCTGCACGCCGCCCCACGGCTCGGTCTCGTACACCGGCGAGGCAGCCACCAGCTCGGTGTCCTCGGCGTCGGCGAACCCGGCGACGGCCAGCCGCAGATAGCCGAACCGGTCGCCCAGGTTCGACCCCAACGACAGCACCGCAGTACTCACGTCTGCCCCCCCAAACCCCTGGTCAGGCCTCGTGAGTGGCGATGGTCGCTATAGCGACCATCG
>DASWST010000112.1:0-48660 GCA_036402515.1 Pseudonocardia sp.
GAAGAACGAGGCCGCCGCCGCGCTGCCCGACGAGCTGCTCGACGGGATCGGCCTGATCGGGCCGGAGGGGCGGATCAAGGAGCGGCTGGCCGCGCTGGCCGAGGCCGGGGTGACCACGCTGAACCTGACCCCGCTGGGCAACACCGCGGCCGCCACCGTCCGGCAGATCGAGCGGATCGTGGAGCTCGCCGCTGGGCTGTGACTCGCGTCGCTGGTGGGGCCGCCCCCCGGTGTCCCCAGAGCTCTCTCAATGGGGGCACGAGGACCCTCTGTGAGGGAGATGCTCGCCTCGTTGCCGGTCGGCACACTGATCGCCAGGAGGGGCTGACCCGGCTCGGGCCGACGCATGCGCGCCCCGAGCCGAGGCGACGCCCCCAGCGCCATTCGGGAGGCCACGGTGACCATCGATACCGGTTTCGTTCCGGCGACGTCGAAGTTCAAGCCTGACTACTCGCCCATCGACGTGTCGTCGAAGGCGTTCTGGAACAAGACCTCGGAGGAGCGGGACGAGCGGTTCGCCCGGCTGCGCGCCGAGGATCCGGTGTCCTGGCAGCGCCCGGTCGAGGATGCGGTCGCCCCGGATCCGCACGATCCCGGCTACTGGGCGTTGGTCAAGCACGCCGACATCGTGAAGGTGAGCCGAGACGCCAAGACGTTCATCTCCGGCCAGGGGGTGATGTTCGACCTGCTGGCCCCGATGTTCCTGGAGATGTCCCAGTCCTTCCTGGCCATGGACGCCCCCCGGCACGACTACCTGCGCAGGCTGATCAGCTCGGCTTTCACCCCGCGACGCATCCAGCGCATCGACGAGCAGATTCAGGTAGCCGCGCGGGAGGTGGTGGACAGCTTCGCCGGCGACCCGTCCGGGGAGCTCGAGTTCGTCAGCCAGTGTGCCGAGCTGTTGCCGGTGCGGCTGTTCTGCGACATGTTCGGGGTGCCGGGCGAGCTTCGCGAGCAGACCGCCCAGGCGGCCGCCGACATCGTGTCCTGGGCCGACCCGGAGGCGCTCGCCCGCCGCTCCCCGGCGGAGATCCAGCTGGGCGCCGCCGAGGTCCTGCACGGAATCGCCGCGCGGATCATCGCCGAGCGACGGAAGGACCCGGCCGACGACCTGTTCACCAACCTGGTGCAGGCCGAGGTGGACGGCGAGCGGCTCACCGACGCCGAGATCGGCTCGTTCTTCGTGCTGCTCTCGGTGGCCGGCACGGACACCACCAAGCACACCTCCAGCCTCACCGTGAAGGCGATGACCGACTTCCCCGACCAGCGGGAATGGCTGCGGGAGGACTATGACAACAGGATCAGGACCGCGGTGGAGGAGTTCGTCCGCTACGCCTCGCCGGTGATGACCTTCCGCCGAACGGCGGTGGAAGAAGTCGAGCTGGGCGGCAAGAAGATCATCCCCGGGGACAAGGTGGTGCTGTTCTACCCGTCCGGCAACCGGGACGCCGACGTGTTCGCCGAGCCGGACCGGTTCGACCTGTCCCGCGATCCGAACCCGCACGTCGGATTCGGTGGTGGCGGGGCACACTTCTGTCTGGGCAACCAGCTGGCCAAGGGTGCGTTGCGGGCACTGTTCCGCGAGGTGCTCACCCGGATACCGGATTTCGAGGCCGGCACGCCCGACCTGCTGGGTACGAACTTCATGCGCGGTGTGAAGCGCCTACCCTTCAGATTCACGCCCGAGAGGTAAGGGAGTAGGTCCATGCGGATCGTGGTCGACCGGGACAGATGCACCGGACTGGGGATGTGCGAGGCGGAGGCGCCCGACCTGTTCGAGGTGCAGGACGACGGGACGCTGAAGGTGTTGAACGACCGCCCTGGCCCGGCGGCCCGGGAGGCGGCGGAATCGGCCGTCATGGCCTGCCCGACCGAGGCGTTGTCGCTGGTCGAGGACTGAGGGCGTGAGCGAGCGCTTCGTCGTCGTGGGTGGCTCGCTGGCCGGGTTGCGCGCGGTGCAGGCGGCCCGCAGGGCCGGATTCACCGGGCCGTTGACCCTGGTCGGTGGTGAGGCGCATCTGCCGTATGACCGCCCGCCGCTGTCCAAGGAGTACCTGCGGGCCGGCGAGGAGGGTGCGGCGGATACCACGTTCCGGACCGAGCAGGAGCTGCGCGGCGAGCTCGACGTGGATCTGCGGATGGGTACCTGGGCCACTGGCCTGGACCCGGCCGCACAGGTGCTCGGACTGAGCGACGGCCGCGAGCTGGATTACTCCGCCGTGGTGATCGCCACCGGCGCCAGGCCGCGCACCCTGCCCGGCACCGAGGAACTGGCCGGGGTGCACACGCTGCGCACCCTGGACGATGCGATCGCGATCCGCGCCGCGCTGGACGCCGGGGCGCGCACCGTGGTGGTGGGGGCCGGGTTCATCGGCTCCGAGGTGGCTTCCTCAGCACGCAAACGCGGGCTGCCGGTGACCGTGCTGGAGGCGCTGCCGGTGCCCCTGGTGCGCTCGGTCGGCGAGCAGATGGGGCGGGCCTGCGCGGCGCTGCACCTGGCGCACGGCACCGATCTGCGCTGCGGGGTGAAGGTCACCGGGCTGACCGCCAGCGACGGCCGGGTCACCGGGGTGTCCCTGGACGACGGGACCACGGTGCCGGCGGACCTGGTGGTGGTCGGTACCGGGGTGCTGCCCAACACGGAGTGGCTGGCCGGCTCCGGGATCTCGCTGCACGAGCGCGACCGGGGCATTCTGAGCGACGCGACGCTGTTCACCGGGCAGCCCGGGGTCTACGCCGCCGGCGACGTCACGCACTTCCCCAACCCCCTGTTCGACGGGCTGATGATGCGCCTGGAGCACTGGACCAACGCCGCCGAACAGGGCGCGCTGGCCGCGCACAACGCGCTGAACCCGGCCGAGGCCAAGCAGGTCGCCGCGGTGCCGTACTTCTGGTCGGACTGGTACGACAGCCGGATCCAGTTCGTCGGCATCCCCCAGGCCGATGAGATCCGGGTGGTCAGCGCGGAACTCGGCGAGGAGAAGTTCCTCGCCCTGTACCGCCGCGGCGAGCGGATCACCGGCTGCATCAGCATCGACCGGCCAGCCCAGATCATGAAGTACCGCCGCATGATCATGCAGAGCAAGTCCTGGGCCGAAGCGCTGGAGTTCAGTGGCCTGTGAGTGGCATTGGTCGCTATAACGACCAATGCCACTCACAGGCCCAGGGACCGACCGACGACCTCCTTCATGATCTCGGTGGTGCCGCCGTAGATCCGGGTGATCCGGGCATCGGCGAAGGCCCGGGCGATCGGGTACTCGGTCATGTAGCCGTAGCCGCCGTGCAGCTGCAGGCACCGATCAACCACCCGGCCCTGCAGCTCGGTGCACCACCACTTCGCTTTGGCCGCGTCCTCGGCGGTCAGCTCGTCGGCGTTGAGGGCCCGGACGCACCGGTCCAGATAGGTCTGCGCGATCTCCACCTCGGTGGCGATCTCGGCAAGCACGAACCTGGTGTTCTGGAACGAGCCGATGGCCTGGCCGAACGCCTTGCGGCCCTTCGCGTACTCCAGGGTCTGCTCCAGCGCCACGCCCGCCGAAGCGATGGCGGCCAGCGCGATGGAGAGCCGTTCCTGGGGCAGGTTGGCGACCAGTTGGCGGAATCCCTGACCTTCCTCGCCGAACAGGTTGCCCACCGGAACCCGCACGTCGGTGAAGGAGAGCTCGGCGGTGTCCTGCGCGTGCAGGCCGAGCTTGTCCAGGTTGCGGCCGCGCTCGAAGCCAGGCATGTCGCGCTCGATCACCAGCAGGCTGATGCCCTTGTGCCGCTGCTTCTGGTCGGTCTTCACGGCGGTGATCACCAGGTCGGCGTTGATGCCGTTGGTGATGAACGTTTTTGCGCCGTTGACCAGGTAGTAGTCGCCGTCCCGGATCGCGCTGGTGGACATCGAGGCGAGGTCGGAGCCGATGCCGGGCTCGGTCATCGCAATCGCGGTGATCAGCTCGCCGCTGGCGATGCCGGGTAGCCAGCGGCGCCGCTGCTCCTCCGTGCAGTAGCGCAGGAAGTACGGCAACGCGACGTCGTTGTGCAGGGTGATGCCCAGTCCCGCCGCGGTTGCGCCGGCCCGGATGGCCTCTTCCCCGATCACCGCGTTGAACCGAAAGTCGTCCACCCCGCCGCCGCCGTAGCACTCCGGAACGGCCATGCCCAGGAAACCTGCCTTCCCAGCGACGGTGAACAGGTCGCGGGAGACGACGCCGACGGCTTCCCATTCGGCCAGGTGCGGTACCACCTCGCGGTTCAGGAATGCCCGGACGGATTCTCGGAAGGCGTCGTGATCCGCTTCGAAGAGGTCTCGCCGCACGGTTCGCTCCTTCTCACTCGGTGCCCCCCGGTGCCCCGCCCGCACCGGCCTCCCGCAGTCTCCCGCGTCATTTAATAGGACGTCAAATCTTTGCAGTCTGGAGCATCTCGGGGGCGCATCACGGCCATCGGGTGCACACAGCACACCGCCCGGGCCTTGGGAGAAGGCCCGGGCGGGGAGCGGCCGGCGTGGTCGCCGGTGGAATCGAGTCAGTAGCCGATGTACCTGCCCCGGTGGTCGGCGCGACCGCCGCTCTTGAGTGTGCCCATCCCGTAGTTAGCGATCATGTAGCGGACCCCGGCGGTAATGTTGGCCACCGGGTCGGTGATCGGGCGGCCAGCCAGTTCTGGCAGTACGTAGGCCCGGAACGTGCTCGGAATGACCTGCATGAGGCCCTGGGACGGCCGGCCGGCCATCGCGTTGCTGTCCGTGCGGTTGATGGCGTGCGGGTTGCCCCGAGACTCCGCCATGATGACCCGCTTGACGCCGGCGGCCAGGGACTGGGACATGTTCAGCTTGCCCAGCGCCACGGCGATCCAGTCGTCCAGGTCGCCGCCACCGGCCAGCACGCTGGCCTCCTTGACCGCAAGGGCGTGCTGGGCGGCCGCCTCGGCGGCCAGCGTCTCGCCTTTGTGCAGGGCCTCCACGTCCCGCTTGTCCACCGAGGCCACCCGGTCGCCGGGGACGGCAACCGGGAGCAGCGAGGCGGCCACCGACCCGAGGTCGGCGACCACGGAGTCCGAGGAGACCGGATGCACCCGCAGCGGGTGGGTGGCCGCAGCCAGGTTGGCCGGGGGTAGGGCGGTCTCGGCCGCGTCCGCCGAGACGCCAGGCGTACTCGGGACACCTGCCATTAAGCCGCCGGTGACCACGGCGCCCAGCGCCGCCGTCGCGCTGACCACGGTGTTGCCCTTGACCGTGGGCGGCTTGACCGGGGCGCGCCGGTGCGCCGCGCGAGCGACGCCGGCCGAAGGGACCGCGGCGATCAATGTGGTCGCCTCGAAGGACGGCACACCAAACGCCTGTTCGGACTTCGCACGGCGCGCGTCGGGTGTCGGTAGGTACGCCGACACCGTGCCGCGGCCGCCGGGGGAGCGGTGACGAGCCACGAAGTTCTCTGCCTTTCCGCGACCGTCGATCTGCCACCGGGATATTCCGGTCGGGGGTCCGGTGAGCTGGTGGGGAGTCCAGGCTCAGGTCCCAGTGGCGAGATCGGATCGTGATGTGTGCGGGCAGCTTACGAAGGAGATCGCGGTCACGCCAAGCGGGTCCACGGTGTGTCGCCGCAGGTTGTGACACTTTTTTTGGACGAACGCCGGCGGGAGGTTGCCAGCAGGCGCGACGAGCGGCGGCTTTTTGCGCCGAACGGTCTAATCGGCTCAGCTGGTGAGCAAGGCGGCCATTCGCTCCCGCAACGCGGTGGCCGCGGAATACGGCCGGACCAGCACGGTGAGCTCGGACAACGGCGGGTCCGGATCGGCGCCGGTAGTAGGGCCGGTGGTCAAGATGTCCACCCCCTGCAGCTCCCGGCCGTTCACCTCGGCCCGGAACGCCAGCACGTGGCCGTCCGGCCCGGCGTACTCGGCGGTGTAGCGGAAGTTTTCGAAGACGGTGAACACCGCGCTGAGCAAGACGCGCAGCGCCTCCCTGCCTTGATACGGCCGGAACACCACCGGGCTGTTGAACACCACGTCGTCGGCGAACTGGGCGAGCGCGGTGTCCAGGTCGCCGGCCTCAACGGCGGCCCTGAACCGGGCGGCCGCGCTGGGTAGGGTCACGGGGTAATCGTAACGGTGTTCTCAGCGAGTGGCCCGGTTCGCTGGCAGACTCCGGGACGACCCCGATCATGTGTCTAGGAGGCGCGGTTCATGTTGCTCCAGATCAGCACCGGTACCCGGTTGGATGTGGTGGAGAGCGGTGACCGGTCCAACCCTTCGGTGTTGTTGATCTGCGGCACCACCCAGCACCACCTGTTGTGGGGCGCGCTCGCCGCCGGCCTCAGCGACCACTACCACGTGATCAGCTACAACCACCAGGGCATCGGCGACTCGGCGCGGGGGGCGGGTCCGCTCACCACCGCGAGCATGGCGGTGGACGCGGCGGCGGTGCTGGACGCCGTCGGCGTCTCCAGCGCTCATGTGCTGGGGTGGTCGCTGGGCTCGTTGGTGGCGCAGGAGCTGGTGCTGGCCCAGCCGGACCGGGTCGCCTCGATGGTGCTGTGGGGCACCTACCCCGCACTGGATGCCTACCAGGCCTGCGGGATGGCCGCGCTGAGCCATCCGTGGCGGACCGGTGACGTGCAGACCGGGCTGGCCGCGCTGGGACTGGCGTTCTCCCCGGAGCTGCTCAACTCCCCGGAGTTCCCGCTGCTGATGCAGCAGATGCTGCCGCTCTTTCCGCAGACGGAGAGCGAGGTGCGGACCGTGGTGGAGCAGTGGGACGCCGACCTGGCGCACAACACCGCGGACCGGTTGCCCAGCATCGACACGCCCACCCTGGTGATCGGTGGCGAGCAGGACCTGCTCACCCCGCCATGGCAGTGCCGCAAGGTGGCCGAGCTGATCCCGGGGGCCCAGCTGAAGATCTTCACCGGGCCGGGCTCCAGCCACGCGGTGGGCCTGGAACGCACCGAGGAGTTCCTCGCCGAGGTCCTCCCGTTCCTCGCCGCCCAGCCTGCCCAGGCCGCCTCCATCGCCGCTGGCTGACCGGCCGCGCCGCACGTAGGGTGTTTCCCCAGCCCACCACCCGTGAGTGGTAAGCGTTGTCATAGCAACGCTAACCACTCACGGGGTCTGTCGACGTGGAGGTGCTCCGTGCCCGGTGCGGTGTCCCAGACCGAGCTCACCCCGCTGTCCTACCTGCGGCGCAGCGCCGAGGTGTACCCGGAGAAGACGGCGATCATCTACGGCGACCGGCGCTACAGCTACGCCCGCTTCGCCGAGCTGGCCACCCAGCTGGCCAGGGCTTTGCGGGCGTCCGGGATCCAGCCGGGTGACCGGGTCGCCTACCTGCTGCCGAACCTGCCGGAGATGCTGGTCGCGCACTTCGCGGTGCCGCTGGCCGGCGCGGTGCTGGTGGCCATCAACACCCGGCTGTCCACCGACGAGGTGCGCTACATCCTGGACCACAGCGGGGCGAAACTGCTGGTGGTTGACGCGGTGCTGGCCGCCACCGTGGTCCCGGTGGTCGACCAGCTGGCCACTGTCACCGAGATCGTCACGGTCATCGACCCGGCCGCGCCGGGCACCGGTCCGTGCATCGACGGGGCCGGTTACCAGGAGTTCGTGGCGCGCGGTGCCGAGGGTGAGCCACTGCCCTGGGCGGTGGACGACGAGCTGGCCACCATCTCGATCAACTACACCTCGGGCACCACCGGGCGGCCCAAGGGTGTGATGTACACCCACCGAGGCGCCCACCTGAACTCGCTGTCGGAGATCGTGCACTCGGCGCACACGCCGGACTCGGTGTACCTGTGGACGCTGCCGATGTTCCACTGCAACGGCTGGTGCACGCCGTGGGCGGTGACCGCGATCGGCGCCACCCACGTCTGCCTGCGCGAGGTGCGCGGGGACGCGATCTGGCGGCTGATCGGCGAACACCGGGTAACCCACCTCAACGGCGCCCCCACCGTGGTCACCACGATCATGAACGCGCCCGAGGCGGTCGACCTCGACTACCGGCTGGTGATCACCACCGCCGGCGCGCCGCCGTCACCGACCACGATCCTGCAGATGGAGCGGATGGGGTTCCGGATCGTGCACGTCTACGGGCTGACCGAGACCTACGGGCCGTACTCGGTCAACCAGTACCAGCCGGCGTGGGCGGAGCTGGACGCCGAGGAGCGGGCGAAGCTGCAGGCCCGCCAGGGTGTGGGCATGATCACCGCCGAGTGGCTGCGGGTGGTCGACCCGGAGATGAACGACGTGCCGGCGGACGGCGCCACCATGGGCGAGATCGTGATGCGCGGGAACAACGTGATGGCCGGCTACTTCGACGACCCCGAGGGCACCGAGAAGGCGTTCGCCGGCGGTTGGTTCCACTCCGGGGACCTGGGGGTCATGCATCCCGACGGCTACGTGGAGCTGCGCGACCGGGCCAAGGACGTGGTGGTCTCCGGCGGCGAGAACATCTCCACGGTCGAGGTCGAGCAGGCGATCGTGTCGCACCCGGCGGTGTTGGAGGTTGCCGTGATCGGGGTGCCCGACGAGAAGTGGGGCGAGCGGCCCAAGGCGTTCGTGGTGCTGAAAGACGGTGGCTCAGGCGCCTCGGAAGAGGAGCTGCTCGAGCACGTGCGGGGGAAGATCGCCCGGTACAAGGCCCCGAGGGCCATCGAGTTCGTCGCCGAGCTGCCCAAGACGTCCACCGGCAAGGTGCAGAAGTTCGAGCTCCGGGAAAAGGAGTGGGCCGGCGAGCAGAGCCGCATCCGCGGCTGAACCACCCGCCGGCCCCAAGCCGAAGGTCGAGCTGAGCCTGGGCTCAGCCGGTGCAGCTGTTGGTGATCTTCTCGATCTCGGCCTCGACGTCGATCACAGCCGACTCGGCGCCGGCCGACACGATCTCGAAGCTGGCCTCGAGGAAGCGCTCGATCAGATCGCGGTCGAACTCGAGGGAGGCGAATCCCTCGTCGTCGCCGATGCGCACCTCGAGGACGTCGAACTCCTCGTCGGAGAATGGGGTCAACCGGACGTCACCCACGCCGGCGGGCCCTGCCAGGCCTTCGATCAATAAGTCGCGGGAGAGCAGCCAATCGATCCACCGCCCGCTAGGCCGGCTGATGGACATCATCACGGCGAACGGGTCATCCGATCGGTAGCTCCAGCGCGTCAGCAGCGGGGTTTCCTGCCCATGCAGGACCGCGAACATGTCCTGTCTCACACGGTCGATCCGCGTGTCTTCGTTCATCCTTCGGCCCTCCTGATGTTCCGCGCCAGCATTGCGCCGGCTTCACTGATGTCATCGCCGCGGCAGGCCGGAGTGCTGCACTTTATGGCGGGATTCACCTGAAACGGGCAGTGCTGTAACAGTGCTGTGATCACATGCGACAGGGCGTGTCTTTTTTGGGCGGCGAGATCGACGCTCTGTTCATGTCGCGGAGGGTAACCGGATGGTTGCGGAGCGCGACGACCCCCGCGTCACCGGGACGGCCCGAGGGCCACTGGGCCGTTCCAGCGACAGGCGGCGATACCGAGCGGGCGAGCTCGCTAACGGCGGATCAGTCCTCGGCTCAGTGCCCGGCGGAGTCCGAGGGCGGGTCGGAAGCGGCGGTCAGTCGCTGTAGCTCGTCATCGGAGAGCTTCAACTCGGCCATCGGCAGCAACCCGGCTAGCTGATCGGTGTTGCGGGCGCTGGCCAGCGGGGTGGCCACGGTCGGCTGGGCGAGCAGCCAGGCCAGCGCCACCGCCGCCTGGCCGACCTGGTGCTGTTCGGCCACGGCGGCCAGCTCGGCGAGCACCCGGCGGCCCCGGTCGGTCAGGTACTGCCGGGCGCCTTCGGCACGCCAGCTGTCGATCGTGGTGTCGGCTTTGTACTTGCCGGTGAGGAACCCCATGGCCAGCGAGAAGTACGGCAGGCAGGGCAGCCCGCGCTCGGCCAGCAGCGGGGCCAGCTCGTGCTCGTAGTCGCGCTCCATCAGGTTGTAGTGCGGCTGCACCGCCACGTAGCTGGCAAAACCGTTCTCGGCGGAGATGCGCAGCGCCTCGGCCAGTCGGGGGGCGGAGTAGTTGGACGCCGCGATGTAGCGCACCTTGCCGGCCCGGACCAGCGCGTCAAAGGCGCTCAGGGTCTCCTCCAGCGGCGTGTCCGGATCATCCCGGTGGGCGTAGTACAGGTCGATGTAGTCGGTGCGCAGCCGGCGCAGCGACTCGTCGGCGGCCACCGCGATGTTCTCGGCGGACAGCCCCGGGTGGACCGGCCACGACCCGACCTTGGTGGCCACCACGGTGTCCGCTCGGTTGCCCCGTGCGGTGAGCCAGTTGCCGATGATGGTCTCCGACTCGCCGCCGGAGTTGCCGGGCAGGCGCCACAGGTACGAGTCGGCGGTATCGATGAAGTTGCCCCCGGCCGCCTGGTACGCGTCCATCACCTCGAACGACTGGTCATGGTCGGCGGAGGAACCGAACACGTTGCCGCCGAGGCAGAGCGGGTGGACGGACAGCTCGGTTCCAGGCAGGGAGATCCGCATGACTCAACCGTAGGCCGGCCGCGGCGGCTTTGCTGTTTGGCAGGGGTGTGATGTGGGAAAGGCTGAGAACATGCTGCTACGTCGCATCGCCCGCCCGCTGCTCGCCGGAGTGTTCATCTCTGGCGGAATCGCCCAACTACGTGACGCCGAAGGGCACGCGAAGGCTGCCTCCCCGGTGCTCGACAAGGTCGCTGGGCTGGCGCCGACGGCCCAGCCGCCGTCCAACGTGACGCTGGTGCGCGCGGACGCCAGCATCAAGGTCGGCGCGGGACTGCTGCTGGCGCTCGGCAAGGCACCCCGGTTGTCGGCCGCCGCACTGGCCACCAGCCTGGTGCCGACCACCCTGGCCGAGCACCGGTTCTGGGAGATGCGGGACCCCGAGCAGCGCAAGGCCCACCAGATTCACTTCGTGAAGAACCTGGGTCTGCTCGGCGGGCTGCTGCTGGCCAGCGCGGACACCGCGGGCAAGCCGTCCGTGGCGTGGCGGGCCCGGCGCGTGGGCCGCACCAGCGCGGCGACCGCCCAACTGCTGCACCGGGACATCACCGCCGGGCTGGGCGAGCTGACCGAGCGGGTCGGCGGCGCCAGCGGCGTGGCGTCCGACACCGCCGGACGGTTGGGTGAGCACGCCGCCGAGGCCGCCGGCCGGCTGGGCGAGCAGGCCGCCGAGGTGGCCGGCCGGGTCGGTGGGCAGGCCTCGGGTGTGGCCGGCCGGCTTGGTGAGCACGCCTCAGGAGCGGCGGCCCGCTTTGGTGAGCAGGCCTCGGGAGCGGCCGGCCGCTTTGGTGGGCATGCCTCGGGTGTGGCCGGGCGCCTTGGTGAGCAGGCCTCAGGAGTGGCCGGGCATGCCACTGGTCGCGCCGCCGTGGTGGCCGGCAAAGTGGGCGAGCGGCTGACCGAGCAGACCGAGCGGCTGCTCGACGAGGCCGAGCGGTTGCGCGGCGTGGCGGAGAAGCGCACCGCCCGGATGGCCAAGCGCGCCCGGAAGGCGAGCAAGCGGGCCAGCCGGCGGGCGAGCAGCCGCATCGACCAGGTCAACCGGCGCGCCGAGAAGCGCATCAAGCAGGCCAGCAAGCGCGCCGAGAAGATGCGCGCGACGTTGCCCAAGCAGGCCAGCAAGGAAGCCGGCCGGCGAGCGCGGCGACTGCGCGAGGCGGTGCCGGCCGCCCTGGTCAGCCACTGACGCTCGGTGCCCTGGGCGTCGGTGAGTGAGCCGTGGCCCTCGCGTCGGTGAGCCAGCCCACATCGGCGCTCCGTCACGTCCTCGGCCCCGCTCACACAGCGCGTGTGCAGCCGACACAGCCGCCCGGGCCGCTGTGTCGAGCCTCGTGGGCTGTGTGAGCAAGACGCGGGCGCGGGGAACGGGAATAGACTTCCGGGATGCGGAAATGCGCGGGCCGGGAGGGTCGGTGAGCAGCGGCGAGGGTGGCGGTCGCGCGGGCTCCGGTGGCGTGCAGTCGATCGAGCGGGCGTTCGCGCTACTGGAGACGATGGCCGACGCCGGCGGACTGGTCGGGCTGACCAGGCTGGCCGCCGCGTCCGGGCTGCCACTGCCCACCATTCACCGGTTGGTCCGGACCCTGGTCTCGCTCGGTTACGTCCGTCAGGACTCGTCCAGGCAGTACGCGCTCGGACCCCGGCTGATCCGATTGGGCGAGGGAGCCGGCCGGCTGATCGGCCTGTGGGCCCGCCCGCAGCTGACCGCGCTGGTGGACGCCCTCGGCGAGAGCGCCAACCTGGCCGTGCTGGACGGGAGCGAGGTGGTGTACATGGCCCAGGTGCCGGGCCGGCACTCCATGCGGATGTTCACCGAGGTCGGCCGGCGGGTGTCGCCGCACTGCACGGCCGTCGGCAAGGCGCTGCTGGCCCGGATGGGCCATGACCAGGTGGCCGACGTACTCAGCCGCACCGATCTGATCGCGCACACCGAGTACACGATCACTGATCCGACCGCGTACCTGGCCGAGCTGCACCGGGTCCGGGCTCGCGGTTACGCCGTCGACGAGGGCGAGTTCGAGGTCGGGGTGCGCTGTGTGGCCGTCGCGCTGGATGGCGGCCCGGGGCGCGCCGCGCTCTCCGTGTCCGGGCCCACCACTCGGATGACCGACGAGCTGGTCGAGCGGGCGGTGCCGCATCTGCGCGCGGCGGCCGCCGCCCTGGTCGCCGAGCTCGACCAGGCCGGCCGCTCGGCCACGACCGCCTAAGAGCGCTGGTCCGCGCCCTCGACCAGCGGCGAAACGCCGTCAGTCGGATCGGAATGGCCACCATTCGGTCGTACTCGGTGTCCGGTGGCTCGTGGTCTGAGTCACTATGTTCTAGCCTTTGTCAAGGCGTTTTCCAGACAGGAGCGGGCAATGTACGTAATAACGCTGTCCGCCGCATTCGGCGCTGGTGGCGGACATGTCGGGCCGGCCGTTGCCGAGCGTCTCGACGTCCCGTTCATCGACCGGGCAATTCCGGCGGCGGTCGCCAGTGACCTCGGCGTTCCCATCGAGGACGCGCTGTCCCGCGACGAACAGGTCAAGGGGTGGCTGTCCCGGATGCTCTCCGCCGCGGCCCCGCTCTCCTCCGACTACATGGTCGGATATGACCCGCCGCGGATGGCGCTGCTCCCCGACCGGGAGTTCGTCACCTGCACCCAAGCGGCGATCCGCAAGGTCATCGCCGCCAAGGGCGGGGTCATCCTGGGACGGGCCGGCGCGATCGTGCTCCGCGACCACCCGACCGCGCTGCACGTCCGGCTGGACGGGGACCGGGAGCGGCGGGTGCGCCAAGCGATGGAGCTGCTCAATCTGAGCGAGTCTCAGGCCCGGGAGAAACTGGACTACAACGACGACGCCAGGACCGCCTACGTGCGCCACTTCTATCGCACCGATCCGGCCAGCTGCGACCACTATGACCTGGTGTTAGACAGCACTCGGCTCTCTCTGGAGGCGTGCACCGAGCTGATTGTGACCGCGGCGAAGGCGGCTCATCCAGTGGGGTAACGGTCTCCCAAGATCGCGCGATATCCCAGCGAAGGCAAACCAACTGGGAGCGTGCGATGTACACCCTCGGAACCGAGTCCGGCGCTATGTCGGCTGTTGACAGGTTCTACGCCACCTTGCCGGTGGCGGCCTGGCAATCGGTCGCACGGCGCGCGCTGGATATGACGGTGGCGGGCATCGCACTGGCGGTGCTGGCTCTACCGATGTTGCTGATCGGCCTAATCATCCGGCTGACCAGCGACGGGCCCACGCTGTTCCAGCAGCGGCGGGTCGGTCTCGGCGGTAGGTCCTTCGTCATGTACAAGTTCCGCACCATGCGGCCGGGCGTCGGCGACGAGATGCTGCGTGAGCTGATCGCGGCCGAGCTGCGGGGCGAGGACACCTCGGTGGACGGCAGCTACAAGCTGAACAGTGACCCCCGGGTCACCCCGATCGGGGCGTTCCTGCGCAAGACCAGCCTGGACGAGCTGCCGCAGCTGATCAACGTGCTGATTGGCGACATGTCGCTGGTGGGTCCCCGGCCGTGCCTGGAGTGGGAAGCGCGGATGTTTCCCTCGGAGTTCCAGCCCCGGTTCTGCGTCCGCCCCGGGATCACCGGCCTGTGGCAGGTCAGCGGGCGTTCCACGGTGAGCACCCTGGACATGCTGCACATGGACCTGACCTACGTGCGGTCCCGCAGCCTGGGCGGCGACCTGTCCATCCTGGCCCGCACGATTCCCTCGATGCTGAAGGACCACAGCGCCCGCTGACGCTGGGGACGATCTCCACAGCCCGACCGACGGATCATCCGTCGGTCGGGCTTTTTCATGCGGTCTGCTCGGGCTCTAGGAGGCAGTCTCAACTACGACTTCGCCCGGCACGACCTGGACGACCAGGTGACCGACGCGATGATCGAGGCCAGCTCGGGGATCCGGGGGCTGTTCGAGGGGGTGCGCAGCCATCTCGGCCGGGACGAGGTGACCCTGCGGGACCTGGCCGCGCACCGCGCCACCCTGCAAGGCCCTCGGTTCGTGGGAACGGGCCGAGCGGGTGGCCGGCGAGCACCTCGGCCTGCCCCGCCCATGACCCTTGAGTGGCGACTGGTCCCATAGGGCCACTCGCCACTCACGGCTCGGGGGTCAGTTGACCTTGGTCCAGGGCTGGCAGCCGGTGGTGTGGAACGTGGCGTCGCCGGGCTTGACCGTCACCGTGGCCGGGATCGGGGCCTTCGAGTTGGCGATGATGGCGCGGACCTCGCCGGAGGCGTCGCTGTTACGCGACCAGTAGCAGTTCGGGGAGGCCGCGTCCGCCGGCCCCTGCGTGCGGTAGCTGCCCGGCTGGATTTCCCTGCCCACCCGGTAGGTGCCGTCGCCGGGGAGCTGACCGGGCCGCAGCGAGGCGAGCGACACCGGCTGGCTGGTGGACCCGACCGCGCTGGGCTTGGCCGCGAGCTGGAAGGACACGCCCCAGATACCGAGCACCAGGGCGGCCGTGCTGAGCAGCGCTCCGGCGATCGACATCGCCCGGGTGACGGCCACGCCCTTACCCCGCTGGGCGATGCCGAGAACGCCGCACCCGACTCCCGCCGTGCCGCAGAGCACCGCGACGAACCAGGTCAGCGGCACCAGCCCGAACACCAGGCCGATGACGGCGAACACCAGCGCGATGACGCCGAATCCGCTGCGCGGCGTGACCGGGCTGTCCGGCGGTTGCGGCTGCGCCGGGGTCTCCAGCGGCGGCGGCGCCGGGATGAACCGCCGCTGAACCGGGACCCGAGGCTGCGCCTGCACCCGCTGCGGCGGGTGGCAGCGCTGCTGTGCCTGGACCCTCGGCTGCGACGGGAACTGGTGTTGCGCGGGGAACGGCTGCTGCGACGGGAACCCATGTGGCGCGGCGAACCGCTGTGGCGCGGGGAACCGCCGCGGTACCTCGTTGCTCGGCTGCGCCGGGCGAGGGAGCGGAGGGTGAGGGGTCTGGCGTCGCGGACCGGTGTAGCTCATGGCCTGACCCCCCTCGGTGAACAGCGAACAGTGCGGACTCAGGGGGTATCGGTGGACGGGCGGCCTGTGTTACCAGTCACAGATGGTGATCAGCTGTGCCGGGGCTGTGAGTGGCGAGTGGTCCTCTGGGGCCACTCGCCACTCACGGGTGCGGTGGATCAGCCGCTGAAGTGTTTGACCAACCCTTCGATGCCGGCGGCGTAGACGCCGTTGGAATAGGTGGCCAGGAGCTCCTCTTCGTGCTCGGCGTCGGAGTCGAACCAGGACCACCACTCCACGAACGTCTGGCCGGTCGTGGTGATCGGGGCGAGCCGGATGGTCGACTTGTAACTGCGCACCGGGAACGGGCCGGAGTCAGTGAACGCGTAGGTGTACGACCGGTCGTCCTCGTCCATGGTCAGCAGCTTTTCGGCGACGTGCCCGTTCTCGCCCAGGGTCAGCCGGCGCACCGCCCCGACCTCCTGCCCCGAGCCGCCGTCCTCGATCTCGCTGGCGGTGATCGCGGGCAACCAGCCGGGCAGGCCGTTGAAATCCTTGACCAACTGCCAGACCTGCTCGGCTGGGGCGGGGACGATACCGCTGGCGTAGGGCCTGGGCATATCTGTTCCTTCCTGACGGTGGATCTCGGCGATCGATAGTTGGGATCTTCATCCCCGCAGGTTCTTGAACGCGCGGGTCTGCTCGGTGAGGGCGCGTTCGGTGGGCAGCCGCTCCATGCTGCTGGCGCCGTAGAAGCCGTGGCAGTGCTTCGCCGAGCCGAGCACGTGCGCGGCGTCGGCCGGCTCGGCGATCGGGCCGCCGTGGCAGAGCACCAGCACGTCGTCCCGCTCCTCGAGCGCGGCGCCGGCCCACTCGTCGACCAGCGCCACACAGTCGTCCAGCGTCTTGGCTGTCTCGGCTCCGATTGCGCCGCCGGTGGTCAGCCCCATGTGGCAGACGATCAGGTCGGCCCCGGCCCTGGTCATCGCGCGGGCATCCGCGGCGGAGAACACGTAGGGGGTGGTCAGCAGGTCGGCCCGGCGGGCGGCCTCGATCAGCTCCACCTCCAGGCCGAAGCCCATCCCGGTCTCCTCCAGGTTGGCCCGGAAGACCCCGTCGATCAGACCCACGGTGGGGAAGTTCTGGATGCCGGCGAAGCCCAGGTCCGCGAGCTCGCGCAGGAACCGGTCGCGCAGCAGGAACGGGTCGGTGCCGTTCACCCCGGCCAGCACGGGGGTGTGCTTCACCACCGGCAGCACTTCGGCGGCCATCTCCACGACGATCTCGTTGGCGTTGCCGTAGGCGAGGAGCCCGGCCAGCGAGCCCCGCCCGGCCATCCGGTACCGGCCGGAGTTGTAGATCACGATGAGGTCGATGCCGCCGGCCTCCTCGCATTTCGCGGACAGCCCGGTGCCGGCGCCACCGCCGACGATCGGCTCGCCCCGCCGGGCCATCTCGGTGAAGCGTTCGACCAGCTCGGCCCGGCCGGGGCGGTGGGTGGCGGTCATCGGGACACCTCGGTGACCTCGCTGAATGCCGCGACCAGTGCGTCGGCGAACCTCGGGTCGTTGATGTTGTGCGGGAGCCGGATCAGCCGCCGGTCCGCGGTCTGGGTGACCGAGCGCTCCAGGGTGGCGAACAGCGCCTGGTCCGCGCTCGGGTCGTGGAACGGCTGGCTGGGCGCGTCCAGCAGGGACACCCCGCCCTCGGGGAGCAGGAAGCGGACCGGGCCGGCGCAGGCGTTCAGCTTGCCGGCCAGGAACTCGCCGATCCGCTGGCATTCCTCCCGGTTCGTGCGCATCAGGGTGACCTGCGGGTTGTGCTGGTAGAACAGCCGGTCGGCGTAGCGGGCCGGCACCGTGTCCGGGGCGCCGAAGTTGACCATGTCGAGGGCACCGCAGGAGCCGACGTAGGGCACCCCGGTGCGGGCGATCGCGTCCAGCCGCTCCGGCCCCGCGCTGAACACCCCGCCGGCGATCAGGTCGCAGATCTCCGTGGTGGTGATGTCCAGCACGGCGCTGATCTGCCCGTCGTCCACCAGCTTCTCCATCGCCCGGCCACCGGTGCCCACGGCGTGGAAGACCAGCGGGTCGTACCGGTTGGTCAGCTGCTCGGCCACGGCGGTGACACACGGCGTGGTCACCCCGAACATGGTCAGCGCCACGGCCGGCTTGTCGGCGGCGGACGGAACCGGGTGGGTGAGCATGCCGGCCAGCGCGTGCGCGGCGTTGCCCAGCACCCGCCGGGAGATCCGGTTCAGCCCGGCGACGTCGGTCACCGAGTGCAGCATGGCGATGTCGCTGGCGCCCACGTAGCCGGTGACGTCCCCGCCGGCGACCGTGCTGACCATCAGCTTGGGCACCCCGACGGGCAGCGCGCGCAGTGCCGGTGTGATCAGCGCGGTACCTCCGGAGCCGCCCAGCCCGAGCGCGCCGCCGACGTCATCGCGGCTGGTCAGATACCTTTCGAAGGCGGCGGCCATGGCGGTCACAGCGCTGCCCCGGTCGCCGGTGAAGACCGCGTCGACGCCGCCGGGGTGGGCGGCGGCGACCTCCCGCGCGGCGACGTCGGCCGGGCCGCCCCCGCCCAGCGTGGACAGGTCCACGGTGCGCACCGGGACGCCGGCCGCCCGGATCAGGTCGGCGACGTAGCCGAGCTCGGCGCCCTTGGTGTCGAACGTGCCGATCACGTAGGCGACCCCGCTCGCACTCGTCATGCCCACCTCCCCGGGGACAGTCACAGTCTTACCGGATCATCGGGGCGGCAGCCATTTGACTCGTGCCCCAGGCCGTACCGGGGCCGCGGCCACCCATTCCGCCTGGCAAGCTGGCCCACATGGCTCCATCACCCGCTCTCCGCTCGGTCACCCTGGGCGGCCGGGAGCTGCCACTGATCAGCCCGGCCCGGGTCTACCTGTGCGGCATCACCCCGTACGACGTCACCCACCTCGGCCACGCCGCGACCTTCGTATGGGCCGACGCGGCCACCTCGATCATGCGACTGGCCGGGGTCGAGGTGGTGGTGTGCCGAAACGTGACCGACATCGACGACGTGCTCACCCGGGCCGCCGCCGAGCGGGATCGTCCCTACGACGAGTTCGCGGTCACCCAGGAGTACCTGTTCGAGCAGGACATGTTGGCGTTGCGGGTGCGCCGTCCCACGCACGCCCCGAGAGCCCGCCGCTACGTGGACCGGGTGATCCAGCTGGCCTTCGCCCTGCTGGAGTCGGGCCACGGCTACCACCGGGACGGTCAGGTCTACTTCCGCGGCTATCCCTCCATACCCGGCGGCGCTCCGGCGCGCGGCGACGAGCACGGCGAGCTGACCCCGGGCCCCGAGCGTGCCGAGCCGTACGACGTGGCGGTCTGGCGCACCTCCGGCCCGGATGACCCGGCCTGGCCCAGTCCGTGGGGGCCGGGGCGGCCCGGCTGGCACGCGGAGTGCGCGGCGATCGCGGTGAGCGTGCTGGGCGCCTCGGTGGACCTGGTCGCCGGCGGCGCGGACCTGGCGTTCCCGCACCACGCGTACCAGGCCGCGATTGTCGAGGCGGCCACCGGCGTGCGGCCGTTCGCCCGGGCCCGGCTGGCCGTCGGCACGGTGCGGATCGGCGGGGAGAAGATGGCCAAGTCCACCGGCAACCTGGTGCTCGTCGGTGACCTGCTGCGGGACCACTCGCCGGCCGCCATCCGGCTGCTGTTGCTGGACCGCGACTGGCGGCAGGCCTGGGACTACCGGCCGGAGGACCTGGACGCGGCGGCCGGGCGGCTGGAGCGGTTGTACTCCGCCGGCGGGCGCAAGACCGAGCCGCGGAGCGCGGCCGACGCGGCCCGCTCCACCTTGCTGCGCGAGCTGGACGTGCCGGGCGCGCTGGACATCGCCGAGGAGGCCGGCGGCGAGGCCGCCCGGTTGGTGCTGCGCACCCTCTCGCTGGCCTGAGCGGGGGCCGCCGGTATGGCTATCCACACCGGTGGAGATGGCTACACATGGCCATGTTCGGGGAGCGGCGGTGATTCTAGGTTTGGGCTGCTCGCTTTCCCGTGTCGATATGAAGGAGTGGCGGATGGTGGCGGAGCTCCCACTGACCGAGCCGATGCAGGCGGAAACCCTCAGCCCGGACGGGCTGTTGCAACTCGGCTTCGCCTACTGGGGCTCGAAGGCGATGCTCAGCGCGGTCGAGCTGGGTCTGTTCTCCGCGCTCGCGCGGGGACCGCTGTCGGCGGAACAGTTGGCCGGGCGTCTCGGGGTGCACCCGAGGAGCGCACGGGACTTCTTCGACGCCCTGGTATCGCTGGGCATGTTGTCCCGGCGAGACGGCCGGTACGCCAACACCCCGGAGACCGACCTGTACCTGGACGAGGCCAAGCCAACCTATGTCGGCGGCGTGTTCCAGCTGTCCACCGAGCGGCTCTACGGATTTTGGGGATCGCTCACCGAGGCGCTGCGCACCGGCAAGCCGCAGAATGAGATCAAGGACGGCGGCAACTTCTTCGAGGTGGGGTACCGGGACCCGGATCTGCTGCGCCAGTTCCTGTACGGCATGACCGGGGTGAGCATGGGTGCGGCCATGGCCCTCGCGGAGAAGATCCCCTGGGAGCAGTACCGCACCGTCATCGACATCGGCTGCGCCCAGGGCTGCCTTCCGGTGCAGCTGGCCCGCCGGCACAGCCACCTCACCGGTGGCGGGTTCGACCTGTCGCCGGTCGGGCCGGTGTTCGAGGAGTACGTCAGCTCATTCGACCTGGAAGACCGCCTGCGGTTCCACCCCGGCGACTTCTTCGCGGACCCGCTGCCCAGCGCGGACGTGCTGGTGATGGGCCACATCCTGCACGACTGGGACCTCGGGCAGAAGCAGCTGCTGATCGGCAAGGCCTACGACGCGCTGCCGCCGGGTGGCCTGCTGGTCGTCTACGACGGGGTCATCGACGACGACCGGCAGGAGAACAGCTTCGGGCTGCTGATGAGCCTGAACATGCTGATCGAGACGCCCGGCGGGTTCGACTACACCGGGGCGGACTGTCGGGGCTGGCTTGCCGCCGCGGGGTTCCGTGACTGCTACGTCGAACGCCTCGCCGGCCCGGACTCGATGGTTGTGGGGATCAAGTAGCGTCGATGCGCTCGGCCAGCTTGCGCTACGAGGCGTGCCGCATCGTCAATCCGCCCAGGGAGATCCAATACTCCTGGGCGGCCTGATCGAACCGAATCGAGTAGGTCGTGGGGGTAGTAGCCGTCGTGCTGGTAAGCGGCCGGCTGTTTTATGGCCTCCCGCACGGTCGGGTGGGTGAGCATCCACTCCCTGGTGAGCATCGGCTCCATAAACGTGTACTGGCCATCCCACGAGCCATTGATAAAGATCTGGGTGAACTGGTACTCACCGGGCACGATTCGCGCGGTGGAATCCACCCAATGCAGCCCCATGGCCGGCACCGTGTTCGCGGCCGGCAGACCGGGATCCGCCGCGTAGTCCTGTGGCATGTACCGGGCGTCGGGTAGGCGCGCCGCTTTGGCCGCGAAGTCCACGCCGCCTGGGTCGATCGCCATCACCGAGGCGGCGTCGGACAGGTAGAAGTGGAAGTCGAAATGCGGCTTGCCGAACACCTCGGCCGGTTTGTGTCCGTGACTGTTCCAATTCATCATCACGTGGTCGAACACGGTGGCCTTGGCCTCCGGCGGGAACCCCAGCATCACCATCGTCGGCGGAACGGTGTCCTCGGCGGCCAGCCCGTCCATTGACGACGCCGACATCACCAACCCGACTTCGGCGGGCTGACCCGACGGGTCCGGTTTGACGAATGTTTTGGCCGTGCCATTCCCGACCGCCTGGGATGCCCCGAAGTAGATGTCGGGTGGACGGGTCGCCGCTTGCCCCTCGGTCCTCTGTTGGCCGCAACCACCGGTCAAGGCCAATACCAGGATGCAGAGAGCCGATGCCCGCACCCTCCCCCTCTGAAACTTGATCACCATCAATCCTTCCCGCGGTCCGCACGACGGCAGGCCCGGGCAGGACCTGGGCACTGGGACAAGGCCGCGAACAACAAATGAGGGCTCGAACGTAGGTCGCCACAAACGGGACGCACATAGCCATATATGGCCATGTTGGTAGCGCGAGATGGCCGCATTGAGGCGCGCGCTCTAGGTCCGTGCGGTTGGCCCGCGCTTGGCCAGTTTGCCGGCGGCTGCTGTTCTGTTGGGGACGTCGAGTTTGGTCAGGATCGCGGTGACGTGGTGATTGACGGTGTTGCGGCTCAACACCAGCTCGGCGGCGATTTCGGAGTTGGTGAGTCCCTCGGCCAGGAGGGTGTGGACTTCCAGTTGGCGGTGGGTGAGCCCGAAGGGGTTGTGGCGGTTGGCTGCCCAGGGGGTGCGGGTGCCGCGTCGCTCGCCCAGGGTCCGTAGTCGGGCTCGGGCTCGGGTTGCGGCGGGTTGGGCGCCGAGCCGGGTGAACGTCAGCAGCGCGGCCCGGACGGCGCCGGCGTCCCCGCCGAGGCGGGCGAGCGCCGCCTCCCACGGCAATCCGCGTGCTTCGTAGGCCGTCGCCGCGCCGGCCCAGTCGCCGGCGATCTCCATGGCGTAGGGCTGCGCGGTGGGCACCGACGGTGCCCGCCCACCTGCCCTGAAGATCCAACACGCCAACGGGCCGGCTTGCCAAGGGTCAGCGGTCGGGCTGGCTCCGGTCAACCCGCGCTGTGCCTCCGCGATCGCGCGCTCGTTGTCGCCGGCCAACCACGCCGCCTCGGCTCGGGCCTCGTACACCGGACCCAGCCGGAGCAGATCGGGTTCCTGGAGCAGCGCCAACGCCTCATCCAGCACCGGCCAGACCTCCGGCTCGCCCCGCCTGGCGCGAAGCACGCCGAGGACGCTGGGTGACGCGATGCCTGGAATCACCGACCAGCGCGGATCCACATGCAGCGCACGCGCCTCCGCCTCCGCGGCGGCCCAGTCACCAGCCTGCAGCAGCGCATAGGCACGGCAACCCCGCAGGTACGGCAGGAATCCCAACATATCGCGGTCGAGGATGAGCTTCCACGCCTCGTCGAGCATCGGCAGCGCCCGCGCCGGGTCGTGGCGATACGTCGCCATGCACGGCGGCACCAGGATCATCCGCGGCATGTGCTTCGGTAACCAGTCGTTTGCCACGACTTCGTCACGGATTCCCAGCAGCTCGCCGTAGCTTTCGTCGGTGTAAAGCATTCGAGTCGTCGTCTCGAAGAACCGCACCCAGGCCTGGACATCATGAAGTCCCAGTTGCTCGGTCAGATTCCGCGCCAACGCCGCGTAATGCGTGGTTGCGAAGGTGTCGTGGGCGAAGAACGCCAGCTCGGTCAAATACGCGTATCCCCGGGCGAGTTCCGCGTTCAGGGGGAGCTGCTCGAGAATGCGCACCGATGCGAGAGCAATCTGCGTGGCATCACCGGTGCGACCGTTAAGCCACAGTGTGTGCGCGAGGGCGTGCAGCGTGCCGCCAGCTGCCGGTCCATCGCCGCGGGCACTGTGTAGCGCAACAAGCCCGAATCCGCAGTCGATGGCGTTGTTCAGCTCGCCGACCAGACAGTACTCAAGGTGTGCGCGCTCGAGCAGCTCCACCTGGTCAGCGGAGGGAAGCCGGTTGGCGAATTGCAGGGCGCGCTCGTAGTGGGTGGCGGCCTCGCGGTGCGCCCCGAGGGCGGCGGCGCGCTGTCCGGCGAGCGGCGCGTAGTGCAGCACCGCGGTCTCGTCGCCAGCACCCTCGGCATGCTCGACCAGCGCGGGAAGTTGGTCGTCGTCAACCCCGTTCTTGAGCAGGATGGCGAGCATCTCGCGGTGCAGGTCGGCTTGGCGGAACGAGGGTATGGAGTCGAGCACCGCCCTCCGGGCCAACTCGTGCCGAAACCCCACGATCGAGGCGTCGGCGATCAGCAACCCGCGCTCGAGGGCGTCCGACAGCCCCTCGTGCGCGTCCGCGACAAGATCGGCAACAAGGTCGAGTCGTGCCGAGGTGCCGAGCACCGCCAGTGCCTCGACCACCGCCAAGCCCGCCGAGGACAATCGGGCCAGCCGGCCCTGCACGGCGGCCCGGACCGTCGCCGGCATCGCTCCGGCTGGCGCCGCGAGTACCTCGGTCACGAAGAACGGATTACCGCTGGTGACCGCATACAGCCGTTCGACATCGACGTCACGTCCGGCGGACAGCTCGGCCACCGCCGCACGGCTGAGGCGACTAAGCGCGACTCGCTCGATCCCCGGCAACGGTGCCAGATCACCGAGTAACACCGACAGCGGGTGTGTCCGGCCGATCTCGTCATCGCGGTGGATCACCACCAGCAGCGCCGGTACCTGGCCCAGCCGGCGGGCGAGATACCGGACTAGGTCCAGCGTTGCCTCATCGGCCCAGTGCAGATCGTCGAAGACCAGCACACTGGGACGGTGGTGGCCGGCCAGTTCGGCGAGCACGCAGTCGAACAACTCCGCAGCCGGACAACCCTCGCGGACCCGCGCCAAGGCGTCCGGAACGGCGGTGCCCATCCGAGGCAGCACGTCCAGCAGCGGGGCAAGCGGCCTCGGCGAGTTCAGTGGCTCACACGAACCCACCAACACCCGCGCCGCGGTCTGCGCCGCGACGGCGAACCGCCGAACAACCGAGGTTTTGCCCACCCCAGCCTCGCCGGAGATCAGCACCAGGCCGCCGGTTCCCTCGGCGGCCCCGCGCAATGCGGCGGTCAAGACACGCAGCGTGCTCGAACGCTCGAGCAGCGGTGACTCCGGGAGCGACCCACCGCCTTGATCCGACCACTGATTCACCACCAGCTCACCCCCTGCTCCGTGGTGACGTATGGCTGCGCGCAGCGGTGTGCTCCGAGGCCTTGACGCAGTACACCGCGATTGGCCAGCGATGTCTGCGTATTTCCGCGCAGGTGATCGCGGCGGAGGCCGCAGGGTCAGTCTCGGTCTTCGCGGGGGAGTTTGCGGGCGGCCGCCGCCCTATTGGGGACGTCCAGTTTGGTCAAGATCGCGGCGACATGGTGGTTGACCGTGTTGAGGCTCAATACCAGCGCCGCGGCAATCTGGGCATTGGTGAGGCCCTGTGCCAGCAGCGCGTGGACCTGCAGCTGCCGGCTGGTGAGCCCGTAGGGGTTGTCCAGGTTGGCTCGCCAGGGCGTCCGAGTACCCCGTCGCTCGCCCAGCGCCCGCAGCCGGGCACGCGCTCGGGATGCCGTTGAGTGGGCACCGAGCTGGGTGAACGCCCGCAGCGCGGCCCGGACGGCGTCGGCATCCCCGCCGAGCCGGGCGAGTGCCGCGTCGTAGGGCAGTCCTCGGGCTTCGAAGGCCTCCGCCGCGCCAGCCCAGTCGCCGGCCATCTCCCTGGCGTACGGCTCCGCCGAGGGCACTGGGGGTGGCTGTCCACCCGCTCGGAAGATCCAGCACGCCAACGCGCCGACCTGCCAGGGATCGGCGGTCGGGCTGGGTCCGGCCAACCCGCGCCGCGCCTCCGCGATCGCGCGCTCGTCGTCGCCGGCCAGCCACGCGGCCTCGGCGCGCGCCTCGAACAGCAGCCCCATCGGGAGCAGTCCTGGGCCATCACCGGTCGCCAATGCCTGATCCAGGATCGGCCACACGCCCGTCCCGGTGCGCCGGGCGCGGAGCAAGCCGAGCACACCCATCGGCGGTATCCGGGAGAGGGGCGCCCCGCGCGAGCTACTGAGTATTTCGGTCGCTTCCTTCTCGGCGGCGTTCCACTGGCCACTCTGCAACAGCGCGTGGGCTCGGAAGCCCCCGGCAACCAGCCTGACGGCCCAGCCGAGACGCTCGACCACCAACACGGCGGTCCGATCGATCAGCTCGAGTGCCCGGACCGGGTCATGACGGGAGGCGGCGAATCCTGGGGGCACGACCGTCATCATAAATGTGCTCGAGATTCCCGCCCGCCACGGCGGCTTCGCGGATTTCTTCTAGCTCATCCCAGCCGTCGTCGGAGTGCAGCATGCGCGCGGCGTTGGCGAAGTAGCGCACCCGAAGTTCTAGGTCCGGCAGGTCGAGTCGTTGGGCCAACGCCGATCCAAGCTCCGCATATCGCCGCGCGGACTGGACATCGTGGATGTAAAAGCCCAGCTCGACTAGGTGCGCGTAGGCCCGGACCAGTTCCGGACCCGGCGGCATCACCTCCAATACCCGCACAGCCTCATTCGCCAGCCGAAGCGACTCCCGGGCCAGGCCCGCCGACCACCGTAGGAAAGACAGCCAGCGCAGGCTGTCGCCCACCGCGAGCTGGTCGCCGAGCTGCCGTTGCAGCCGCAGGAGCCGGGCGCAGCAGTCTGTGATGGCGGCGAGGTCGGCGTTGGCGTAGTACTCGAAACAGGCCGCCTGCAGCAACCTCACCTGCTCGGCCAGGGGGAGCGCATCGGCCAGCGCGATGGCCCGCCCGTAGTGCGCGGCGGCTTCGCGGTGCGCACCCAGGGCCGCGGCGCGCTGTCCGGCGAGCGGGGCGTAGGCCAATACCGCGGCATCGTCGCCCGCCTGCACAGCGTGCTCGACCACGAGCGCCAGCTGATCGTCCTCGAGCTCTTTCTTGAGTAGCGCCGCCAACACCGATCGGTGCAGCAGCACCCGGCGGAACGACGGCACCGCATCCAGCACCGTCATCCGGGCCAGTTCGTGCCGGAACGCCACCACGGGGCCGGTCACGGTGAGCAACCCCCGGTCGATGGCCTCACGCAGCCCTTCCGGAGCGTCACGGGCCAGCTCTCCGACCAGATCGGGCGGCGCGGAGGTGCTGAGTACCGCGAGTGCCTCGACAACCGCCACACCCGCATCGGACAACCTGGCCAACCGTCCGCGCACCGCCGCCCGCACTGAACCGGGGATGGCGTCGGGTGCGGCGGCCAGTACCTCGTTGATGAAGAACGGGTTTCCGCCAGTGAGCTGGTGCAGCTGGTCAACATCGACCACGCGGCCGGCGGCGAGTTCGGCCACCGCCGAGCGACTGAGCCGATCAAGGGCGATCCGCTGCACCCCCGCGATCGGCGCCAGGTCACCGAGCAGCACCGACAGTGGATGCGTCCGGCCGATCTCGTCGTCCCGATAGGTGACGACCAGCAACGCGTGCACCGACGCCAGCCGGCGCGTGAGGTAGCGGACCAGGTCGAGGGTTGCCTCATCGGCCCAGTGCAGGTCCTCAAAGACCAGCAGGCTGACCTGAGCGTGGCCGGCCAGCTCGCCGAGCACACTGTCGAACAGCTCGCTCGCCGGCGTACCACCACGCACCCGCGCCAAGGTCCGGGCAACACCGCCGCCCATGCTCGGCACCACATCCAGCAACGGCGCCAACGGTCTGGGTGAGCTCAACGGCTCGCACAAGCCCACCAATACCCGCGCCGACGTGTGCACCGACCCGGCGAAGTGCCGTACGGCGGAGGTCTTGCCCACCCCGGCCTCACCGGAGAGCAGCACCAGTCCACCAGCGCCCTCGGCGGCCCGCCGGAACGCGGTGGTCAACGTGCGCAGCGCGACCCCTCGCTCCAGCAGTACCGAGCCAGGGGCGCGGCCGAAGGCCCCCCCGTACCTCATGGCCGTGCAGTACACCGCAGTCCCGGCTCGGTGTCTGCGCATTTCCGCGGAATTGGCCCAACAGGCTGGACGCATCGCCAGCTATACCGGCGCTTCGGGGTAACCATCATTGCCCTGGGGCAAGCCATATCGGCCCGACCCGGCCGCCCAGCTGCCATGGGTGCATGAGGCTGTCCAGATGCACAGCGATGCGAGCACGAGATGACCACTGATGATCTGGCAACACCCAGTGCTGAGCGGATTATCGCCCTCGGCACCGGGTTCTTCGGTTCGAAGGCGCTGCTGAGCGCGGTCGAGTTGGGAGTGTTTACCGAGCTGGCAAAGGAGCCACTGCCCCTGGAGGTGCTGCGGGACAGGATCGGTCTGCACCCGCGCAGCGCGCGGGATTTCCTCGATGCGTTGGTCGCCCTCGGGATGCTGCGGCGTGAGGACGGCAGGTACGCCAACACACCGGACACGGAGGTCTTTCTGGACAGGGCAAAACCCTCGTACATCGGCGGAATGTTCGATCTGGCGACCACCCGCCTGTATCGGTTCTGGGGCTCACTCACCGAGGCCCTGCGGACCGGGCGCCCGCAGAGCGAGATCAAGGACGGCGGCGACTTCTTCGACGTCTTCTACCGTGAACCGGAGCGGCTGCAGGTGTTCATGCGGGCCATGAGCGCGATGAGCACGGGCCCGGCGATGGCCATCGCCGCGAAATTCCCCTGGCACCGCTATCGCACGTTCATCGATATCGGCTGCGCGGAGGGCGCCGCGCCGGTCCAGGTGGCGAGCAGCCATCAGCACCTCTCCGGTGGCGGCTTCGATCTACCCCCGGTCGCCGAGGCCTTCGACAAGTACGTGGCGTCCTCCGGGCTGGCTGACCGCCTGCGGTTCTATCCCGGAGATTTCTTCACCGACCCGCTACCGTCGGCCGACGTGTTGGTCATGGGCCACATCCTGCACGACTGGGATCTCCGGGAAAAGCTCCTGCTGATCCGGAAGGCGTACGACGCGCTACCCACCGGCGGCGCGCTGATCGTCTACGACTGCATCATTGACGACGAACGTCGGGAGAACGCCTTCGGGCTCCTGATCAGCCTGAACATGCTGATCGAGAACGAAGGCGGATTCGATTACACCGGTGCTGACTGCCGAGGGTGGCTTGAGTCGGTGGGGTTCAGCGAGTCATATCTGGAACCACTGGTGGGCCCCGCCTCAATGGTCGTGGGGATCAAGTAGCCATGCCGGTCACCGTCCGCCGGCGGAGGGTCAGCGGGTGGTGGTGCGGTCGTAGGGTTCGGCGACATCGACCGAGGGGTCCATCAGGCTCTCCAGTGGCAGGGGGGCCTGGACCGGCAGGTAGAACCACTCCAGATAGCCGGCCTTGGAGAGCGGGAAGTCGGAGACGTAGCGGCGGGCGTCATCGACACTGGCCACCTCGAAGACGATCACCACGCCCGGCTCGTCGGCCCTGGCGTAGTTCTCCCGGACGACGCCCAGCTTCCACAGCCGCCACACGTTGGCGACCTCCTCACCGAGCAGCGGCGTGATCGTCTCCATGGTGACTCCGGGCCGGAAGCGGTCGTAGGCGATGACCTTCATCGGCGGGCTCCGTTCGAGTGTGGACTGGCGACAACACCAATCTATACAGTGCTGTCAAGTAACTATTGCGCGATGGGCCGCTGGGCAACGGGGGTGTTTCCCCCAGGGGGCTGCCCTACTCCGCCGGGGTAGCCCCTCGGGGGCGTGCACCATGGCCCGTCCCTGGCAAACCCTGAGATCGTCTTCGACGTTAGCCCTCGCTGGATAACACGCCGGGCGGCGCCCCACGTCCATTGCCGCCGCACCGGTGTCTGCCGCGGAGACGGCATGGCGGTTTCGAGGAATAGAGGTCGGGATGGCCGTAGCCACGGCGCGGACAGCACATCCACCACAGACAATCGCGCCCGGCGACGACCACAGTGGGCGGATTGTGGTGCGGAATTTGTCCAAGCGATTCCGGTCCGTCGAAGCGGTACGCGACGTCAGCTTCACCGCGGAACCCGGACAGATCACCGGCCTTCTGGGGCCCGACGGCGCGGGTAAAACCACCACGCTGCGTGCCATTCTCGGGCTCGTCCGCCCCAGCGGCGGCGAGGCCACCGTGAACGGCGTGCGGCACGGCCAGCTGGCCCACCCGGCCCGGGTGATCGGCGCGGCGCTGAACTCCAACGGCTTCCACCGCGCCCACAAAGCCCGGTCCCACCTGCGGATCTACACCGCCACGACCGGCCTGCCGGACCGGCGCGCGGACGAGGTGCTGGCAATGGTCGGGTTGACCTACGCGGCCGACCGCAAGATCGGCGGGTTCTCCCTGGGCATGCGCCAACGCCTCGCGCTGGCCACCGCGATGCTCGGCGACCCCCAGTTTCTCGTGCTGGACGAACCGGGCTCCGGGCTGGACCCGGAAGGCGCTGCCTGGCTGCGCGGGTTCCTGCGCTCCTTCGCCGACACCGGACGCACCGTGCTGCTCTCCGCCCGCCAGCTCGGCGAGCTCTCCCAGGCCGTGGACCGGCTAGTGATCGTCCGTCAGGGCATACAGGTCTTCCAGGGCGCGCTGGCGGAACTGCCTGGCGACCACCGGGAACGGGTTCGGGTACTCAGCTCGGAGCCCGCTCGGCTTGCCTCGACGCTGCGCAAACACGACATTCCCGACGTCCACACGCTGCCGGAGGGCTGGCTGATGGTCCTTGGCGCGTCGACCACCGAGGTCAGCCAGGTGGCACTCGCCGCCGGGATTGCGATCTACCACATGACAACTGAGCAGCCAGACATCGCGGTCGCCCAATTCCGCGAGATTGGGGCAGCGGGGTGACCCTCATGACGAACAACACGAGGTGTGGCGGCGAGCGCGTAGTCGCGATGATCCGCGCATCCCTTCGCCGAGGTCGGCGCACGCTGATTGTGGTCGCGCTGTTGGCCCTCGTCGTGCCGTTGGCGGCGTGTGGACTGGGCGGCCGGTTCGGTGGGGGGACGGAGATCGGGTCCGCTCCGGCCCCCGACCTGCAGCGGTTCTACACTCAGGAGCTGGACTGGAACCGCTGCGGAAGGTTCGACTGCACCTATCTCCAGGTGCCCCTGGACTACAGCCGCCCGAACGGCAAGAAGGCCCGGCTGGCCGTGCTGCGGCAGAAAGCCAGCGAGCCGACCGAACGGATCGGGTCGTTGGTCGTCAACCCGGGCGGCCCCGGCGGTTCGGGGACGAAGCTGGCCGCGGGCCTGGCCCGCGAGATGGGTGGCACGCCGCTCGGCGAGCGGTTCGACCTGGTGGGCTTCGACCCGCGCGGAGTCGGCTCCAGCGAGCCGGCGGTCACCTGCAAAACCGACCGCGAGCGCGATCAGGAGCGGCTCTTCCAGGTCGAGCTACACCCACCCGCCAACGAGGCGGAACGGCGCGCGGCCGACGCCGCACGGGAGCAGCACACCAAGGACGAGGTCGCCCAGTGTGCGGAGCGGTCCGGGGTGGATCTACTGGCCAATGTGGGCACCCGGGACGTGGCCAGGGACATGGACGTGTTGCGCTCCGCCTTGGGTGACCAGAAGCTGACCTACCTCGGCTTCTCCTACGGCACCCGGATCGGCTACACCTACGCGGAGGCCTTCCCGAACAATGTCCGCGCCCTGGTGCTCGACGGTGCTCTCGATCCCAACCGGAAACCGGCGGACGAGGAAGTGGAACAGAACGCCGCGTTTCAACGGGCGTTCGACACGTTCGCCACATGGTGCGCGGCACAGGCACAGTGCCCGTTAGGTAGCGACCCGACGTCCGCGACGGCGAATTATCGCAAAATGGCCCTGCCGCTCATCCAGGATCCACTCCCGCTCGAGGACGGCCGCAAGTTGTCCCATGCGGACGTGGTCACCGCGACCTCCAGCGCGTTCTACGGGCAGTCGAAATGGGAACCGCTGCGCAAGGGTCTGATCGAGCTGGCCGCCGGCAAGGGCGAAATCCTGATGCGCATGGCCGACGACTACGAAGGCCGCGGTGAGGGCGGCGAGTACAGCGGGCTGCACGACGCGAACATGGCAATCAATTGCGTGGACAAACGGCAGAGCCCCGACCCCGCCGCCGAGCTGGAGCTCAGCAAGCGACTCCTCGCCGCCTCGCCCTACAGCGATGACGGCAACGGTCCGAGCTCGGCCCGCGGCGCCTGCGCGTTCTGGCCGGCGCCGCCCACCAGCGTGGCCCACCAGCCGAAGGTGGCCGGGCTGCCCCAGGTCATGGTCATCTCCACCACCGGCGATCCGGCCACGCCGTACCAGGCCGGGGTGGAACTGGCCAAGTCGCTCAGCGCGCGGCTGCTCACCGCGCACGGCGCCCAACACACCGCGGCCATGCACGGAAACCAGTGTGTGGACGACGCGGTGACGCAGTACCTCATCGATCTGGTGTTGCCGGCCGACGGCGCGAGCTGCACCCTGGCGCCGCCCACCTGAATCAGGCCAGTGCCGGCATGCGGTCCACGTTGGACACAGTCCAGCGGCGCAGCGTCTGGGCCGGTGTCAGTCGATCTTGCGGGCAACTAGATCCCTGGAGTTACCGTGGCGGCATGACCGAAAACATGCGCGCCGTCGGATACCGCGCCAGTCTGCCGATCAGCGACCCGGCCAGCCTGCTGGATGTTGAACTGCCCGTCCCGACGCCCGGGCCGCACGACCTGCTGGTGCGGGTGGAGGCGGTCTCGGTGAATCCGGTGGACACCAAGGTGCGCAAGGGCGTCGACCCGGCCGGCGAGCTCAAGGTGCTCGGCTACGACGCCGCCGGCGTGGTGGTGGCGGTGGGCGCGGAGGTGAGCCGGTTCGCGGTGAGCGACGAGGTGTACTACGCCGGCTCGATCGGGCGGCCAGGGACCAACTCGGCGTTGCACCTGGTGGACGAGCGGATCGCCGGGCACAAGCCGACCAGCCTGGACTTCGCCGAGGCGGCCGCGCTGCCGCTGACCACGATCACCGCGTGGGAGTCGCTGTTCGACCGCTTCCGGTTGGGCAAGGACAGCACCGGCACCTTGCTGGTGATGGGCGCCGCCGGTGGGGTCGGCTCGATGATCATCCAGCTGGCCAGGGCGCTGACCGGGGTGACGGTGATCGGCACCGCGTCTCGGGAGGAGTCCCGAGCATGGGTCACCGAGCTCGGCGCCCACCACGTGGTGGGCCACCGCGGGGACCTGGTGGCAGCGGTCCGCGCGGTCGTCCCGGCCGGGGTCGACTACATCTTCAGCCCGTTCTCCGAGGGCAACGTGGCCACCTACGCCGAGCTCCTGCGGCCGGGCGGAGAGGTCACCGCGATCGACGAGCCGGAGGGCCTGGACCTGCTGCCGCTCAAGGACAAGAGCCTGACCTGGCACTGGGAGCTGATGTTCACCCGCCCGCTGTTCGCCCCGGAGGATCCGGCCCAGCACGAGCTGCTCGAGTCGGCCGCGCACCTGGTGGACTCCGGCGTGCTGCGCAGCACCGTCGCGCAACGCCTGGAACCGATCTCGGCCAACACCCTGCGGCGCGCGCACGAGCTGGTGGAGAGCGGGGCGATGATCGGCAAGGTGGTGGTCGGCGGCGGCTTCGCGGGATGACCTGGTAGCGCGCCGCCGGCTATTGAAGCTAATCGCAAGCGTGATCTGGCATGGTCCGTTGCCATGACCGAGACCCACGTCGTCATTGGCGGCAGCGGCGCCAGCGGAAGCGTCGTCGTGCGACTGCTCGCTGAGCGCGGCGGGCACGTCCGGGCGATCAGTCGGGGCGGAGCGTTCTCGGTCCCGCCCGGCGTGGAGACCGTCGGCGCCGACGCCACGAACGCCGACCGGATGCGCGAAGTCTGCGACGGCGCCGACGTCGTCTACCACTGCGCGATGCCGCCTTTCGCGCACTGGCGGGCGCTCTTCCCGCCGATGACCGACGCAATTCTGGCCGGCGCCGAGGCCGCTGGTGCCCGGCTCGTGTTTGCCGACGACACCTGGATGTACGGCGCCGTCAACGCTCCGCTGACCGAGGAGCTACCGTCGCGGCCGGTCTCGAATCGGGGAGTGTTGCGGGCCTGGCTGGCCGAGAAGCTGCTGCGTGCGCACGATCAGGGCCGGGTCGCCGTGACCATCGCCCGGGCTGGTGAGCTCTACGGTCCCTCGGTCGAGTCGGTGCTGGCCAAGGGGCTGTTCGGGGCGGCGGTGGCTGGGCGGCCGGCTCGCTGGTTCGGCCGGCTCGACATGCCACTCACGCCGACCTACATCGAGGACTTCGGCCGGGCCATGGTGACGCTGGGTGAGCGCTCCGAAGCCCTCGGCCGAGCCTGGCATGTGCCCACCGCGCCGCCGACCACCGGGCGGGAGTTCGTCCGCGCGGTATTCGACGCGGCCGGCACCAAGCAGCGGGTCGTCCCCATCAGCTCGCGGACCGCACGCGTTCTCGGCCTGGTGTCACCACTGGCCAGGGAAGGGGCGGAGATTCTGTACCAGTTCGAGCAGCCGTTCGTTGTCGACAGCAGCGACTTCACCCGGTCCTTCAACGACAGCCCGACCTCGTACCAGGACGGCATCCGCGCCACGCTGGACTGGTACCGCGCCGGCCATAGCCGCTGACCGAGGCTCTGGCGGCGCTCGGTCAGGCCAGGAAGTCGGCGAATCGCGGCGCCCAGTCCTCGGCTTCCACGCCGGCGGCGTTGGCCGCGTAGCTGATCGAGTGGTACCAGCCGCTGAGCATGCACAGGTCGAGCAGCTGGGCCTCGGAGAAGCTCGCGGAGAGGCGCGGCCACAGCACGTCGTCGATCGTCGAGGTGTCGTGCAGGGCGTCGATGGCCTCGATCAGGACTGCGTCGTGGGCGTTCCAGCACAGGTCGGATGCCGTCCCGTAGGCGAGCGAGCGGATCTGGTCCTTGGTCAGCTCGACCCGGTCGGCGTAGAACGCGATGTGCACGCCCCACTCGTATTCGCAGCCACACCGCGCCGTGGTGCGATCGATCACCAGCTCCCGATCCCGCGGGGACAGCGACAGCTGCCGGCTCAGGTAGTAGCTGCCCCAGGCGTTGAGCCCGGCCGCCATCGGCAGGTTCTTCACGAAGGTGCGGAACAGGCGGATCGGTGGTTCGCCCGGCGGCATCAGCGCCTCGAGCCGTTCGGCGACCTCGGGGGCGTACGGCTCGGACAGTGGTTCGATGCGCGGCGTCACGACAACCTCCCAGCGTTTCTAAAACGACAACACCTGTCGGACGGTAGCGTTTCGAATTCAGCAACGCGAGGCAATTACCGGGCGCCTAGGCTCGGTGCGTGACGCGACTGTCCGTGGCGATCCACCCGGAGCGGGGATCAGTCTGGGCAGACCACGGTGGGTGAGGGGTGGTAGTTGACGGTCCGCGTCTCCGTGCGGGTCTGGCCGGTGCGGATGTCCCGGATGGTGCGGGTGTCGGTCGCGGTGAACCCGGGGCTTCCTCGGCTCGGGGTGCAGGTCGGGCCGCGGCTGGTGGTCACCGGCGGCGGGGTCGGATTGGCCCGGGGACCGGTGCGCGAGGTGACCTCGTAGGTCTTCGCCCCGAGGATCTTCACGGTGATCGATGACGGGGTCCACAACGTCCGGATCACCACGGCGCCGGGGGTGTCGTTGCGGAACTTCACATCGATCACGTCGTTGAAGACCGTCGCCTCGCGCGCGACCGGGTAGCGGCTGATGTAGTAGCTGTGCTCGCGGTGCTCCACGTCGACCATGCCGGCGAAGTACCCGGCGTTGTACAGCGTCGTGGCAACCTGCGAGACACCGCCGCCGATGCCTCGCGCCGGCTGGCCGTCCTCGATGATCCCGGCCTCGACGAAGCCGTTGGCCGCGTTGCGGGGGTTGGTGGCCGCGTTCAGGCTGAACGTCTCGCCCGGCCCCAACACCGCGCCGTTGATCATTTCGGCGGCTCGGCGGATGTTCCGCCCGGAGTCGGCGGCGAACCCGCGGGTGGTGAAGGTGCTGATCTCGCCCGCCGCCAGTGCCCGGTTGACCTCGTCGGTGCTGACCTTCGCCGGCTGCACGCGGTAGACCACGGGGACCTCGCGCGCCCCTTCCGTCCTGGCCAGCGCCCCGAGCAGGTCCCGGAACGTCGCCGGATAGTCGATCGTTCGGCCGTCCCGCGCCGGTACCACCACCGGCGCGACGCCCGCGAAGTTCACCGACGCGTTGCGCCCGGGCCGCTCAGTGGCCGCGAGCTGGCCGCCGAGCGCCCCGGTCACCACGCCGGCGTCGAGCTCCGGAACCAGCCCGGAGCCCGAGGCGACCCGGAAGCGCAGCGCGGAAGCGATCACCGCGGGATCCAGCGTGGCCCGTACGCCGTCACCGAGCAGCACCGCCGGCGCGGACACCGACGGCCGGGCAACGGTGTCGATCGCCCGGCGCACGTCCTCCGGCGTTGTGCTGGCGGGCACCTCGCTGACCGGTAGCGCCACCGGCCGGTCCGCCAACCAATCGGCGGTCACCGTGCGCACCGCGGCGGGCACGTCCAATCGCCGGCCCGCGGTCGGGTACACCGGCAGCGGCTCCAGCCCCGCGAAGCGCACCGAGCCCTCGGTCGGCGTCCTGTCGACGCGGGCGGCGAACGGGTCGAGCAGGGCGGACATCCGTGCGCCATCAGAGATGCTGGCCACCGGGACCTCGCGCAGGGCCACGAACGACTGGAGCCGGCGCAGCGGGTTCAGCGGTTGGTCGGTCGCGCGCGCCATCGTGCCTGCCCAGTCCACCGCCAACCCGGCGCCGCGCGGGTCCAGCTGGCCGGTCAGCTCCTCGGCGGTCACGGCCACCGGCCGCGAGGTGCGCGGCTCCAGCGCGGCGCGCAGTCTCCGCTCGGCCTCCTCGGCATTGAGCCCGCCGAGATGCACCCCGGCGACCACGACCCCTCGAGACACTCGCTCCAGGCTGGACACCAGGTCCGCCACGTACAGCGCGGCAACAACGGCGAGCGCGACGCTTCCGATCAACCATCGCAGGTGGCGCGCGAGCGTGTCCTCGACACCCCGCCACGGCTTGGTGTCCTCGACACCTTGCCCCGACCTCTCGTCGACCAGGGTTGGACGATCGGGCCCCACGCACCCACCTCCGGCCGCCGAGTGAACTGGGGGCATCCTGCCAAGCGGCCGGACAACGCCCCGCAATCACCCAGGCGACCGGCCGATCAGCGCCCCACTCGGGCAGGTGAGGCGAGGCCGTCGGCCACCGTCTCTCGCCCACGCAGCTGGTTGCGCAGGATCTTGCCGGCCGCCGACTTCGGGATCCGCTCGATGAACTCGACCAGCCGGACCTTCTTGTGCGGTGCCACCCGGTCGGCCAGGTAGGCCATCAGTTCATTGGCGTCCAGCTCGGCGTGGCTGTCGCGGCGCACCACGTACGCCTTGGGCAGTTCGCCGCACTCCGGGTCCGGCACGCCGATGACCGCCGCGTCCGCCACCCCGGGATGGCCGAGCAGCAGCGCTTCCAGCTCGGCCGGGGCGACCTGGTAGCCCTTGTACTTGATCAGTTCCTTGAGCCGGTCGACCACCCGGAACACCCCGCCCGAGTCCACCGTGACGACGTCGCCGGTGTGCAGGAAGCCGTCCCGATCGACGGTGGCCGCCGTCGCGGTCGGATTGTTCAGGTAGCCGCGCATGATGTTCGGACCGCGGCACCACAGCTCTCCCCGCTCGCCTGCCGCGACGTCCCGACCGGTCGCCGGGTCGACCACCCGCGCCTCGACATTCGGCATCGGAACGCCGATCGAGCCGAGGTCGATGTCCGGCCGGTCGTGCGGGATTCCGTGCGTTCCGGGGCTGGACTCGGTGAGCCCGTAGCCCTGCAGCACGGTGGCGCCCAGCCGGTCGGCGACGGCTTTGGCCAGGCCGGCGTCCAGCGACGCGGCCGCGGACACCAGGATCCGCACGCTGCTCAGGTCGTAGTCGTCCACCAGTGGGCTCTTGGCCAGCGCGAGCGCGATCGGCGGGGCGATGTGGAGGTGGTCGATCCGGTGCTTCGCGATGGCGGCGAGGAAGCCGGCCAGATCGAACCGGGGCATGGTGACCACCAGCGCGCGCTGATGCAGGCCCTGGTTCATGATCCCGGTCAGCCCGTAGATGTGGAACAGCGGCAACGCGGCCAGCAACCGCGAGTCGGCGTCGATCCGGCCCATCGGGCGCAGCTGCAGCAGGTTCGCCACCAGGTTGCGATGGGTCAGCATCACGCCCTTGGAGCGGCCGGCGGTGCCGGAGGAGTAGGGCAACGCGGCCAGGTCCTCGGGGTCGATCTGGAGCCGAGGTGGCGGGCCGGCTTCGGCGAGGAACTCCACGAATCCGGTCTCGGTGATCCCGGTTCTATTCGGGTGGGACGCCCCGGCGGGAGCGTGCTGAGAGGGCCGACTCAGTGTGCTGAGAACGCCGACTCGCGGAAAGTTTGGGGTGGTTTGGGTCTGTGGCTGGTGGGTCTGTGGCTGGTGGTCGAGCACCACGATTTCGGACACTGCGACGCCGTCCTCGGCCGCGGCGAGCCGGGCCCGGTCCAGCCCGTCCGTGTCGGTGAACAGGATGCTCGCGCCGGCGTCACGCAGCTGGTGGGCCAGCTCGGCGGGGGTGTAGAGCGCGTTGGCCGGCGAGACGGCCGCGCCCGAGGCGAGTACCCCGTGGAAGATCACCGGGTAGTCCGGGCTGTTCGGCGCGAACAGTGCGGCCACCGCGCCCCGGCCCAGTCCGCGGCCGGCGAGCGCGCCGGCCACCTTGCCGACCGCGTCGGCCAGCTCGCCGAAGGTGTATCCCCGCTCGGCGTCCGCCGCGACCACGGCCGGGCGGGCGGCGTCTTGCGGGCTGAGCGAGCCGAACAGGAACTCCGGCAGGCTGGTGGAGGGGACCACGATGTCCGGGTACGGGCTTCGGATGATCGTCATGTCCGGGCCGCCTGTCCGGCGGCAACCGGCTTGGGCTCCTTGGGTTCCTTGGGCAGCCCGAGCAGCAGCTCGCCGATGATGCCGCGCTGCACCTGGGAGGAGCCGGCGTAGATGGTGCCGGCTCGCGCGTTGAGGTACACGCTGGTCCAGGACGCCGAGGAGTTCGGCGCTCCCGGGTCGTCGGTGTGGTACCAGTTCGGCGAGGGGCGGCCGGACGGGGTGAGCGCGTCCAGGCCGAGCACGTCCAGCGCGAGCTCGGTCGAGTGCCGGTGGTATTCGCTCCAGAGCAGCTTGAACGCGGCGGCCTCGGGGCCGGGTTCTTCGCCGGCGACCAGCTTGGCGGCGGTCCTCGCCCCATGTGCACGAAGCTGCTCGACCTGCACGTGACACCAGGCGACCCGGCGGCGGATGTCCGGGTCGTCGGTCAGCGCCCGCTCCCTGACCAGCTCGATCAGCCGGTTCAACTCATTGCGGAACCGGATCGGAGCGTGCAGCGCGCTCTCCCCGCGCTCGAACCCCAGCAGCGTCATTGCCACCGCCCAGCCCCGGTCCACCTGCCCGACCACCAGCTCGCGCTCGGTGAACGCGTCGTCGAAGAACACTTCGTTGAAGTCGGCGTCGCCGGTGATGTTGCGGATCGGCCGGATCGTCACGCCCGGCTGATCGAGCGGGACCAGCAGCATGCTGATGCCCCGGTGCGGGGCGACCTGTGGGTTCGTCCTGGCCAGCACGAACATCCAGTTGGCCCGGTGCGCACCGGAGGACCAGAGCTTCTGTCCGTTGAGCACCCAGCGGTCCCCGTCCGGCTCCGCGCGCAGGGCGAGGCCGGCCAGGTCCGACCCGGCGCCCGGCTCGGAGAAACCCTGGGCGAACACGTACTCCCCGGAGACGATCTTCGGTAGGAAGCGCGCGCACAGCTCCGCGGAGGCCACCCGGAGCATGGTGTTGCCCAACATGCTGATGCCGAACGCGTCGTTGTCCGAGCCGAATGGAACCCCGGCTCCGGTCAGCTCCTCGACCAGTACCACGAGCTCTCGGGCGCCCAGGCCGGCTCCGCCGTACTCGGTTGGCCACGCCGGTGCCACCCAGCCACGCTCGGCCAGCGCGGCGCGGGCCCTGGCCCGGAACTCGGCGTGCTCCTGCTCCTCGAGCGCCCCGATGCCCTGCCAGCCCGGTGGTGTCAGCTCGGCCACCAACCGCTGCACCGCCGCCCGGAAACCGTCCACCTGATACCTCCTGAATGCGCTCTGAACAGAACAGTTGCGTAGATGGACTCACTAGTCAATGCTCTGGGGAGAGTTCATTGAGCAGGTGCTGAGGATGGGTCGAGGAGGACCGGATGGTGGGGTTGACCGCCGAGCAGGGCGAGCTCAGTCAGACCGCCGCGCGGGTGCTCGCCGACGCGGCCCGCAAGGATCCCCTGCCGCCGGAGTTCGCCGCGCTGCCACTGGAGTTGAACCGGCCGCTGTGGGACACCCTGGCGGAGCTGGGGCTGCTCGGGCTGGCCGTGCCGGAGTCGGTGGGCGGCGGCGGGGCGGGGCTGCTCGAGCAGTGCCTACTGGCCGAGCGGGTGGGCGCCGCGGTGCCGGCGGTGCCGTTCGCGCCCACCGCCGCGGTGACCGCCGTGCTCGCCCGGTGCGCCGGCTCCCAGGCAGCCGAGGTGCTCGGCGAGGTGGTGTCCGGGGGAGCGGTGGTGGTGCCGGCGTGGGAGACGTTCCCGGCCGCGGTGGTACCCGGGCGGCGGAGCTCCGCGCTAGCCGTGTCGGGTTCGACGGTGACCGGGACGCTGCGCGCGGTGCCCTTCGGGATGGACGCCGACCGGCTGCTGGCCATCGAGCCCGGTGGCGCCGTGGTGCTGGTGCAGCTGACCGGGCCAGGCGTGCGCCGGGCTCGCGTGCCGTCGCTGGACATCATGGAGCCACTCGCGTCGGTGGTGCTGACCGCGGCCCCGTGCGCGCTGGTGCCGTGGTCACAGGCCGGCGGCTTCCCGGTCGCGGAGATCCTCACCGTGCTGGCCGCCGAGCTGGTCGGCACCGGGCAGCGGGCGCTGGACGGGGCGGTGTCGTACGCCATGCAGCGGCGGCAGTTCGGCCGACCCATCGGCTCCTTCCAGGCGATCAAGCACATGCTCGCCGACCGGTACGTGCAGCTGGACGCGGCCCGGCTGCTGGTGCATACCGCCGCCTCGGATCCGGGAAGCGGACCGGGCGCCGAGCTGGCCGCCCGAACCGCGCTGGTCGCCGCGTCCGACGCCGCCGACGCCGCCACCGCCGACGCGCTGCAGGCGCACGGGGGCATCGGCTTCACCTGGGAGCATCCGTCCCACGTGCTACTCAAGCGCGCCCGGGCCCGCCGGGCACTGCTCGGCTCCGCCGCCCGCCAACTCGACGCGCTGGCCACCCACCTCCTCGCCCGGTAACTGGTCGATGCTCAATCCGCCCCTGATGCCGACGGTCATGCGTTGGTGGCGGCCACGGCGGCGTCGATGCGGGCGAGCAGCTCGCGCTTGCGCACGTCATCGAGGAACGACGCGTTGATCGAGTTGCGGGCCAGCTGCCGCATCCCGTCCCCGTCCACGCCGGGGAGGCTGGCGACCGCGGCCAGGTTGGCGTCCAGGTAACCGCCGAAGTAGGCGGGATCGTCGGAGTTGACCGTCACCATCAGGCCTCGGCGCAGCATCTCCGGCAGCGGGTGCGAGGCGAGGTCGGGCACCACTTTCAGCCGCAGGTTCGACAGCGGGCACACCGTGAGCGGGACCTGGCCCTCGGTCAGCCGGGCGACCAGCCGCTCGTCCTCCATGCTGCGCACGCCGTGGTCGATCCGCTCGACGCCCAAAAGATCGAGCGCCTCCCAGACGTAGCTCGGTGGACCCTCCTCGCCCGCGTGCGCGACGGCGTGCAGACCCTCGGCCCTGGCCCGGGCGAACACCTCGACGAACTTGGACGGCGGATTCCCGACCTCCGCGGAGTCCAGGCCGATCCCGATGATCGGCGCGCCGGTGCGGAGCACGTCGGTGAGCGTCCGCATTGCATCGGCGGCGCTGTGGTCGCGCAGCATGGTCACGATCAGGCCGGTGCTGATCCCGTGCCGGGCCGGCGCCGCGCCGAGCGCGGCACACACGCCGTCGAGCACCTCCTCGATCGGTACTCCGCGCGCGGTGTGGGCCTGTGGGTCGAGGAAGACCTCCGCGTGCACAACGCCGGCCGTGGCGGCTCTGGCGAGGTAGGCGTCGGTCATGTCGGCGAAATCCTGTGCGGTCCGCAGCGTTGCCATGTTGGCGTAGTAGAGGTCGAGGAAAGACCGCAGGTCGGCGAAGTCGTACCGGGCGGCGAGGTCGTCCACGTCGTGGTAAGGCAGCGGCACCGCGTTGCGCTCGGCTAGGCGCAGGATCGTCTCCGGCTCCAGGGTTCCCTCCAGGTGCAGGTGCAGCTCCGCGGTCGGCAGGGTCGTCATGGGGTGTTCTCCTCGCCCGAGGTCAGCGCGTCATGGTGAGCATGCGGTCGTGGACGGCGGCGGTCCAGCGCCGTGGTGACGGTGAGCGAGACAGCGGTCACCCGGGAGAAGAACGGTGAGCTGTCGGAGGTCTCCCGGACCTCCTGGTTCGGTGGCCGGGTCAGGGTCCGATTCCTGCAGCATGCTGAACCCGGCGAGCGCGCCCCGCGGTGACCGAGGAACCGCGACTGGTCAGCGCATGCCTGTTGGCCCTCGGCGGTGGCCGGCCATCTGCTCGAGGCGACGGATGCGCTCGGCGATCGGCGGGTGCGTGGAGAACAGGCGGGCCAGCCCGCCGCCCGCCCCGAACGGGTTAGCGATCATGAGGTGGGACTGGGAGACCAGCTCCGGGGCCGGCGGCAGCGGCAGCGCGCGGGTCCCTCGCTCCAGCTTGCGCAATGCCGAGGCCAGCGCCAGCGGGTCCCCGGTCAGCTCCGCGCCACCGGCGTCGGCCTGATACTCCCGGGACCGGCTGACCGCCAGCTGCACGATGGCCGCCGCGATCGGGCCAAGGAGCGCGATCAACAGCAACCCGATCGGGTTGCGGTCTTCGCCGTCTGGGCTGCCGAAGGGCCCGGCGAACGCCGCCAGGTGAGCCAGGAAGGTGACCGCGCTGGCCAACGCGCCGGCGACGCTGGCGATGAGGATGTCCCGGTTGTACACATGGCTCAACTCATGGCCCAGTACGGCGCGCAGCTCCCGCTCGTCCAGGATCCGCAGCAGGCCGACCGTGACACAGACGGCGGCGTGCCGAGGGTTGCGGCCGGTGGCGAATGCGTTGGGCGCCTCGGTGGGGCTGATGTAGACGCTGGGCATCGGCTGGTGCGCCTCTTCGGCGAGCTCGTGGACGATCCGGTAGAGCACCGGCTGCTCGTACTCGGTCACCGGCTGGGCCCGCATCGCCCGCAGCGCCAACTTGTCCGAGTTGAAGTATGCGTAGCCGTTCATGCCCAACGCCAGCAGCAGGGCGATGATCAACCCGGTGCGGCCGAAGAAGGAGCCGACCAGCACCACCAGTGCACTCATCGCGCCCAGCAACACCGCGGTCTTCAACCCGTTGATGTACTTCCGCACCGTTGCCTCCTCCCGGTGATCCGCGCCGGGGCCGCCGGTGTCCCGGCCCCGCCGGGTCAGGCCAGGGCGACTTGGACGGCGGCCAGGATCGGGCCAGGGCGGGCCGCGATCGGGATGTTCTGGACGAACACGCTCGGCGTGCCGGCGACGCCGCGCTCCACCGCGCGCTCGGTCACATAGGGCGGCCAAAGCAGGTAGCGGCCCCGGCGAATCGCCTCGGCGAACCCGGGGTCGGTGATCCCGACGGCCTCGCCCAACTCCACCAGCTGGCCGTCGGTGAGACCGGGGCCGCCCTCCGGGGGCTGGTTGGCGAACAGCGCGTAGGCGTACTCGGGGAACATGTCATAGTCCGCGGCTGCCCCAGAGGCCGCCGCGGAGCGGGTCGAGTAGCCGGTGGTCGAGACCGCGTCCAGGAAGTTCACCGGGTGGTAAATCAGCGTGCAAAGTCGATCGGCCACCAGCTTCTCCAGGGTGGGCCTGGCCATCAGCTCGAACTGCTTGCAGAACGGGCACTGGAAGTCGATGTACGCGTCGATCTCCACGGGCCCCACTCCCAGGGCGATGCCGTCGCCGGCCGGCGTACTCCCTCGCGGAACCGGGATCGAGAGTTCAGCGGCTGTGCGGGCTGCGCGAGAGGCCATGGGCACGACGGTCCCGGTCAGCGCGGTCGGACGCGTCGGCCCGGCGGGGCTGGACCGAGCTCCCGGGATCGTCCCTGCGGGTCGGGTCCTCGCTCGGCGCCGTCCGGCACCCTGAGTAGCCGGGCACAGGCGTCCCTGGCGATGCTCGGGAGGAGCGGGGCGATGGGCAGTGCGGCGATGGGCAGTTCGGAGCCACTACTGATCTTGATCCTGGGTGCGCTGATCGTGGCGATCGACGGCCAGGTGCTGTTCCGCGGCAGCATCGGCTACCTGGCCGAGGTCTACCAGCCCGCGCATGCCCGCCAGGTCGCCAAGCTGGCCACCGTGCTGTTCCACCTGGTCATGCTGGGCTGCGTCGCGCTGGTCGCCTCGATCAACCTTGAGCCGGGTGCGGACGTCCAGCCGCTGCTGGCCCGGGTCGGAATCCTGCTGCTGCTCACCGCCTTGGGGCACGGAGTCACCATGGCGGCGCTGTCCAGGCTGCGCGAGCAGCAGCTGAGCACGCTCCTCGCGGAAACTCAGATCGCCGTCCAGCACCGGCCGGTACCCCGGCACCCCAGCACCCCGTCCGAACGGGACCGGGCCCGAGGGGCGGGCCAGACCAACGGCCACCGGGACACTCCAGCGCCGACCGGCGGGGCACCGGCCGACGATCCCGGATTCTGAGCGGGACTAGCCCGAGCTGAGTGGGTGTCCTCGGACGTGGGAGACCACCAGCTCGGGCACCGGCGCCGCCCCGGTGTCGGTCGTGGCCTTGGCCGGAAAGTCGAAGACGCCGATCATGAGCTGCATCGGGTAGTCGGGCGCCTGGTCGAGACGGCGGACCACTTGCCCGTCGACGCTGAACGCCAGCGACCCCGGCCGCCAGTCGACGCCGTAGGTGTGGAACTCGGCGACATCTATGCCGAGCGGGTCGGCGGCGAACTCCTGCGTCAAGGCGGGGTCGCCGAGTCGCTTCACCCCGATGCCGACGTCGGCGGACCCGTCCCGGACCGCGTCGCCGAAGATCTCCGCGACGCAGATCTCACCGGCGCGCTCGGGACGGTCCTCGATGCCCGACATCCAGAACGCGAACATCGAGCGCGCGCTGACCACGCCGCGCATCCGCACCTCCACGTGCCCGTAACGCGGCGTGTAACCCCACATCGTCGGCTGCTCCTCGCGGACCCTCAGCCCGTCCCGGAACGGCTGCTGGCCGACCGCGCTGCCCAGCGGACCGGCCAAGCTCCCGCTCTGGATGCACGAGACGCGCAGTGGTTCCTCGTGCAGATCGGCGCACCACAACGGCTGGTCGACCGGGATGCTCAAATGCAGCTCGCCGCCGCGCACCGAACACGTCGCGGCGGACTCAGCGCGTGAACTCCAATGTGGCAGGTAGTACGGGAACCAGACATCCGGATCAAGCGTGTCGCCGGCAAAACGCTCGTCGAGCTCGACCCTGGAGTTGACCACGCTCGACCCTAGCCAGTCACCGCCCGCTGGCCTTGACTATTTCCCTGACCCGCTCGCTGTCCCGCTCCGCGGTGGCGCGCTCGGTGGCGGTGGCCGGCTCCAGGCGGACCGGGGTGTCCTTGTGGTGCGGGGTGCCGGCGATCGGGTCGCGGTCCGCCGCGTCGGTGATCAGGTTGATCCTCGGCCCGTTGGTGACCCGGCCGCCGTGGCCGTCGGGGTAGGACATGCCGAAGCCGTGCGGCAGCGCGAGCTGCATCGGGCGCAGGCTCTCGTCCGCCTCGGCGCGCACCACGATCCGGCCCACCGGGGTGACCACCGCCGCCCAGTCGCCGGGGTCCACGCCGACCGAGGCCAGATCCGCCGCCCTGGCCCGCAGCGCGCCGTCCGGGTCGGACCGACGCCACGCCGGGGCGCGCAGGATCTGGTTCGCGTTGTGTGACCGGCGCTGCCCGTTGATCAGCGAGAACGGATAGGCCGGGTTGACCTGCTCGGCGGCCGGGTCCAAGGTGCCCAGCCAGCCCAGCAGCTCGGGCACGGCCAGCTGGATCCGCTCGCGCTTCACCAGATCCCACACCTCGTCGTAGGTGTGCACGGTGAACCGGGTGCCGCTCTGGCTGTCCAGGATCCGGGCGAACAGTTCCTCGCCCAGCGCCGCGCCGACCGCGGTGGAGTCCAACGCCCGCTGCACCGGCACGGTCATCGCGGCGGCCGCCCGGTGGCAGCCGGCCCACAGCGGTGCCATGGAGGCCGCCCCCGGGTGGGTTTCCTCCAGCGCCGCGCCCAGCGTCCGATAGAGCAGCACCGGGGCGATGGTGGCCAGCTCCGGCTTGTCTTTCATCAGTTCGCCGGCAGCCGGGAGCAGCTGGGTCCGGTCGGTGCGGGCAATCTGAGTCAGCGCCGCGAGCTCGTCCGCCGACGGCAGCACGCCCAGCGCGTCGAACAGCCGGGCGTAGATCTCCGCCTCGACCAGGGTGTCGGGCAGCGGGTCGAACAGCGGGCGGCGGATCTGGAAGTAGTTGGTCGGCCACTCCATGTTGAAGAGGGTGAATTCCCACTTCTCGTGCTGGGACGCGGCGGGCAGCACGTAGTCGGCCAGCGCGGCGGTCTCGGTGTAGGCGACGTCGACCACCACGGCCAGCTCGCACTCCCGGATGGCCAGCTCGACCGCGGTGGTGTCGGCGTAGGTGTTGGCCGGGTTCGACGACTCCACCCACAGCACCCGGATCCGGTTCGGGTGGTCGGCCAGGATCTCCTCGGCCATGGTGTTTGACGGCAGCAGTCCACCGATGTACTCGTAGCCGGTGATCTCCGAGCGCTTGCCCCGGGAGTGACCGTAGAGCGGCACCAGCCAGGAGTGCAGGTTGTTCGTACCTTCCCGGCCGAAGTTGCCGGTGATCAGGAACAGCAGCTTCTCCAGGTAGCTGTTCAGGGTGGAGTGCCGGCCCTGCTGGATGCCCAGCTCCACCCGGACCGTCATGGCCTTCGCGGCCAGGATCATGTCCACCGCCCGCTCCACGTCGGCCCGCTCCAGCTCGGCGTGCGCGATCCACTCGTCCACCGGTACCTCGCGCAGCGCGGCCGCCACCTGCGGGTAGCCCTCGGTGCGGGCGGCCAGGAACTCCCCGTCCACCCCGTCCCGCTCCACGATGATGGCCAGGATCGCGGCGAGCAGGTAGGCGTCGGTGCCCGGCCGCAGCGGCAGGTGCAGCTCGGCGACATCGGCGGTCTCGGTACGCCGAGGGTCGACCACGATCATCTTGCGGTCCGGGTTGTTCTTGATGTCGTTGAGCGCGTGCCGGGCGTTGGTGAAGCCGTGTGCCAGCCACGGGTTGCAGCCGATCACCAGCAGCAGATCGCACTCCTCGATGCCCTCGGCGGTATGGCAGGTCTGCGAACCGAACATCTTCCCGTTGACCCAGAAGTCGCCGGTCTTCTCCTGGGACAGCGCATTGAAGAACCGGCTGCTGTTCATCCACTTCATCAGCGCGGCGCCGTAGCCGCCGCCGGAGTGGTTGCCCTGGCCGCCGCCGCCCACGTAGCCGAACGAGCCCGGCCGGCCGGACTCGGTGTCCGCGTCCCGCACCTGGTGCAGCCTCGCGGCGATCTCGGACAGCGCGGTGTCCCAGTCGATCGGCTCGTGGCCACCGTCCGGCAGCCGGCGCAGCGGGCTGGTCAGCCGGTCGCCGTGGTTGCCCAGCCAGGTCAGCCGCTGCGCCTTCTGGCACAGGTAGCCGGCCGAGCGCGGGTGCTCCTTGTCGCCGCGGATCCGGGTGATGGCCCGGCCGTCCAGCTGCACCTCCAGCCCGCAGTTGAGGTAGCACAGGCTGCACGCGGTCTTGTGCCAGTCGCTCACCGGGGGCTCCCGTCGTGGGCTCCGCGTCCTGGCGGACGCCAGAGTTGCGTAGTAAGACTCAACATCAGGGTTGCGTACCTGAACCCAGCTGTCAAACGCCGGCTCAGCCCAGCCCGTGGACCAGGTCCAGTGCACGGCCCAGGGTGTTCAGCTTCGCGTCCACGGTCTCACCGTTGGGGTAGAGCCGTACGGTGTCGACGCCGGCGTCGCGCCAGACCCGCAGCCGCTCGCGCACCATGTCCTCGGTGCCGATCAGCGTGGTCCCCAGCACCATGTCGTCGGTGACCAGCGTGGCGGCGCCGTCCCGGTCGCCGGCCTGCCAGCGCTCGCGCACCGCGGCGGCGACATCGGCCCAGCCCTGCCGGCTGTAGGCGCCGTTGTAGAAGTTGGTGGTCGCGCTGCCCATCCCGCCCAGGCTGAACGCCAGCTCCTTCTTCCGGCTGGCCACGATGGCGCGCAACGCGCCTTCGTCGTCGGCGAAGGCCACCTCGGCGCCCTGGCAGATGTCCAGGTCGGCGCGTTTGCGGCCGGCCTTGGCCAGCCCCGCGTCGATCGGGTCGAAGTAGGCGGCGGCGCCTTCCGGCACGAAGCTGGTGCCCAGCCAGCCGTCGGCGATCTCCCCGGTCAGTTCCAGCGTCTTCGGCGAGATGGTGGCCAGGTAGATCGGGATGTCTGGGTTGGCCGAGGCGGACAGCCGCATCGGGCGGGTGTCGCCGCCGGGCAGCGGGATGTGGAACTGGCTTCCGGAGTGGGAGATCTTCTCCCCGGCGAAGGCCTGCCGGATGATCTCCACGGTCTCCCGCATCCTGGCCAGCGGCTTGGCGAACGGCACGCCGTGCAGTCCCTCGATCACCTGTGGGCCGGAGGCTCCGAGGCCCAGTAGGAAGCGGCCCTCGGACATGTCGGCCAGGGTCAGCGCGGCCTGCGCGATGGCCACCGGCGTGCGGGTGCCGAGTTGGATGATCCCGGAACCGAGCAGGATCCGTTCGGTGCGCGCGGCCAGGTAGCCCAACGCGGAGGGCCCGTCCGAGCCCCAGGCCTCGGCGACGAAGCACACGTCCAGGCCCAGCTTCTCCGCCTCGAGGACAAACTCCAGCGTCTGGCGCCAGCCTCCGCCGCCGGAGGCCTCGACGGTGGTCGCGGTGCGCATCAGACGCCGCTCACCGCGCCGGTGTGGGCGCTCTCGACCCGTTCCTTGATCGCGGCCAGGGTGCCGGCCATGTTGGCCTCGAACTCCCGCATCCGGACGAACACGATCTTCTGCTCCTTCTCCGGCATGCGGTCGATGGCGAAGTTCAACCCGGAGCGGCCCGGACCCATCTGCATCCACTCCCGCAGCCGGGTCCCGGAGCCGTGTGGCTCCACGGTGAACCGCCAGACGGCGGTCGGGTCGGCCGGATCCTGCACCGCCCAGGCGAACACCCGAGGCGGGTCGTACTCGATCACGTGCGAGGTGGTGTGCCACTCGCCCAGCGCCTCGTGCTTGCTGTACCCGATGAAGGTGGCGCCGACGCTCGGGCCGGTGGCGCCGTCCTGCCACTCCACCCGCTGCAGCTCCGGGCTCATCGAGGGCATCAGCGTGACGTCGGAGACGAACTCCCAGACCACCGTGGGCGGGGCGTCGATGAACGTCTCGACCTCGACGGTCGGCTTGTCGGCGTAACGCGCACCGGTCCACTCCATGGCGGTCCCACTTCTCCTCGTCATCGGGGCGACTGCAGGCTCTGACCACCAGAGTTGCGTAGATAGACCCAGAAGTCAACGGCGAGTGTCGGGGGTCGTGAGTGGCGATGGTC
>DASWST010000113.1:0-12479 GCA_036402515.1 Pseudonocardia sp.
CGGGGCGGAATGAATTCCGGCCGGCCATGATGCATGCGGATTTCCCAGCCGGATTGATGAATCATCCGATGATGGGTACGGCACAACATCACCAGATCTTCGACGTTGGTTTCGCCGCCGTTGACCCATTCACGGATGTGATGCACTTGACACCAGGCGGGTTTGCGGTGACACCCCGGATGCGCACAACCCCGATCCCGGGCGGCGACCGCCCTGCGTTGCGCCAGGCTCACACAGCGGCGTTCCCGGCCCAGGTCGAGGGGCTGGCTGGCGCCGTCGAACACCACTGGGGTGACTCCGCAGTCACACAACAGGGTGCGTAGGTCCGCGGCGCTGCCCCGACCGCCGAAGTCGAACATCAACCCGCGGGCCTGTTCGCGCATCCACTGGTAGTCCAGGATCGCGGTCACATGCGGCCGCTCCCCACCTTCGAGGGGTAGCCGCCCTTCGTCCAGGGCGTGCTCACAGATCTCGCCGAGCGCATCAGCCTGGCGCTCACCCAATGATTTGAGTTCGTCGGTGGCCGGGCACAAAACCCCGCGGACCGCCCGGCACAGCACCTCAAACGTCGCCGCGTCCAACCGGCCCTTGACCCGACCACCCGCACCGTCGGCCGAGGCGGACAGGTGCAGCTCGTTGACCTGCGGTTCGTCCTCGTTTGGGGCCGGGCCGTCCTGATCCAACCGGTCCAGCATCCGCGCGGCCAACCCGGCCAGCTCATCGGGCCGGTAGTGCCGCGCCAACCCCGCCAACTGTTCTTCCAAACTCGACCACTGCTCCGGGCTGATCCGCTCGGCGGCACCTTTGCGCAGCGCGTGTTCGATCACCTCGGCGTGCGCCTGATCGATCTCCCAGCCGGCTAAGGCCATCGCGGTGGCCGGCAACCTCGGCTCCAACGCCAACCCACCCAACGACGTGGGAAACACCGCCCGAGCCACCGCCACCATCCGACGCGCCTCGAACTCCCGACACCGCAACAGATCCGCCACCGCCTGCACCGGGCGCATCCCGAGTTCGACGAAATCACCGCCGCTATCCAACGACGCCACCAGCTCGACCATGTCATGCTCGGCCTGGCGCACCACCGTCTTCAGATACGACAGCTGATCAATCCGATCCTGCCTGGACTCCGAGCGCACATCCACCCGCATCGCGGCCAAACCCGCAGACACGGACCCCCGCGAGGGGGCAAGGGAGCTCTCTGACATACCAACATTGTCGCAGCGGAGTCCGACACTTTTCGGAGCTCACTCGAAGCTGGGCACGCAATTTTTCAACGATATTTTTGGGCGCTTCGCCCGCCGTCCCCGACCAGGGTCCCCCGACCCCACAGACAAAAGGTGGAAGCCAGACAGTTGTAACTGACTGTTCTTCCGTCCAAAGCAATCTTTCGAAATGACCAGCAATCCTAAGCCGGGGTTCTCGAATCGCCGGGCGGCGTGCGCTCGCCGAATACAGCGTCCACCGATCTCGCAATGGCAGCGTGCGAGCGGTGAGGGTCCAGTTCGCCCAGGCGATCACGGCGGCCGACGGCCCGCGGCGGCCCCACTGCGACACCCGGTCGTGCCGGCGCCAGATCACCATGGTCACCGCGACCAAGCCGGCGATGACCACGACGGCCAGCACGATCTCCCAGCATCCGCTGTCCCCCAGTTCTGGTAGCTGAAGGGCGTCGCCGACGTCGGGCACTTCGCCAGGGAGTCAGCCCGACAACAAGGAAACGACCTTTCCGGTAGCGATCTCCCCCGCGAATTCCCGGCGCCCGAGCAGCTTCACCTGCCTAACATGTCCCGGGCGATCGCACCCTGAGGAGGCTGACCGAGTGACACCCGACGAGCTACCGCACCTGCGTCGCTGCGTGGAGTTGGCCGCCGAGGCCTTGGCGGACGGGGATGAGCCCTTCGGCTCGGTGCTGGTTGCCGCCGACGGGACCGTGCTGGCGGAGGACCGCAACCGGGTGGCCGGCGGTGACCATACCCGCCACCCCGAGTTCGAGCTGGCGCGCTGGTCGGCGGCGAACCTGACGCCCGAGCAGCGGGCGGCGGCGACCGTGTTCACCTCGGGGGAGCACTGCCCGATGTGCGCCGCCGCGCACGGCTGGGTAGGCCTTGGCCGGATCGTGTACGTGACGTCTTCCGAGCAGTTGCTCGGTTGGCTTTGCGAGCTGGGCGTGCCGCCGCCTCCGGTACGCGCGCTGCCGATCAGGGAGGTTGTCCCCGGGCTGGCGGTGCGGGGGCCAATACCCGAACTCGCCGACCAGGTGCGCGAGCTGCACCGCCGCTTCCACCGCCGGAAGTCACACACCGAGGCGGACAGCGTCCTCGGCTAGAGCAGTCCCCGATCGCGGAGGTTGCACATCAACCCCCAGATGCCCAGCTCCCAGCGCGGAGCCCGCTCGGAGTGCTCGACGACGTTTAGCAGCGCGCCTAGCTTCGGGCTGGCGATGCGCACCTGGTCGCCGACGGCGTGGGTGAATCCGGCGCCGGGTACCGAGCGGTCCTGGGTCGGGGTGAACACCGTGCCGGTGAAAAGCACGAACCCGTCCGGGTACTGGTGGTGGTCGCCGACGGCATGCCTGATCAGCTCCAGCGGGTCGCGGCTGATCTCCGCCATCGAGCTGGACCCGGTGAGCACATAGCCGTCCCGACCGGTCACGGTGAGCTCGATGTCCAACCCGCGCACGTCATCCAGGTCGAATGAGCCGTCGAACACCCGCACGAACGGGCCGATCGCGCACGAGGCGTTGTTGTCCTTGGCCATCGGCAGCAGCAGCGCGCTGCGGCCCTCCACATCACGCAGGTTCACATCGTTGCCGAGCGTCGCGCCGACCGGCGTGCCGTCCGCGCGGACTACCAGCACGGCTTCCGGCTCCGGGTTGTTCCATCCGGAGCTGGACAGCACCCCGACGGCCTGCCCGCAGCCCACCGAGGACAGCACCGGCGCCTTGGTGAAGATCTCCGGGTCGGGGCCGATGCCCACTTCCAGATACTGCGACCAGCGTCCCTCGCTGACCAGGAGCTCCTTCAGCCGCTGGGCGTCCGCCGAGCCAGGCACCACTGCCGCGAGGTCGATCGTCGCGCCGAGCCGGTCGCGGATCTCATCGGCCCGGGATGCGTCGCCGCGCGCCCACTCCTCGACCACCCGCTCCAGCAGGCTCTTCACGAACGTCACCCCGGCGGCCCGGATGACCTGTAGGTCGACCGGCGCGAGCAGCCGAGGGCCGTCAGGCGCCGGGCCGTCGGCGAACCCGTCGATCAGCTCCGCCAGCGGCCAGCGACGGCGCCCGTTGTGTCGCGCGGCGGCGAGCAGTTTGGCGAGATCCTCGCGCTCGAACAGGGCGGATACGACCGGGCCCAGGTCGGTGATGTCCACCGCGTCCGCCCCGTCGACCAGGACCACGCACGGACCTACCTGAGGATCCAGGACCCGACCCACCAGGGTCGCGTCCTCCGCATCGGTGGGGAGCATGTCCCGAACAGTCGGCACCGGGCCAACGTAACATCATCATATGTTTGCCTCCACAACGCGCCGAGCAGCGCGAGATGGCGGCGGATCGCGGTCCGGGCCCCGGCCGGTCGTCCGAGCCAGCCGGCACCGGCTGTCCGATGCGTCGCCGAGGCGATGAAGAACCGGCTCATCGAGCACCACCTGCGGCCCGGCGACCGACTGCTGCTGGAGCTGAACGACGTGTCCGGCGACCGGGAGGAGCGCGGGTGAGCGACGGGGACGAAGCAACTGGAAACGATCGGTACGACGAGATCGCCATTTCCCCGGCGGCGTTCAGTCTGGCCGGCCGGCACGTGCTGGTCACCGGCGCGGGGCGCGGGCTCGGCCAGGGTATGGCGGTCTCCGCGGGCCTGGCCGGGGCCTCGGTCACCGCGCTGGCCCGGTCCGCCGACCAGCTCGAGGAGACCGTGCGGCTGATCCGGGATCGGGGCGGCGAGTGTGTGGCGCACGCCGCCGACCTGAGCGATCTGGAGGGCATTGCCGAGCACGCAGCGGCCATCGAGGACCGGCTGCCGATCGACGGCGTGGTGCACGCCGCCGGCGTGCAGATCCGCAAGGCGGCGATCGACTACACGCTGTCGGAGTGGCGCCGCGTGCAGTCGGTCAACGCGGACGCGCCGTTCTTCCTCAGCAGCGCGGTCGCCAGGGCACAGCAGGCGGCCGGCCGACCGGGTTCGCACGTGTTCGTCGGCTCGCTCGCCAGCACGATCGGGCTGCCCAGGGGCGCTGCCTATGCGGCCTCCAAGACCGCCCTGCTCGGCATGGCAAGAAGCCTGTCGACCGAGCTGTCCTCGGTGGGCATCCGGGCGAACGTGATCGGCCCCGGCTACTTCCCCACCCAGCTCACCGCGGACCTGCTGAGCGACCCGGCCAACCTGCGGCGCATCCTGGGCCGGATCCCGATGGGGCGGATGGGTAGGCCGGCGGAGCTGGCCGGCGTGGTTGTGTTCCTGCTCTCCGACGCGGCCAGGTACATCACCGGCCAGCTGATCAACGTAGACGGCGGCTGGCTGGGCGCCTGAGGCACGCGTCCGGAAACGCCGCGCCCCGGGGCTAGTCATCCGACGGCTCGCCACAGGCGGCTAGTCGCCGCGACCCAGGCGGCTAGTCGTCCGACGGCCCGCGCACCACACCGCGGTGTCGGCGGCTGTGCGACTCCCGCTCGGCGTAGATCGCCCGCTGGAAGCCCCCGAAGACCGACTCCGTGGCATCCGGGCGGTACGGCGTGGGCTGGGCGAACAGCAGCCCCGCCGTCCTGGCGCTGGGATCGACCCAGCAGTAGCTGTCCGCGTCGCCCGCGCAGGTGAGGCTGCCCGCCCGAGGACCTTCCGGCACCGCCTGGGTGTTCACCATGAATCCCAGGCTCCACTTGCGGGTGGCCTGCGGGTGCAGCCGGATCTCCGGGTAGAAGTTGATCTCCCCGGGAGTCCGTGCGTCGCGGATGTCCAGTGAGTTCGGCACGGCCAACGCGCCGATCTGGTTGGTGCACAACAGGGCGAACGACTCGGGGGAGAGCAGCGACTCGTCGCCCCAGAGCACCGCCTCGACAAACTCGAAGTAGTCCTTCGGGCTGGAGTAGAAGTTGGCGTACCCCGCGTCGAAGTCCGACTTGCGCCAGCCGCCGGCCACCCGCGCCCTGGACCGGTGACCGACCGCGAAGCCGGTGTCCAGCATGCCCAGTTCCCGGAAGATCTCGCTGTGCAGGTACTCGGACACGGTCAGCCCGGAGATCCGCTCGATGATCATGGCCACCAGGTCGATATCCGAACAGTGCAGCCAGCGGCTACCCGGGTCGGCCAGCAGGGACACCGAGCCCGCCCACGGTGGCGCCCACCACGGACGCTCGAGGTCCGCCAGCGCATCCCACCACGACCCGACATTGAAGCCGGCCGTGTGGTTGAGCACCCGCCGCAGGGTGATCTCGCCCCGGGCCGGTCGCAGTTTCGGCGCCCGGTTCCGGTCGAACCCAGTCAGCACCAGGGGCTGGTTCAACGCCGGAATGACCGTCCGCAGTGGATCGTCGAGGCCCAGCACACCGGAGTCGACCAGTTGTAGCCCGGCCACCGCCATGATCGGTCGGACCAATGCGGACACCTGGAAGATGGTGTCCGGAGTCATCCGGCTGGAGTTGACGGTCGAACGAGCGCCGAAGGCGCCCACGTAGGGCGGACTCCCGCTCGCCGTCGCCATGGCAACGACCCCGGAGACCTCGCCCGAGCGCACTGCGTCCCGAAGCAGATCGTCGGCCTTTGTGGTCATGAGTTCAGTTATGCCACTAGCAGATAGGCAGCGTGTGGACAAGCCGTTGATCGGGTGTGTACGGGGTTGCTCACGGGCTGCCTCGGTGGACCCTGTCCGGGCGAGCCAACGGATCAGTATGCGCTCCGACCTGGGAGTTGTGGCGCAGCCGCCAGTCGTGCGCGAAGATTCCGGTTGCCTGGTCGTCGATCATGGGTGAGCTCGGCAGCCGAACCTGGCCGAGGTAGTCCATCAGCGGCTGCCAGAGCTCGGGATCGGGCAGCCCGGCGAACGAATGGGCCAGCCGGGGGTCCGACGTCCACGCCGGCAGCTCGCTGTTCTGCCCGATGTCCTGGGCCAAGGGCGTGGGCGACTCTTCCTCGCGGCGGATGATGCCCCTGGTCACCGCGATGTGCTCACCAGGCCTGGGCGGGTTGAACGCCAGGCTGTGATCCCACGCCGCGGCGACGACCGGGTCGGCCGCGATCTCGTCCGCGACGGGCTCGGTCAGCTTGAGCCAGCTGGCGAACGCGAGCAGCTCGCCGGTCTGGCGGTGCCGGAAGATTCGGAAGGCAGCGGGCTGTCGAGCCAGCCAGAACGCGGTGATCCGTGCCGAGTCCACACCTCTGACCTCGCCGGCCATCGCCACGACTTCCGGATAGTCAGCGGGCTGGGCATCCAGCTCGACGGCTACACCGTCCCGCCGGGAACTGAAGATGTCCGGCACCGGGAGACCCCGCTTACGCAGCGCGCTGGCCGCCCAGCCCGCTTCAACCCCGCTGAACTTCCGGTCCACCAGGCGGCTGAGCGTGTAGCCGCGCACCCGACGATGGATGTCCGCGTAACCGGTCGGATCGCGCCACCGCAGATCCATCTCCAGGGCGTCACGGACCACGTCGTGCGGATAGATGCCGACGCCACCGACTTCGACATAGGGCAGCCCGCGCAGCCAGCGGAACAACTCGCCGGCATTCCCCCGCGGGATCACCATGCGCAGCAGCTCCTCGGTGGTGCTGTGCGCGTGCGCGCACACCTGGAGGGCGAGCCGGTGGGTAGGCGAGGGCACGGTGCCGACCAGCTCGGCCAGCAATGTCTCGATCACGTCCCTGGCCGGGGTGAACACCGCGACGGGGTCACTCACCCGGCTGGCCACCTCCGCGGCGAGAGACAGCGCCAGCGGATGACCGCCGGCGAAGGCCAGCACCGACTCGTGCAGCTGGGCCGGCACGCCGCGCTGCCGCAGCAGGGCGACGGCGTCGGCCGGGCCGAAATCCCGGACGGCATGCGCGCGTAACGCCCCCGCCCAGGACGGATCGGTCCGCCAGCTCGCACTCGGCTGGTTGCGGCCCGCGACGATCACCAGCGCGTCTTCGGGCAGCCGCGGCAGGAAGTCCTCGCGCAGCCAGGCCTCCAAGGTTTGACACTGCTCGAAGGTATCGATCAGCAGTACCACCCCCGGGATCCCCAACGCGGGCCCGACCGCCTCGGTGAACACCCTGGTGGACGAGCCCACCGCACGGCCGTCCACGCGCAGCACCGTGCGCCCGGCCGCCGTTGCGTCGTCGGCCAACCGCCGGGCCAGGGTGGACTTGCCCACCCCGCCGGGGCCGTGCAGGAACAGCGTCACAAAGGCGCCAGCCCCGTCGGCCAGTGCGGAGGCGAACAGCTCCCGCTCGGCGACCCGACCCACAAATCCGCGCTCGCGTACCGCCTGGAGTCGATCGGCCACGACCCCATGGCCGCGCTGCGTACCGGCCGCGGTCCGGGCCACCGCGTCGGGCAGCGTCTCGGACCTGGAGCCAGCCAACTCGCGGCTCTCCTCGCCGGCGGCGCTGTCGACAGTCGCCTCGCCGGTTGCCTCCTCGCCTGGTGACCTGGTTGACCCGTGGGCCGGCCCGGTCGCCGACCTGGCAGTGGGCGAGCCGCCCAACGCGGGCACCGCCTGGCCGCCGAGACCGGGGTCCAGACCCGGGTCCAGACCCGGGTCGGCGCGCAGGATCCGCTCGTGCAGCGCGCGCAGGTCTGGCCCGGGCTCGATGCCCAGCTCCCGGTCGAGCAGGGCCCACACGCCCCGGAAGACCTCTAGCGCGTCCGCCTGCCGCCCACATCGATACAGCGCCAGCATCTGCAGCTCCCGCAGCCGCTCCTGGAGCGGATACGCCATGACCAGGCCGGCCAGCTCCACGAGCACCTCGCCGTGCCGACCGAGGTCCAGATCCAGCGCGATCCGCTCCTCGACCGCAACGAGCCGCAGCTGATCGAGGCGAGCCCGCTCGCGCTCGACGAACTGACCGCGCGCCCCGGCCAGCGCCGGGCCACGCCACAGCTCCAACGCCGCGCGCAGCAGACCGGCGGCCTCGGCCGAGTTTCCGGCCGCGCGGGCCACCCGGGCCATGGACAGCCGGTCCTCGAACACCGCGAGGTCCAGCGCCTCCCCCGGGACCGGCAGCGCATAGCCGCCGCGCCCGGACTCAATCAGCGACGCGTCTCCCAGGGCGGGCAGGGCGCGGCGCAGCCGCGACAGATACGTCCGCACCGTCGCCCTGGCTGCCACCGGCGTCGCGTCGCCCCAGACCTGGTCGACCAAGGCCTCCAGGCCAATCGGCCGGCCTCGGCCGAGCAGCAGCAGACCCAACACGGCGCACTGTTGTGGCGAGCCCAGCGCGACCTCGTGTCCGTCGCGCCAGGCCCGGACCGGTCCCAGTACGCTGAACCGCACATCCGCGGCGTCCACGACCATTCCCCCTCGGATAGGTCTGGATCCTGTCAGGACAAGTTTTCCACGTTTCACCTGAGAACGCTCAATGCCCCCCATAATTGTTGGCTGGGTGAATATGGCGGGCCGACCCAGCCAGTACCGTGGAACCGGTCATTACCACTCAAACGACCGAGCTCGTTTCGCTTATCTGCCACCCGGTCAGCGCCCGCTACCAGCGGAAACATCCCGAGTCACCGGTGAGCGACATAGCGTTATCACAATTCCAGGGCAGTTAGTGACGAGGCTTTTACCAAAGTTGCGGAAACCTGGCGGCTACAAACCTGTCGGGGAATGGACCCCAAGTCGGTCGCGCCGGCGGCACCCAAGCTGAGATCACTGCCGGCGGCAATTGCCGACAATAGCGTCGCGGGCCCGACCGGCGGGCGCCATACTCTCCGCCATGGTCCCCGTTCCGCCCGCCCGCCACCTGCTACGAGCCAGGGATCTCGCGGACGCGCGGTACTTCGAGAAGCTGAGCGTGGCGGACCTCGCCGGCGCGGCCGGGCTGTCCCGGGCCCATTTCAGCGAGCAGTTCCGGCGTACCTTCGGCGAGTCGCCGCATGCCTACCTGCTCACCCGCCGGCTGGAGCGCGCCGCCGCCCTGCTGCGGAACACCGACCGGTCGGTGGCGGACATCTGCCTGGCCGTGGGCCTGCAGAGCATCGGTTCATTCACCACCCGCTTCACCGGCACCTACGGGATGTCCCCGACCGCCTATCGGAGGGCCTTCCCGGCCGCGGCCAGCCAGGCACTGATCCCGGGCTGCGTGCTGCGCGCCTACGGGCGCCCGCAATACCGGACGATTCGAGAAGACACCCAAGGACCAGCGTGGATACCGTCCGGCGAAGGCTGAGCTCCGCCGAACCGGGAGGACCGATGATCAAGATCGCGAACGCCCAACTCTGGGTGCACGACCAGGACGAGGCGCTCAAGTTCTACACCGAGAAAGTGGGCATGGAGGTCCGCGGCGACGTGACCGTGCCCGAGCTCGGCAACTTCCGGTGGCTGAGCGTCGGCCCGGTCGGACAGCCTGATGTGGCCATTGCGCTGATGGCCATTCCGGGACCCCCGGTGATGGATACGGATACCGCCGAGCAGGTGCGCGAGCTCATGGCGAAAGGCTTCGCCGGCACCGTCTTCCTGAGCACCGACGACTGTCACGCCTCCTACCGCGAGCTGGTCGGCCGCGGCCTCGAGTTCGCCGAAGCGCCGGAGGAGCGCCCGTACGGGATCGACTCGTCATTCCGGGACCCGTCCGGCAATCACATCCGGCTCCTCCAGGCCCGCTAGCTCCCGGCTCGCGGTGCCTGACGACACGTTCGACCGAGCGAACGCCGGGTAGTAAGTGGAGGTGTATTCATTCAGCTGCCCGCGATGTGATCAACTTGTGTTCTTCGAGAACACCGAGTGCCTGCGCTGCGGGCAGGCGTTGGGATTCGGCCCCGACCAGCTCACCATGGTGTCCTTCGTCGAGGGTGGCGGCCCTCGGCACTGCGCCAACCAGGCACTGGCCGCATGTAATTGGCTGGTCGACACGGCATCCGGCGGGCCGAGCCAGCTGTGCCGGTCCTGCCAGCTCACCAGGACACGCCCGGCCGACGGGGACCTAGCGGCGCTGTCGGCCTTCGCGGACGCCGAATCGGCCAAGCGCCGCGTGGTGTTCCAGCTGCTCGACCTGCACCTTCCGTTAACTTCGTGGGCCGACCGGCCGGGCGGGCTCGGTTACGACCTGCTGTCCAGCAACGGCACCCGCGTGGTGACCGGTCACCTGGACGGCATCGTCACCATCGACCTCGCCGAGTCGGACGACCCGCACCGGGAGCAGATCCGCCAGGAAATGGGCGAGCCGTACCGCACCATGCTTGGCCACCTGCGGCATGAGACCGGCCACTACTACTGGTCGGTCCTGGTCGAGCAGGTCGGCCGGCTGGACGAGTTCCGCGCGCTGTTCGGCGACGAGCAGGCGGACTACGGCGCGGCGCTGACTCGGCACTACAACGAGGGGCCGCCCGCCGGCTGGGCGGATCGACACGTAAGCGCGTACGCCACCATGCACCCCTGGGAGGACTGGGCCGAGACGTTCGCCCACTACCTGCACATCCGCGACACTTTGCAGACCGCGGCCGCGTTCGGCATGCGGATCGACGTGCCGGACATCCCGCTGTCCGCGGAGCCCGCGGTGCAGGTGGACCACGAGCCGTTCGAGTCGATCCTGGCCGACTGGCTGCCGCTGACCTACGCGCTCAACGCGGTCAACCGGAGCATGGGGCGGGACGACCTCTATCCATTTGTACTCAGCCCCTCGGTGGTGGAAAAGCTCACCTGGGTGCACCAGACCGTCGCCGAACCGGTGCCCCAGCCCGCCGGCTGAGCCAGCGTCCGGCTCAGCTGGCGAGGTGCTCGAGGAACCAGTCCCGGGCGGCGGTCTGCCCCAGGGCCGCGCTCTCATCCCGGTAGGCGTCGAAGTGGCCGCCGGGCAGCACCACCAGCTTCTTCGGATGTGCCGCGGTGGAAAACGCGTGGAAGGCCACGTCGCTGGGGGCGAGGCGGTCGTCCCGGGCCACCAGCATGAGCAGCGGGGTCGGGGAAATACGGGGCAGATACAACCCCGGCTCATATCCGTAGAGGAACTCCACGCTGCGCAGCGTGATCTCATTTGCCCAGCCAGGGTCGCGTTCCACCGCGCCTCCCGGCCCGTAGAAGTACTCGAAGGCATCGGCCGTAGGCAGGCCGGCCATCGCCTGGGGATCCTTGTCGACCACCGGGATGATCGTCGGAGCTCCACCGCGGTGGCGAGCCATCCGGTCCGCCGCGAAGGCCTGGTGCGCGTGGTGCTCCATGTCGAGTCGGGTCAACCCCTGGAACTCGCGCAGGCCACTGATGAACGGGGCCTGCCCGACCACGGCCTTGACCCGACGGTCGATGGCGCCCAGCACAAAACAGTGCCCGGCCGAAAAGCTCGTCCCCCACACCCCGATCCGTTCGGCGTCCACCTCGGGGCGGTTCTGCGCGTAACTGATCGCGTGCTGAAAGTCCCTGATCTGCCGCCACGGATCAACCTCATGCCGAGGTTCGCCCAAGGCTGTATCGGACTCGCCCCAACCCCGGTGATCATGAAGAACCACCGCGAGCCCACCAGCCGCGAACGCCTCAGCAAAGTCATCAAGGAAATGCTTGGCAGTCCCAGCCCACCCATGCGCCATCACCACACAAGCCGACGCCCCCGCTCCCGAGGCGGCCCCCGCCCCCGCCGCCGGATAAAACCGCCCCCGCAACATCACCCCATCCGCATCAAACTCAATAGCCTCGCTCACCCAAACCCCTCCCCACCCCGCGGGCATTCATCCCGTTTGGAGTGATCCTTCCATTCCCTCGAAAACCCCTCGTATATGTCGCATAGACGCCCAGCCCCGCTGAGTCGAAAGTTCTTGCACCGCCTCCGGCGCCCAGACCGGCGCGAACCGCCGACTCAGGGCGCTAGCCGTTCGCGCGCAGGCGCCGGCAGGTCAGAATCGGTACACCCCTCGAGCAAGAACGCCCGCCCCGCCGCCGTGATCCGGACGACCGGGACCCCGGACTCATCCCTCGCCCTCATCAGGAGGCCACGCTCGGTCGCCTCCTCCCAGATCGGCAACCGCGGGCACGACGTCCGCCACGCCTCCATCACCTCGACGTAACTGCGTCGTCCGTCCGCGACGAATCGCAGCATGTCGTGCAGCAGGCATGCGACGGTGCGATCCATCGCTGGGTGATCGAGCGGATCCATCTCGATACCAGAGCACCCCACACCGTCGGGCCATCAAACCAACCACCCCGGATCAAGAGCACCCCACACCGTCGGGGGCCATCAAACCAACCACGCCGGGTCAGAGGAGCAAGCACCGTGGGGGGCCTGGGGGGCTCGGCCCCCCAACAAGTTGAACTCGAACCCCACCCGCGCTCTCCGCGGGTACAGCTCGGCCTTCGAGTGGAGCTG
>DASWST010000114.1:0-51458 GCA_036402515.1 Pseudonocardia sp.
GCCGCCAGCGTTCGTCCTGAGCCAGGATCAAACTCTCCATAGAAACCTGAACTCAAACAAACAAAAAACACAAACTGGCATAAACAAACCAGACAAAAAAGCTCAGCACACTGTTGAGTTCTCAAAAGACATCCACACACCATCACGCTTCACGATCAAGTGAGACGATCCGGGGCAACTCTCTTACGATACACAGTCCGAGTCGCGGTCGCAACCGCTCGCCCTGAGATCTTTTTGAGGGTTTGTTCGCCTTGTCCGGTTCGCGGCTGGAGGACCAAGTCTTTCTGATCTCTCCGTGCGCCCCGCTCGGCGACCTAGGGAAAGTTACAGACCGCGCGCCGGCAAAGTCAAATCGCCCCGCCGGCCGCTCGCTGAGTGGCATTTTCCCAGGTCACGGCCGCGACGAGCGGTCGTAGGGTCAGCTTCCGCGCACCTCGACACCGGCAGTGTGACGTTTGCCGCGTCTGATCACCAGCCAACGCCCGTGCAGCAGGTCCGCCGGCGAAGGAGACCACTCCGCGTCCTCCACCTTGGCGTTGTTGACGTAGGCGCCGCCTTCTCCGACGGTCCGTCGCGCGGCGCCCTTGCTGGCCGCCAACCCGGTATCCACCAGCAGGTCCACAATCGTCGGGGCGTCGGCCAGCGCGGCGGTCCCGGACGGGATCTCGGCCAGCGCGGCGCGCAGCGTGCCCTGATCCAGCTCGCGCAGCTCGCCCCGACCGAACAGGGCCTGGCTGGCCCGCACCACCCGCTCGGTCTCCTCCTTGCCGTGCACCAGCGTGGTCAGCTCCTCGGCCAGCCTGCGCTGCGCCGCCCTGGCCTGCGGGCGCTGCTGGGTCTGCTCGTCGAGCTCCTCGATCTCCTCCCTGGACAGGAAGGTGAACATGCGCAGGTACGGGCCTACGTCGGCGTCCCCGACGTTCACGAAGTACTGGTACCAGGCGTACGGCGAGGTCATCTCCGGATCCAGCCAGAGGCTCCCGCCGCCGGTGGACTTGCCGAACTTGTTGCCCTCGGCATCGGTGACCAATGGGGTGGTCAGCGCATGCACGGCGACCGACTCCACCCGGCGCACCAGGTCCACCCCGCCGACGATGTTGCCCCACTGGTCTGAGCCACCGATCTGCAGCCGACAGTTGTGCCGGCGGAACAGCTCCAGGTAGTCGTTCGACTGCAGCAGCAGGTAGCTGAACTCGGTGTAGGACATCCCCTCGCCGTCCAGCCGCCGCTTCACCGTCTCCCGGCTGAGCATGGTGTTGATCGAGAAGTGCTTGCCCACGTCACGCAGGAACTCCAGCACGCTGACCGGGCCGGTCCAGTCCAGGTTGTTCGCCACGATCGCCCCGGTCGGCGACTCCTCGAAGTGGACGAACCGCTCCAGCTGGCCGCGGATCCGCTGGGCCCACTCATTGACAGTGTCCAGCGGGTTGAGCGCGCGCTCGGCGGTGTCCCGGGGATCGCCGATCATGCCGGTGGCCCCGCCGGCCAGCACGATCGGTTGGTGCCCGGCCTGTTGGAACCGGCGCAGGGTGAGCAGCGGCACCAGGTTGCCCGCGTGCAGGCTGGGCGCCGTCGGATCGAAACCGCAGTACAGCGTCACCGTGCCGGCGTCCAGGTCCCGCCGCAGCGCATCGAGGTCGGTGCTCTGCGCGGTCAGGCCGCGCCAGGCCAGCTCGTCGAGAATGTGCTTACTCACGGCTCCGATCATCCCGCATCGCCGCGACCAGGTTTCGCCGCGGGCGAGCCACCGCCGGCCGGTAGGCACTGACCGCTGGGGAACCGTCCAGCCAGAACCGCCACGGGCGGGTCGCCGCGGCGGCCACGCCAACCCGGGGACCGGTGCGCACCAGTGAGCTGAGCACCGGGTCGCCCGCGCACAGCCGCACCGGCGACGCGGGATCGGTCAGGTCGACGCCGTTCTGCTCCCGCCCCAACCCGAGCAGCGCGGCCAGCCGGGCCGGCCCCCTGGCCAGGTCGACATCCCGACGCGCGGTCGGCCGGCGCGCCCTGGCCAGCGCCGGGTCGCTCACCACCTCGCCGGCCCGCAGCAGCACGGCACCGGCCACTCCATCGGTCAGGCACACCACGTTGGCGCAGAAGTGCATGCCATAGACGAAGTACGTGTACAGGTGCCCGGCCGGGCCCCACATCACCGTGTTGCGCGGGGTGCGGCCCCGGTAGCTGTGCGAGGCCGGGTCGTCCGCGCCCCGGTACGCCTCCACCTCGACCAGCCGCACCGCCACCGGGCCTTGCGCCGTGTCGGCCTCGAGCGTGCAGCCGAGCAACCGGTACGCCGCGTCGAGCACGTCGACCGCCAGCTCATCTCGCCTCAGCAGAGCGCTCAATGCCCGGCAGCCCCCGTCGAGGCCATCGCCAGCCGGGGGCCCGGCCGAACTCATCCGGATCCTCCCGGCCCTGACAGCGGTTGCCCTGCCCAGGCTCGGGCTTCGGCAACGGTGGTGCGCAGTTCGGCGAGCTGCTCGGCGACCCGGCCGGGCGCGGTACCGCCCCGGCCGTCCCGCGAACCGATGGAGCCGGCCACCGTGAGAACCTCGCGCACCTTCGGCGTGAGCGCCGGCGACGCGGCGGCGAGCTCCTCGTCGGTGAGCTCGTCCAGCCCCACTCCCCTGGCCTCGGCGGCCCGCACGCACGCGCCGGCCGCCTCGTGCGCCACCCGGAACGGCACCCCGGCCCGGACCAGCCACTCGGCCACGTCGGTGGCCAGAGTGAACCCGGCGGGGGCCAGCGCGGCCAGGCGCTCGGTGTGGAAGACCAGCGTGTCGACCATGCCGGCCATCGCGGGCAGCACCAGGGACAGCTGGTCGGCGGAGTCGAACAGCGGCTCCTTGTCCTCCTGCAGGTCCCGGTTGTAGGCCAGTGGCTGCGCCTTGAGGGTGGCCAGCAGCCCGGTCAGGTTGCCGATCAGGCGCCCGGCCTTTCCCCTGGTCAGCTCGGCCACGTCGGGGTTCTTCTTCTGCGGCATGATCGAGCTACCCGTTGAGTAAGCATCGTGTAGCGTCACATATCCGAACTCCACGGTGGCCCAGATGATCACCTCTTCGGCGATCCTGGACAGGTCCACCCCGACCATGGCCAGCACGAACGCGGCCTCGGCGGCAATGTCCCGGGATGCGGTGCCATCGATCGAGTTGGCCACCGAGCCGGTGAAGCCCAGTTCGGCGGCGACCCACTCCGGGTCCAGGCCCAACGAGCTGCCGGCCAGCGCCCCGGCACCGTACGGGGAGACCGACGCCCGCCGGTCGCTGTCGCGCAGTCGGTCCACGTCCCGCAGCAGGGCGTGGGCGTGCGCGGCCAGCTGATGCGCGAGCAGCACCGGCTGCGCGTGCTGCAGGTGGGTCCGGCCGGGCATCGCCGCGTCCGGGTGGCGGGCGGCCTGGGAGAGCAGCGCGTCGACCACGTCCAGCACCCCGGTGGCCACCTCCCGGGCGGTGTCCCGCCACCACAGCCGCAGCAGGGTGGCGATCTGGTCGTTGCGGGACCTACCGGCGCGCAGCTTGCCGCCCAGCTCCGGCCCGACCCGCTCGATCAGCCCGCGCTCCAACGCCGAGTGCACGTCCTCGTCGTCCGCCGCCGGGGCGAACGTGCCGGCGACCGCGTCCGCGTCCAGCGAGTCCAACCCGCCCAGCATCGAGCCCAGCTCGTCGGCGGACAACAGGCCGGCCCGGTGCAGCACTCTGGCGTGCGCCCGGGAGCCGGCGATGTCGTAGCGGGCCAGCCGCCAGTCGAAGTGGGTGGATTTGGACAGGGCGGCGAGCGCCTCACTGGAGCCACCTTCGAACCGGCCGCCCCACAACGCGGAGCCCGCCATCAGTCGGTACCCGATTCCAGGGCGGCTCCGTCGAGGAAACTGTGATCGTCAGCGCGGACCTCGCCGCCGTTCCGGGCCGCCGCGATCCGGTCGAACCCGCCCGCGGGCAGCTCACCGAAGAGCGTGCCGTGCTCCACAAGCACCATCCCCTGATCCTGCGGTTGCCCGGCGTAGGACTCCAGCTTTGCCCGGGAGTCGGCGATGTCCAGGTTGCGCATGGTGAGCTGGCCGATCCGGTCCGTGGGCCCGAAGGCAGGGTCCTCGACCCGCTCCATGGAGAGCCGGTCCGGGTGGTACGAGAAGCCCGGGCCCTGGGTGTCGAGGATCGTGTAGTCGTCACCTCGACGCAGGCGCAACGTCACGGTGCCGGTCACGAGCGAGGCGATCCACCGCTGGATCGACTCGCGCACCATCAACGCCTGCGGGTCGAGCCAACGCCCCTCGTAGAGCAGCCGGCCGAGCTTGCGGCCCTCGTTGTGGTAGTTGGCGACGGTGTCCTCGTTGTGGATCGCGTTGAGCAGCCGCTCGTAGGCGGCGAAGAGGAGCGCCATCCCGGGCGCCTCGTAGATGCCGCGCGACTTGGCCTCGATGATCCGGTTCTCGATCTGGTCGGACATGCCCAGGCCGTGGCGCCCGCCGATCGCGTTCGCCTCCAGCACGAGGTCGGTGTGGGAAGCGAACTGCTTGCCGTTGATCGCCACCGGGTAGCCGGCCTCGAAGGTGAGCGTGACGTCCTCGGTCGCGATCTCGACCGAGGGATCCCAGAACCTCACCCCCATGATCGGCTCGACGGTCTCCAGGGACACGTCCAGGTGCTCGAGCGTCTTGGCCTCGTGGGTCGCGCCCCAGATGTTGGCGTCGGTCGAGTAGGCCTTCTCCGCCGGGTCCCGGTACGGCAGCCCGTGCGCGGTGAGCCACCTGCTCATCTCGTCGCGGCCACCCAGCTCGGCGACGAAGTCGGCGTCGAGCCACGGCTTGTAGACCCGCAGTTCCGGGTTGGCCAGGAGGCCGTAGCGGTAGAACCGCTCGATGTCGTTGCCCTTGAACGTCGACCCGTCGCCCCAGATGTTCACGTCGTCGGCCTGCATCGCCCGCACCAGCAGCGTCCCGGTGACCGCGCGGCCCAGAGGCGTGGTGTTGAAGTACACCCGGCCTCCGGACCGGACGTGGAAGGCACCGCAGGCCAGCGCGGCCAGGCCCTCCTCGACCAGCTGCGGCTTGATGTCGACCGCACGGGCGAGCTCGGCGCCGTACTGCATCGCCCGGGCGGACACACCGGCGATGTCCAGCTCGTCGTACTGCCCCAGGTCGGCGGTGTAGGTGCAGGGCAGCCCGCCCTTGTCCCGCATCCAGGCGACCGCCACGGAGGTGTCGAGACCACCGGAGAAGGCGATGCCGATGCGCTCGCCCCGGGGAAGGGAGCTCAGGACCTTGCTCACGAGAGAGATGCTCCTTCGTCCGTGTTCGCGCTGGAGCGCGAGTCGCCCAGTGCGGCGATCCGCCGCGCCAGTTCGGTACCGGTGAGCGGCTCGCGGGCCACCACCAGGACCGTGTCGTCGCCGGCAATGGTGCCAACGACGTCGTGCAGGGCCGCCCGGTCCAGTGCGCTGGCCAGGAACTGCGCCGCGCCGGGTGGGGTGCGCAGCACCACCAGGTTCCCGCTCGCGTCGGTGGACACCAGCAGCTCGGAGAGCAGCCGGGCCAGCCGGGACGTCCCACCCGAGGACGCCCGCATCGGGTGGCCGTCCTCGGGCAGCGCGTACACCGGCGCACCGCCGTCCGGGCCGCGCAGCTTGACCGCGCCCAGCTCGTCCAGGTCGCGGGACAAGGTGGCCTGGGTGACCTCGACGCCCTCGGTGGACAGCAGGGTGGCCAGCTCGGCCTGACTCCGGATCGCCCGCTGAGTGATCAGCTCGACGATCCGGGCCTGCCGGGCCACCCGAGTCGGGGTGTTCATCGCACCGGCGCTCCCTGGCCCAGCAACCAACACAGCAGCGCCTTCTGCGCGTGCAGCCGGTTCTCCGCCTCGTCCCAGGCCGCGCTGGCCGGGCCGTCCAGCACCTCGTCGGTGATCTCGTCGCCCCGGTGCGCGGGCAGGCAGTGCAGCACGATGGCGCCGTCCGCGGCGCGGGCCAGCAGGTCGGCGTTGACCTGGTAGGGCAGGAACGGCGCCCGCCGGTCCAGCCCGTCCGACTCCTGGCCCATGGACACCCAGGTGTCGGTGACCACCACGTCCGCGCCGGCCACCCCGGCCGCCGGATCTGTGGTCACCGTGGCGCTGCCGCCGGTCTCCTCGGCCCGCTTGGCGGCGTCCCGGAGCACCTCGGGGTCCGGGCCGAACCCGTCCGGCGCGGCGACCCGTACGTGCAGTCCCGCGGTCACCCCGCCGAGCAGCAGCGAGTGCGCCATGTTGTTCGCGCCGTCGCCCAGGTACACCAGGGTCAGCCCGGCCAGCCGGCCGAACCGCTCCCGGATGGTCTGCAGGTCGGCCAGCACCTGGCAGGGGTGGAACTCGTCGGTCAGCGCGTTGATCACCGGTACCGAGCTGGCCGCCGCCATCTCCTCGATCCGGGCCTGGCCGGTGGTGCGCCACACCACCGCGTCCACAAACCGGGACAACACCCTGGCGGTGTCGCCAATCGTCTCCCCCCGGCCCATCTGGCTCTGGCTCGCGTCGATGATCAGCGGGTGGCCGCCCAGCTGGGCGATGCCGGTCTCGAAGGACACCCTGGTCCGGGTCGAGCTCTTGTCGAAGATCACCGCGACCGGGCGGGGGCCCGCCAGCGCACGGTGTCCGTAGCGGTCCCGCTTCAGCTCGTCGGCCAGGTCCAGCACCGCCCGCTGCTCCTCGGGGGTGAGGTCGTCGTCGCGGAGCAGGTGCCTAACCATCGGACGCCCTCTGGGCCGCATCCAGGATGCCGGGCAGCGCGGTGAGGAACTCCTTGGCTTGCCCGTGGCTCAGGATCAGCGGCGGGACCAGCCGCACTCGGTCCGGCACCGCGTTGTTGACCAGGATCCCGGCGTCCCGCGCCGCGGTAGCCACCGCGGCCGAAGCCGGCGAGGTGAGCCCGATGCCGATCAACAGGCCAGCCCCGGACACCGAGCTGACCAGCGGGTGGCCCAGCGCGTCGACGCCAGCGGTCAGCTCCTTGCCCACCCGGTCCACCTGCGCCAGCAGACCCTCGGACTCGATGGTGCGCAGCACCGCCAGCGCCGCCGCCGCACACACCGGGTTGCCGCCGAAGGTGGTGCCGTGTTGGCCGGGTTCGAGCAGGTCGGCGGCCGGCCCGATGCCGATGCAGGCGCCGATCGGCATGCCGCCGGCCAGTCCCTTGGCCAGGGTGACCACGTCCGGGGTGACGCCGACGGCCTGGTGGGCGAACCAGTGCCCGGTGCGCCCGATGCCGGTCTGCACCTCGTCCAGCACGAACAAGGCACCGTGCCGGGTGGTGATCTCCCTGACCGCCTGCAGGTACCCCTCCGGCGGGATGATCACTCCGGCCTCGCCCAGGATCGGCTCCAGCACGACGGCCGCCGTCTCGTCGGTGACGGCGGCGGCCAGCGCGTCCACGTCGCCGTAGGGCACGTGCGTGACGTCGCCGGGCAGCGGGGCGAACGGGGCCCGTTTGGGCTCCTGGCCGGTCAGCGCGAGCGAGCCCATGGTGCGGCCGTGGAAGGCGTTCCGCGCGGCCACCAGCTTGGTGCGACCGGTTCGCCGGGACATCTTGAAGGCCGCCTCGAGTGCCTCCGCACCGGAGTTGCAGAACAGCGCGCGGGCACCCTGGCTGGCCACGCCGAGCAGGTCGATCAGTCGCTCGGCCAGCTCAATGGGCGGCTCGGCCAGGTACAGGTTGGACACGTGGCCCATGGTGGAGATCTGCTTGGTGACCGCCTCGACGACGGCTGGGTGGGCGTGGCCGAGGGAGTTCACCGCGATGCCGGCCACCAGGTCCAGGTAGCGGTTGCCGTCGGCGTCCCACACCTCGGCGCCGTTGCCGCGCACCAGGGCGAGCGGCGGGGTGCCGTAGTTGTTCATCATCACGGACTGCCAGCGGGCGGTCAGGCCACCCTGTGCGGTTGCACCCGTGCTGGTCTGTACTGATTTTTCGCTCGCAAGCTCGCTCATCCTGGCACCACCATCGTTCCGACTCCTTCGCTGGTGAAGACCTCCAGCAGCACCGAGTGCGCCAGCCGGCCATCGATCACGTGTGCCTGCGGGACGCCGCCGCGCACCGCGCGCAGGCAGGCTTCCATCTTGGGTGCCATGCCGCTGGCGATGGACGGCAGCATGGGCTCCAGCTGATCGGCGGTGAGCACGCTGATCAGCGAATCCGGGTCCGGGTAGTTCTCGTACAGGCCCTCGACATCGGTCAGCACGACCAGCTTGGCCGCGCCCAGTGCCTCGGCCAGGGCGGCGGCCGCGCTGTCCGCGTTGATGTTGTAGACGGTGCCCTCGAGGTCCGGCGCCACCCCGGCCACCACCGGGATCCGGCCGGCCGCCACGATGTCCAGCACGGCGGCCGGGTTCACCGCGACCACGTCGCCGACCAGCCCGATGTCCACCGCCTCGCCGTCGACCAGCGCGGTGCGTTTCTCGGCGGTGAACAGCCCGGCGTCCTCCCCGGACATGCCCACCGCGTACGGGCCGTGCGCGTTGACCAGGCCGACCAGTTCCCGGCCCACCTGTCCGACCAGCACCATGCGCACCACGTCGATGGTCTCCGGGGTGGTCACCCGCAGCCCGCCGCGGAACTCCGCCGGGAGGTTCAACCGCTGCAGCATCGCGGTGATCTGCGGGCCGCCGCCGTGCACCACCACCGGGTGGATGCCGGCCAGCCGCAGGAACACCATGTCCTGGGCGAACGCCACCTTCAGCTCGTCGTCGATCATGGCGTTGCCGCCGTACTTGATCACCACGATCTTCTCGTGGAACCGCTGCAGCCAGGGCAGTGCCTCGGCCAGCACCCCGGCCTTCTCCCCCGCGTGGATGAGCCGCTGGCGGGCGCTTCCGGGCGGGGGCGGGATCTGTGCCGTCTCGCTCTGTGCCGTCTCGGTATCAGTCATGACGGGTACGCGCTGTTCTCCTCGACGTAGGCGTGCGACAGGTCGGTGGTGCGGATCTCGGCCCGGCCCGGCCCGACATGCAGGTCGATCTCCACCAGGATGTCCCGGCCGGACAGGTCGACAGCCGGCCCGCGGTCGACCGCCGCGCCGTCCCGGCAGAGCGTCACCCCATTCATGCTGATCTCCAGCCGGTGTTGGTCGATGGTGGCCTCGGTGTTCCCGATGGCCATGGCGATCCGCCCCCAGTTCGGGTCGGCGCCGAAGAACGCCGTCTTCACCAGGCTGTTGCGGGCCACGCCCCGGGCCACTGCCAGTGCGTCGCGCTCGGAGGTGGCGCCGCGCACCGCGATGGTCACGTGCTTGGTGACCCCCTCCGCGTCGGCCTGCAGCTGATCAACCAGGTTGGTGCATATCGTGGTCAGCGCGGCGGTCAGCTCGTCGGCGGTCACGCTCATCCCGGACGCACCGGAGGCCAGCAGCAGCACCGTGTCGTTGGTTGAGGTGGACCCGTCGATGTCCAGCCGCTCGAAGGTGCGGGCCGATGCGGTGCGCAGCGCCCGGTCCAGATCCACCGGGTCCACCGAGGCGTCCGTGCTGAGCACCGCGAGCATGGTGGCCATCGCCGGGGCGACCATTCCGGCACCCTTGGCGAACCCGCCGATCCGCCAGCCCGCCTCGTCCCGGTACGCCGCCTGCTTCGGGCGGGTGTCGGTGGTCAGCACGGCGGTGGCCGCCTCGGTGGCGGACTGCCCGGTGTCCGACAGCTTCTTGGCGGCCGCGTCCACCCCGGCCAGCACCGCGTCCCGGGGTAGCTGGGCTCCGATCAGGCCGGTGGAGCACACCGCCACCTCGGCCGCCCCGCAGCCCAACACCTCCCCGGCCCGCTCGGCGGTGGCGTGGGTGGTCTGGAAGCCCTGCGCGCCGGTGCACGCGTTGGCCCCGCCCGAGTTGAGCACCACCGCGCGCAGCCGGCCGGTGGTGAGCACCTGGCGACTCCACAACACCGGTGCCGCCTGGATCTTGTTGGTGGTGAACAACCCGGCGGCGTGCCGTTGTGGGCCGTCGTTGACCACCAGCGCGAGGTCCAGCGCCCCGGTGCGCTTGATCCCGGCGGCCACCCCGGCCGCGCGGAAACCGGACGGAGCGGTCACCGTCACGCCAGCTCCTCGCTGGTGCTCGTCGCCGCCCCGACGGAGGCGGCTGTGCCCAATGGTGACCTCGCAAACTCGGTCACGGAGCGACCCCGGTGAGCGGCAGGCCGGCGGTCTCGGACAGGCCGAGTGCCAGGTTCATGCACTGGACAGCGCCGCCGGCGGTGCCCTTGGTCAGGTTGTCAATGGCCGCCACCACGATCAGCCGGCCGCTGTCCGGGTCCACGGTCAGCTGGATGACCACGGTGTTCGCGCCGAGGGTCATGGCGGTGCTCGGCCAGCTGCCGTCGGGCAGCAGCGCGATGAACGGCTCGGCGGCGTAGGCCTTCTGGTAGGCCTCCAGCACGTCCTCGCGGGTCGCCCGGGTGGGCCCCTGAATCAGCGCCGAGCAGCTGGCCAGGATGCCCCTCGGCATCGGCGCGAGCACCGGGGTGAAACTCACGCCGACCGGCTTTCCGGCCGCGGCGGACAGATTCTGTATCAGCTCCGGGGTGTGCCGGTGCGCGCCGCCGACGCCGTACGCGCTCACCGAGCCCATCACCTCGGAGCCGATCAGGTGAGGCTTGGCCGACTTGCCCGCGCCGCTTGTGCCGGAGACCGCCGTCACGACAACATCGGGCTCAACCAGGCCGCCGGCCAGCGCCGGGGCCAGCGCGAGGCTGGCCACCGTCGGGTAGCAGCCGGGCACCGCGACCCGGGTGGCGCCGACCAGTTTGGCCCGCTGGCCGGGCAGCTCGGGCAGGCCGTAGGGCCAGTGGCCGGCGTGCTCCCCGCCGTACCAGCGGTCCCAGGCGGCCGGGTCCACCAACCGGTGGTCCGCCCCGCAGTCGATCACCAGGGTGTCCGGGCCGAGTTGCGCGGCGAGCGCGGCGGAGTGCCCGTGCGGCAGCGCCAGGAACACCACGTCGTGCCCCGCCAGGGTGGCCGCGTCGGTATCGGCGAGCACCCGGTCGGCCAGTGGGAGAAGATGCGGCTGGTGCTCGCCGAGCCGGCTACCGGCGTTGCCGCCGGCGGTCAGCGCACCGATCTCCATCGCGCCCACGTCGGGATGCCCGAGCAACAGCCTCAGCAGCTCGCCTCCCGCATACCCGCTCGCTCCCGCCACCGCAATCCGCACCATACGCATGACTATGCACGAAGATGCAGACCTATGCAACCTCACGCGCGGGCCCGGATGGGGCCGCTCGCGGGGCGGCGTGTGGTTACCGAACTGCACCTGGCGCAGGTTGCTCGGGCCGGAAACCTGCCTCCTGCGTAGCTCGGTAACCAGCGGCTGGGCCTACCCCTGGGCCGGCTCAGCCTCGGACCACGGCGCCGTGGCGCCGGGCGGCAACCGCCACCGCGGCGTCCCTGGCGGCGGTGGCCTCCTCCGTGGTCAGTGTCCGATCCAGGGCCCGCATCCGCATGCTGAACGCCAGCGATTTGCGTGCCTGACCCACCTGGTCACCGGTGTACACGTCAAACAGCCGCAATGACTCGAGCAGCTCCCCGGCGCCTTCGCGCAGCGCGTCGGCCACCTCGGCGGCCGGCTGCTCGGCGTCCACCACCAGCGCCACGTCCAGCAGCACCGGCGGGAACGGAGAGATCACCGGGGCCGGCCGACGCTCGGTCAGCGGCAGCATGTCCATGGCCATCTCCATGGCGCAGGTGCGGGGCGGCAGCCCGAGCGCCTCGACCACCTTGGGGTGCAGCTCGCCGGCGTATCCGACCGCGCGGTCCCCGATCCGCAGCTCCGCGCACCGACCCGGGTGCCACGGGGGGAAGTCGACCGCCCGGGTGCTCAGCTCGACACCGGCCGCCTCGGCCACCACGCGCGCGGCCTGCACGGCGTCCGCCCAGCTCGCCGGGCGCCCGGGACCCCACCAACCGGGCCGCTCGCGCGCGCCGGCCAGCGCCACCGCTACGTGCACCGGCTGGGCGGGCAGTGCGTCCATCAGCGCCCGGATCTGCTCGTCGGAAGGGCGCACATCGACCCCGACGTCCGGGATCGGCACCGGGTCGGCGTGCGGCAGCACCACCTGGCCGATGTGGGAGAGCGACACGTCGGTCATCCCGCGTGCCACGTTGCGCACCAGCGCGTCCAACAGGCCGGGCAGCAGCGTGGTGGCCAGCTCCGGATGGTCGCTGTCGATCGGGTTGACCACCCGCAGGGTCCGCCGCCGAGGGTCGTCGGGCGGGCAGCCGAACGCATCGAACACCGCGCCGGAGATGAACGGGAACGGCAACACCTCGATGTAGCCGGCCTCGGCCAGCGCCCGGGACACCGTGCGGCGGCGGTGCTGGGCCGGGGTGAGACCACGCCCGGCCGGCGCGGTGGGCAGCTCGGACGGGATCGACTCCAGCCCCTCCAGCCGCAGCACCTCCTCCACCAGGTCGGCCGGGGCCACCAGGTCGGGGCGCCAGCTCGGCGGCACCGCGACGATCTCCGGCGTCACGTCCCCCGACACCGAGGAGCGCAGCTCGACCGCGCAGCCGATCTGGCTGAGCCGACGGGCGGTGACACCACGCTCGTAGCGCACCCCGGCGATCCGGTCCGGCAGCTCCAGCGGCATGACCACCGGGGCGAGGGTCGGCGCCTTGCCCACGTCGGTGCGCTCGGCGGTGATGGTCCCGCCGCCGTACTCCACCAGCAGGGTGGCGGCCCGCTCGGTCGCGACGGCGGGCAGCTCGGGATCCACCGCGCGCTCGAAGCGGCGGGACGCCTCACTGGGCAGCTTGTGCCGGCGCGCCTCCCGGGCGATCACCGCCGGATCGAAGTTGGCCGCCTCCAGCAGCACGTCATGGGTGCCCTCGGAGATCTCGGTGGACGCACCGCCCATCACCCCGGCCAGCCCGATCGGCCCGCTCCCGTCGGTGATCAGCAGGTCGTCCGGGTCCAGCGCCCTGGCCGCGCCGTCCAGGGTGGTCAGCTTCTCCCCGGCGACCGCCCGACGCACCACGATGGGGCCGGTCAGCCTGGACGTGTCGTAGGCGTGCAGCGGCTGGCCGAGCTCCATCATCACGTAGTTGGTCACGTCCACGGTCAGCGAGATCGGCCGGATCCCGGCGGCGAGCAGCCGGCGGCGAATCCACCACGGGCTGGGCGCCAGCGGATCCACGCCGGTCACCCGGCGGGCCACGAAGCGGCGGCAGCCCACCGGGTCCTCGATGCGCACCGGCCACGCCTCGGCCTGTGCCGGCGGTACCTCCACCCTGGCCGGGTCGCTGTACAGCGCGTCCAGCGAGCAGGCCAGTTCACGGGCCAGGCCACGGACCGAGAAGCAGTAGCCCCGGTCCGGGGTGACCGCCAGCTCGATGACCGGGTCGGCCAGGCCGAGCACCGGGATCGCGTCGTCCCCAGGCGCACCGGTATCCGGCGGCAGCACCAGGATCCCGGCGTGCTCGGTGCCCAGGCCGAGCTCGCGGACCGAGCAGATCATCCCGTCCGAGGTGTGGCCGTAGGTCTGCCGCGCCGAGATGGCGAAGCCCCCGGGCAGCACCGTGCCGGGCAGCGCGACCACCACCAGGTCGCCCACCACGAAGTTGGTGGCACCGCAGATGATGCCGCGCGGGGCGATCTCGCCGACCTCCACCTGGCAGTACCGAATCGGCTTCTTCAGCCCGGGCAGCTCTTCGACGCTGACCACGCGGCCGATCCGCAGCGGACCGGTCACCTCCGGCGGCTGGTGGATCTCCTCGACCTCCAGCCCGACCCGGACGAAAGCCTCGGCGATCTCCGCCTCAGTTATGCCGTCGGGCAGCTCGACCTGGTCGGCCAGCCACGACACCGAAACACGCACGTGCTCGCTCCTCGCAAGTTTCTTCGGGCTCGGGTGACGCCCGCGCTCAGCCGTCCACGCCGAACGCGCTGGTGAACCGCACGTCGCCCTCGGTCAGGTCGCGCATGTCCGGCAGCCCGTTGCGGAACTGCAGGGTGCGTTCCAGGCCCATGCCGAACGCGAAGCCGGTGTACCGCTCAGTGTCCACCCCGCAGGCGCGGAGCACGTTCGGGTTGACCATGCCGCAGCCACCCCACTCCACCCAGCCCGCGCCCCCCTTCTTCTCCGGGAACCAGACATCCACCTCGGCGGACGGCTCGGTGAACGGGAAGTAGGACGGCCGCAGCCGGGTCGTCGAGGTGGAGCCGAACATGGCCCGGGCGAACGCGTCCAGGGTGCCCTTGAGGTGCGCCATGGTGATGCCCTCGGCCACCGCCAGGCCCTCCACCTGGTGGAACACCGGAGTATGCGTGGCGTCCAGCTCGTCGGTGCGGAAGGTCCGGCCGGGGCAGATCACATAGACCGGCAACGGCCGCTCCAGCAGCGCCCGGACCTGCACCGGCGACGTGTGCGTGCGCAGCACCAACGCCTCGTCGCCTGTGCCACCCCCTGGATCCCCGTCCTTGCCGGCCACATAGAACGTGTCCTGCATGGCGCGGGCCGGATGGTCCTTGCCGAAGTTGAGCGCGTCGAAGTTGAACCAGGCGGCCTCGACCTCGGGACCCTCGGCGACCTCCCAGCCCATCCCGGTGAACACGTCGGCGATCCGCTCGGAGATCTGGGTGATCGGGTGTCGGGCGCCCCGGGCCACCCGGTCGTAGGGCAGCGTGACGTCCACCCGCTCCTCGGCCAGCACCCGTGCGTCCCGCTCCGCGGTCAGCACGGCGCGACGGGCATCGAACGCCGCTTGCACGGCGACCCTGGCCTCGTTGACCCGCTTGCCCGCCTCCGCCTTGGCCTGTGGCGGCAGCGCGCCGATCTCCCTGCGGGCGGTCAACACCGGCGACCGGTCGCCCAGGTGCGTGGACCGCAGCACGGTCAGCGCAGACAGGTCGGTGGCGTCGGCGAACGCCCGCTCGGCGTCCTCGACGGCGCCGCGGAGCGCCTCCGGGTCGAGCGCGGCGACCTGCTTGGGGTCGTAGTTGTCGTTCACACCGGACATCGGGACGGGGGTCTCTCTCTCAGCCGACGCCGCCATTGCACGGCGGCGGCGTCTCGAACAGGCATCTCGAACAAGCGATTCCCAGAAATCCTAGAGGAACCCGCTGGGGCGGCCGTGACGGAACCTGTCAGGCGCCGGCGTGGGTGGCGGTCGCGGGCGGCACGGCCGACCGCCTGGTCAGCAACGCGCGTACGCCGACCGCGACAAACCACAGCGCCATCAGCATCCCGACGATAAACAGCACGGCGAGCGACTCGACCGCGAACGGCCCGACCGCCCACGGAGCGATTGCCCACGCGATCCCACCGACCGCGGCGAGCGCGCCGAACAGCGGATAGGCCAGCCGGCCGCCGCTGAGCAGGGCTAATGCGCCGAGGGAGAGCCCGAAAAGTGGGAACGAGATCAGCGCGAGCGTCATGTGCGCGTGCAGCAGCGGGGTCGCGTGACCGGCCGCCGCGGCGGCGCTCTCCGTGGTAGCCGCCAGGTGTGGCACGTTCTCCACCGCCGACAGGGCCGCTCCAGCCACCGCCAACCAGCCGGCTCGGCGGGCCGACTCCGGCAGGTCCGGCCGGTGGCCCAGCAGCCCGACCAGGCCGAGCACCAACAGGATCGAGCTGAGCAGGATGAAGGTGTGTGCCGGAATCCACAGCGGGTCACCGATCCAGGCGGCCAGGCCGGCCGCCTCGGACGCCGCCGGGGCCTGCTCCGGGTGCAGCATCCCGCCGACGAACAGCGACACCCCGCCGGCGATCAACGCCCACGGCCACCAGCGCATGCGGGCGCCCGGTGCGGTGTGCTCCCTGGTGCCCATGTCGCGGAGTGTCCGGGTTGACCGGCGGGCTTGTCGAGCGTTATTCCGGGCGCTGCGCGTGGGCGGAGGCGTACACGCACACCGACGCCGCGGTGGCCAGGTTGAGGCTCTCCGCCCGCCCGTAGATGGGCACCCGGATCCGGTCGTCGGCGGCGGCCGCCACGTGCGCCGGCAATCCGTGCGCCTCGCTGCCGAACAGCCAGGCGGTGGGCCCGGCCAGCATCGCGGAGGACGCCGGCGCGAACAGGTCGCGCTCACCGTCGGCGGTCGCGGCGAGCAGCCGGAGCGCGGAGCGCCGGCACTCGGCGAGCACCGTGGCCACGTCCCGCTCGATGGCCACCGGCAGGTGGAACACGCTGCCCGCCGATCCGCGCACACACTTGCCGTTGTGCGGGTCGACGGCGTCGCCAGCCAGCACCACAGCGTCCGCGCCGGCCGCGTCCGCCACCCTGATCACCGTGCCGGCGTTGCCCGGGTCGGACGCCTCGAGAAGCACCACGACCAGCCTTGGCGCCCCGGCCAGCGCGTCGGCCAGCGACACGTCGATCCGCTCGCATACCGCGAGCAGGCCCTGCGGGGTGACCGTCTCAGACAGCGTCGCCGCCGCCCGCTCGGTGACGATGGAGACGGGTATGCCGGCGGCCGAGGCGAGGGCCAGCAACTCGGTGTTGCGCGCGGCGGCCGTCTCGGTGGCGAACACCTCGAACACCCTTGGCACGCGATGGCCGGCGGCCGAGCGGCCGGCGGCCGAGCGGCCGGCGGCCGCGCCAGTGCCTGCGGCCGCGCCAGTGCCGGTGGCCGAGGCGAGCGCGGCGCCGACGGCCTGCGCCCCCTCGGCGAGGAACCGCCCGGTTCGCTCCCGCCCGGCCCGGCGCAGCAGCTTGCGGGCGGCCACGACCCTGGGGGTGCGCTCGGTGCAGATCAAGCGCGCATCGGGCATCGGTGCGGCGATGGTCAGGCCGCGGAGTCGTCCTTGGCCGCGCCGCGCTGGGCCGGCACGTTCGCCTTGGCCAGCTCGACCAGCGCGGTAAAGGCGGCCGGGTCGCTCACCGCGAGCTCGGCGAGGATCTTGCGGTCGACCTCCACCTCGGCCAGGCGCAGGCCCTGGATGAAACGGTTGTAGGTGATCCCGTTGGCGCGGGCGGCGGCGTTGATCCGGGTGATCCACAGCTGCCGGAAGTCGCCCTTGCGAGCCCGGCGGTCCCGGTAGGCATAGTTCAGCGAGTGGAGCATCTGCTCCTTCGCCTTGCGGTAGAGCCGCGACCGCTGGCCGCGGTAGCCGCTAGCCAGCTCCAGGGTCGTCCGACGCTTCTTCTGGGCGTTGACCGCCCGCTTCACGCGTGCCACTGCTTTTCCTCATTCGGTCATTCGGGCGGTGGGCCGCCGGCTGGGGTGGGGTCAGTGCGAGGGAGCGCTCTAGCTCAGAGGCCGAGCAGCTTGCGAACCTTCTTGGTGTCGGCACGCGAGACCTCGGTGGTGCCGGAGAGCCGACGGGTCTTCTCGCTGGACTTGACCTCGAGCCGGTGCCGCAGGCCGGCCTTCTGCCGGAGCAGCTTGCCGCCGCCGGTGACCTTGATGCGCTTCTTGATCCCGCTGTGGGACTTGTTCTTGGGCATGGCTAATCCTTCGTCGTTCATTGAGGTGACCAGTGGCGGCGGCGCCGACCGGGCGGCTAGGACTCGCTGGCCGCCGCGGCGGGCTTGACCTTCGCCTTGTTCTTGTGCGGCGCGATCACCATTGTCATGTTGCGGCCGTCCTGCTTCGGTGCGGCTTCCACGACGCCAAGATCGCTGATGTCCTCGGCTAGCCGCTGCAGCAGTCTGAACCCGAGCTCCGGTCGGGACTGCTCCCGGCCTCGGAACATGATCGTCACCTTGACCTTGTTGCCATGCTCGAGGAAGCGCCGCACGTGGCCCTTCTTCGTCTCATAGTCATGGGTGTCGATCTTCGGGCGGAGCTTCTGCTCCTTGATGACGGTCATCTGCTGGTTGCGCCGGGACTCCCGGGCCTTCTGCGCGCTCTCGTACTTGAACTTGCCGTAGTCCATGAGCTTGCAGACCGGCGGCCGGGCCTGGGCCGCGACCTCGACGAGGTCGAGATCGGCTTCCCGCGCCAGGCGCAGGGCGTCTTCGATGCGCACGATCCCGACCTGCTCACCGTTGGGCCCGACCAAACGGACCTCGGGTACGCGGATACGGTCGTTAATGCGCGTCTCTGTGCTGATGGGGTCTCCTCCGTGTCGGGGTCATGTCTCACGCTCAGCGTCTTGATCAACGCTGACGACCACCTGGGGATTCCCGAACCACGACAAAGGCCCCGTCGCCAGGTGGCGTCGAGGCCCGCCGACCGATCGGCGTATGCCAACTACGGCACACGCGCTACCACCACCGTTGCCGGTTGTGGGACCGGACCCGGGCATCTGTACGACGCCGGGTGGGAGCGGGGCTCCGCTTGCTGCTCGGTGCGCGAACGCCACGAGCTGGTCGCCCAAACATCATAGCAGGCACGCCCAGGCGCACGGCACCCGTCGGCCCCGCACCCGCTGCGGACACCGTCGGCGCCGCCGTGCCCGCACACCCTCTCCACGCGCCGCACACCCGCTGCAGTGGGTGTGTGGCGCCCACAGCGGGTGTGCCGTGCACAGGATGGGTGCGGCGGCTAGCTGGCCGCGGCGGAGGCCTTGCCGCGCTTGGCCGGAGCCACCGGCTCCGGGGTGACCATCCGGGCCAGGAACTGCCCGGTGTAGCTGGACGGGTATCCGGCGACCTGCTCCGGGGTGCCGGAGACCACCACCATGCCGCCACCCGAGCCGCCCTCCGGCCCCATGTCGATGACCCAGTCCGCCGTCTTGATCACGTCCAGGTTGTGCTCGATGACGATGACCGTATTGCCCTTCTCGACCAGGCCACTGATCACCGCGAGCAGCTTGCGGATGTCCTCGAAGTGCAAGCCGGTGGTCGGCTCGTCGAGGATGTACACGGTGCGTCCGTTGGACCGCTTCTGCAGCTCGCTGGCCAGCTTCACGCGCTGCGCCTCGCCCCCGGACAGCGTCGGCGCCGGCTGGCCGAGGCGCACGTAGCCCAGCCCCACCTCCACCAGGGTGCGCAGGTACCGGGAGATCGAGTTGATCGGGGCGAAGAACTCGGCGGCCTCCTCGATCGGCATATTCAGCACGTCGGCCACCGTCTTGCCCTTGTAGTGCACCTCCAGGGTCTCCCGGTTGTACCGGGCTCCCTTGCACACCTCGCAGGGCACGTACACGTCCGGCAGGAAGTTCATCTCGATCTTGATCGTGCCGTCGCCGGAGCAGGCCTCGCAGCGGCCGCCCTTGACGTTGAAGGAGAACCTGCCGGGTTGGTAGCCACGCACCTTGGCCTCGGTGGTGGCGGCGAACAGCTTGCGGACGTTGTCCCACACCCCGGTATAGGTGGCCGGGTTGGATCTCGGGGTGCGCCCGATCGGCGACTGGTCGACCTGGACCAGCTTGTCCAGCCCGTCCAGGCCGGTGATCCGGGTGTGCCGGCCGGGCACCTGGCGGGCCTTGTTCAGCTTGTTCGCCAGCACCGTGGCCAGGATGTCGTTGATCAGGGTGGACTTGCCGGAGCCGGATACCCCGGTGACCGCGACCAGGCCGCCGAGCGGAATCTCCACGTCGATGCCGCGCAGGTTGTGCTCGCGCGCCCCGACGATGGTCAGCTTGCGCTTCGGGTCCAGTTCGCGGCGGATCTCCGGGGTGGGGATGGCGCGCCGACCGGACAGGTAGGCCCCGGTCAGCGAGGTGTCGTGAGACTCCAGGTCGGCGACCGAGCCGCTGTGCACGATGTACCCACCGTGCTCGCCGGCGCCGGGGCCGATGTCCACCGCCCAGTCGGCGGCCCGGATGGTGTCCTCGTCGTGCTCCACCACGATCAGCGTGTTGCCCAGATCGCGGAGCCGGGTCAACGTCTCGATCAGCCGGCGGTTGTCCCGCTGGTGCAGCCCGATGGACGGCTCGTCCAGCACGTACAGCACGCCGACCAGGCCGGACCCGATCTGGGTGGCCAGCCGGATGCGCTGCGCCTCGCCGCCGGACAACGTGCCGGCGGCCCGGTCCAGGGACAAGTAGTCCAGCCCGACGTCGAGCAGGAACCCGAGCCTGGCCTGTACCTCCTTGAGCACCCGGCCGGCGATCATCTGCTGCCGGGCGTCCAGCTCCATGTCCCGGAGGAATCGCGAGCAGTCGGCCACGGACATGGCGCAGACCTCGGCGATGGACTGGTCGCCGTGCTCGTGGTGGCGCAGCGTCACGGCGAGCACCTCGGGGCGCAGCCGGGCGCCCTTGCACGCCGGGCAGGGCACCTCCCGCATATAGCCCTCGTACCGCTCGCGCATGGAGTCCGACTCGGTCTGCTCCATCCGCCGCTCCAGGAACGGCACCACGCCCTCGAAGGCCGCGTAGTAGGACCGCTCCCGGCCGTACCGGTTGTGGTAGCGCACGTGCACCTGGTCGTCGGTGCCGTGCAGCACCGCCTTCTGAGCCTTGGCCGCCAGCTTGCGCCACGGTGTGTCCACCCGGAAGCCGACCGACTCGGACAGCGCGCGCAGCAGCCGCCCGAAGTACTCCGCCGACTGCCCGCCGGCCCACGGCGCGATGGCCCCGTCGGCCAGGCTCAGCTCGTCGTCCGGGACGACCAGCTCGGGGTCGACCTCCTTCTTCACGCCGAGGCCGGAGCAGGTCTGGCAGGCGCCGTACGGGGAGTTGAAGGAGAACGTCCTCGGCTCCAGGTCGTCCAGCGCGACCGGGTGCCCGTTCGGGCAGGCCATCCGCTCGGAGAACCGGCGCTCCCGCCCGGGGTCGCCCTCCGGCAGGTCCACGAAGTCGAGCACGATCATTCCGTCGGCCAGCCGCAGCGCAGTCTCCACCGAGTCGGTGAGCCGCTGCTTGGCGCTGTCCTTCACGCTCAGCCTGTCGACCACCACGGAGATGTCGTGCTTCTCCTGCTTCTTCAGCGTGGGCGGGTCGCTCAGCGAATGCACCGTGCCGTCCACCAGCACCCGCGCGTAACCCTGCGTCTGCAGCTGGGAGAACAGGTCGACAAACTCGCCCTTGCGGGTGCGTACCACCGGCGCGAGCACCTGGAACCGGCTGCCGGCGGCCATCGCCAGTACCTGGTCGACGATCTGCTGCGGAGTCTGCCGCTCGATCACGTGCCCGCACACCGGGCAGTGCGGCACCCCGGCCCGCGCGTACAGCAGCCGCAGGTAGTCGTACACCTCGGTGATGGTGCCGACGGTGGAGCGAGGGTTGCGGTTGGTCGACTTCTGATCGATCGACACCGCCGGGGAGAGCCCCTCGATGAAATCGACGTCCGGTTTGTCCATCTGCCCGAGGAACTGGCGGGCGTAGGCGGACAGCGACTCCACATACCGGCGCTGACCCTCGGCGAAGATGGTGTCGAACGCCAAGCTGGACTTGCCTGATCCGGACAGCCCGGTGAATACGATGAGGCTGTCCCGGGGCAGGTCGAGATCAACACCGCGCAGGTTGTGCTCACGAGCCCCGCGCACTACAAGTCGGTCGGCCACAGACGTCCTTTCCGACGGCCGAGGGATACCCGTTCCATGTTAAGCGGGACCCCCGACAGAACTGTGGCCGCGGTGCCCTCCCCCGGCCCGGGCCCCAGCTCGAGAGCGGTTTCCCGGCTCACTAAGGGGTGAGACTAAACACCACTTTTGTCTGTTAGCACACTGTATGCTGTAACCAGTCGACCAAATCCCTCGACGACTGCTCGATCCAAGAAGACTGGAGCTTCTGATGTCGGTGACCGGGGCTCAAGCGCCGGCCAGCACACGAATCGCCCGGCCGATCCCGCTGCGCGAGAGTGTTCAGGCGGCGATCCTGGACATGATCGTCAGTAGGGAGCTGCGCCCCGGCCAGCACCTGGTGGAGAACGAGCTCGCCACGCTGCTCGGAGTGTCCAGGCAACCGGTCAGGGAAGCTCTTCAAGGGTTGAGGAACGACGGCTGGGTGGTGCTGCGGCCCGGTCATGGCGCGTTTGTGCACTCCCCCAGCGTCGAGGAGGCCGACCAGCTGCTCACCGTCCGGCGGCTGCTCGAAGCCGAGTCCGCCGCGCTCGCCGCGCGGCACGCCGACAGTGAAGGTGTCCGCCGGCTGCGCCAGATCTACCAGCGCGGCATCGATGCGCTCGCGGCGGATGACATGGACGCGGTGGTCAAGGCCAACGCCGAGCTGCATGCCGAGGTCACCCAGCTCTCCGAGAACACGGTGTTGATCGAGCTGACCTACACGGTCGCCCAACGGGTGCGCTGGCTGCACGCACCGGTCGCCCGCAGCCGGGGCAAGGACTCGTGGGTAGAGCACCTGGCCCTGATCAACGCCATTGCCGCCGGCGACGCGGCCAAGGCCGGTCAGATCATGGCCGATCACACCGAGCACACCCGCCGCTCGTACCTGGACAGCACCGCCAAGCTGACCGGTGTTGGCGCCGGACAGCCGAGCGCCAGGCGGCCCTCGCTGCGCCGAGCCCGCTAGGCCGACTCCCACCGGCCGACACCGCGACCGCCAGGCTCTCGACCCCCGCCGCCGGCGCCCGGACATGCCTCAGTCAACTGGCGACGTAGAAAACGACGACGACGACGGCGTATGAGGCCACCATGCCGGTGCCCTTCCAGCGTGACGAACGGCCGCGAAGCAACATCAGCGCCGGAACCGCTACCGCAATCGCCAGGCCGAGGTACTCCACCCAGCTGAAGAACACTGGCAGCGGGCGGATCAAGAGCGACAGCAGCACCACCGCGGGGATCAAACCCACCGCCACTTGCGACGCCGACTGCAACGCGATCTCCGAAGCCAGCTGCACACCGCCGCGCGCGGCGATCACCACCGCGCCGCCGTGCTCCGCGGCGTTGCCGGCGATGGCCACGATCACGGCGGAAACGAAGAAGTCCGACAGCCCAGACGCATCAGCGAAAGATTCGATCGAGTTGATCAGCACCTCGGTCACGGCCACCGTGGTGAGTGTGGCCAGCCCGAGGGTGACCAGCGCCCGGGGCAGGGACCAGTCCGCCTGGCTCGCGGTGCCGCTCTCCCGGTGCCGCCGCCTCTCCCGAACCACCGACCACGCCGTCACCACCAAGTAGATCGCGAGCAGCACCGCTGCCACGGCCACTCCGAGCGCGGTCAACCGCTCGCTTGCCGACGGCCCGTACGCCAACGCGGGCACCGCGAAGAGCAGCCCGGCCAGTGCCACCATGCCGAGCGCTCCGTAGGCGCTCCGCCGGTCGATGCGCCCCCTGCCGCCGACGAACAGGGAGAACCCGAGCACCAGCAACAGGTTGCTGATCACACTGCCGGACAACGAACCGCGAACCACCTCGAACAATCCGCTGTCCACCGCGAACAGGGCGACCATCAACTCGGGGGCGTTGCCGAAACTGGCGTTGAGCAGCCCGGCAATAGCTGGACCGGTGTACTCGCCCACCTGCTCGGTCGACTCGCCGATGACCCACGCCAATGGCGCGAGCGCGAGCACCGACAACAGGAACACCGACACATCGCCCATGCCGAACAAGGCGGCGGCCAGGGCGACCGGGACGAGCACGAGGGAGGCCCACAGCAAGTGTCGTACTGAGATGCTCTGCCACCGGAGGGGCCACCCGCGGACACCCCACCACCCGCGCCGGCGGCGCACCCGGTCCCTCGGCTCGGACCTCACCGCGAGGCCCGGACCGGCCGCCTCGCCGACGGTCTCCCCGGTTGCCTCCCCAGGGCTGTCGATGTCGCTCATGCTCGGTGCGCCCCCCGCCTAGCCCGGCGCTGCTCGCGCTGGCGATACACGATCTCGGCGTGGGCCAGATACCCCGCCAAGATCCGGTCCGCGGCCGGGTTGCGCACTCTGATGCGAGCGAACCAGCGCGGCGCGACTCGTTCGTGCAGCAAGATGAAGCCGACCGCGTATCCCATGCTGATGATGCCCTGGTAGGCCAGGAATCCCACCAGGTCGGGCGGCGGGGTGGGTGTGCCGCCGAGCAACACGGGAGTGAACGTCGCGTGCAACAGTCGCGCCAGCGGAAAACCCAGCAGCCACAGCAGTCCGGCCGGGGCGAACACACCCGGTCGCGCCCAGCCGCGGGTGAGCAGCGCGCCGTAGCACGCACCCACGGCGGCCAGCAGCACTCCGAGCGCCAGCGCGCCGGTGACCGCCCAGCCGACGGGTTGGCCGATCAGCACCGCCAGCCCGCCCACCACCGTCCCAGCCAGCAGCCCGGTGGCGATCCCTGGGACCGCCACCTCGAGCGTCTGACGGGTGCGCGACGGTGTCGGAGCGCTCATGGCATTCATGTCAGGACACCACAACGCCGAAGCGGAACAGGCTGTAGAACAGCATGCCCAGGTAGAACACCGCGCCGAAGCCGATGACCAGGTTGGTCCACAGCTTGGGCCGGATGGGCTTGGGCAGCATCCTGTTGTTCACCAACAGCAGCACCACGCAGTACGAGCCCATGGCCAATGTGGACAGGAACGCGAGGGTGTCCAGGATCGCCGAGGGACCATCGGCCGGTCCAAACAGCAGGATCAGAATTCCGAAAATGATCACCGCCCAGAGGAAGCCGGCGTACAGGTGGGACAGCCGGAAGCGCTTGGCGCCGGGCACGAAGTTGTAGGTCATGTCGGCCTGGCCCCGGGAGAAGGCGTCAAAAAGCCCGAGGGTCGCGTTCAGCCCGATCAGCGCGATAAACCCGAAGAACAACCCACCGAGACCCGGAATGCCAGCCGAGGCGAACGACTGAGACATGGCCTCTAGCGCGATGTCTCGATCGCCCTCGCGGAGCAAGTTGATCAGGTCTGGGTTCTGGCGCGCAGCCGCCTGCGCCAACACGGTGAAACTGATCGTGACCAGCATGGTGACACCCCAGAACAGCAGCACCGCGTCGAACGTGACCCAACGCCGCCAGCCTCGCCACTTGCGCATCTCGTCGGCGTCATCGGTGTCGAACATGAACCCTCGGGCGGGCATCTCCTCCTGCTCGCCCGCGTGCGCCAGCCCACGGATCTTGGGAATGTGCGCCCCCATGCCGGCGCCGCTGTCCCGCAGGTGCAGCGTGTACCACATCTGCTGCATCCCGGACGGGCCGGCGAACGCGATGGATCCGACGAGGATCGGGAACCAGGTCGGGGAAAGCGCGCCGGCCGGGATGTACCCGAAGGCGAACATGCCGGTGATGGTGCTTGACAGGTCGGCCCACGTGCCGACGAGCGAGGCGATCACCGCCGTGCCGATCACCAGAAACCCGATCAGGAAGCCGAGCACGTTCTCCAGGAAGTTGTAGATGACCTTCGCCAGGCTGAACACCACACCGACCAAGACCAGCCCGGCTATTGCGGTCGCCATCCAGGGAATCCCGGTGATCTCTTCGAACGCGGACGCCCCCGCGGAGAGATGACCGGGCCAAATGTAGACCGCGAGCGCGGTGATGAAGAAGTACCACATCAGCGGCTTGAACACCCGGGCCGCGCCAGTGAAGATGCTCTCCCCGGTGGCCATGGCGTAGCGCGCCATCTCAAGCATGACTACCGCTTGCAGCGTCACGCCGATCAGGAACAGCCACCGGATCTCCGGTCCGAACAGCAGGACCAGCCGAGGCCACATGTAGGACTCCCCCATGCCCACACCGAGCGCGAGGAGGAACACGGTTGGGCCGAGGATGTGCACGGATGGCGGGGCGTCGGGAAGCTTCCGGATGGGCATGGGATCCAGGCCACCGGCGTGCCATACGCGCTCGGCCCCTGGTTCAGCGCCGACCGAACCTGACTGCTTGGGTCCTCCGGATTCGGGATACTTGGACGTGGTCACGGCAAACTCCCTTGTGAGCCGTTACTGCGGGTGAGGGTCCTGCGGCGTCTCCCCTGAGGTGCTGGTGCCGAGTCCGAGCGCTGCACTGTGCGGCCGAGTGATCTCGGACTGCCATACTGCATACCGTATGTGGGTTCGTACTCTTCTCAGCATGTGATGTCCAGACCTACGCGCAGCTCAGCGCGAGGAATGACCCATAAGTCGCAGGCAGGATCCTGAGAATTCTGAGCACTCTCTCAGCAGGAATCCAGGCGCGAACGCCTCTCATGCTTGGCCCGCTGCCGGCTCGGCATGGACGCGAGCGCCACGTGGGTGCAATCGACAAAAAAGGACATGAGCCGCACGAATGCGGCTCATGTCCGGAAAGCGTCGATCATCGAGCCCGGCCGGTGGGGCGTGGACGGTGGTGTTACGCCGCGACCTCGGCGAGGGTGAGGCGCTTCGCATCAAGCACGAAGCCCCGCACGAGCACGTCGATCCGATCAGGTCAGGGCGTATCCCGGTTGCTCGGCATCCGGTGTGTCGTCACCACTCTTCGCCTTCGGCCGGCCCGGTGCGCTGAGGAACAGCGCTATGAACGCGGCGAACAGCGAGATGGAGCCGGCCAGGGTGAACGCCCCGCTGTGTCCCCAGTTGGCCACCACCAGGGAGCCCATACCGGCCCCGAGCAGCCCGGACACCAGCTTGGAGCTGTAGACCAGGCCGTAGTTGGAGGCGTTGTTGTTCTCGCCGAAGTAGTCGGCGGTCATGGCCGCGAACATCGGGAAGATCGCGCCACCGCCGAACCCGGAGATGCTGGAGAACAGCAGGAACATCGCGAGCATCTTCTCGTTGGCCGCCCACAGAATGCCGTACTGCGACAGGCCGAGGACGATACAGACGAAGATCAGGCAACGCTTGCGTCCATAGCGGTCAGACAGCCAGCCGATCACCCCGCGCCCGGTGCCGTTGACGATGGCCTTGAGCGACATTGCCGTGGCCACGATCCCGCCGGCGAACCCGGCCTCCTCGCCGATGTCCACCTGGAAGGCGATGCCGAAGATGTTGACGCCTGAGGTGCACAGCAGGCAGAACCACATCAGCGCGACCCGCCCGGTCTGCCAGGCTTCCTTAGGGGTGTACTGCCGCACGGCGGGCGGGTTCATCTTCAGCGCGCGCGCCGCGCGGGGGTCGTCCGGCTCCCGCAGCGGGTCGACCTCGGCGGGCCACCAGTTCTTCGGCGGGTCCTTGAAGAAGTAGCCGGCCACGGCCACCGTCGCGGCCAGGAACAAGCCGACCCCGACCAGCACCCAGCGGAAGTTCGTCAGGTCCATGTACTGGGTGAAGAGGAACACGAACGGGACGGAACCGTAGGCGAAGCCACCGTTGACGAAGCCGGTCTTGCCGCCCTTACGTTCCGGGTACCACTTTCCGACCATGTTCACGCAGGTCGCGTAGACCATGCCGGCGCCCATGCCGCTGAACATGCCGAACCCGATGTACGCGACGACCACATGTGGTGCGAACGCGAGGGAGAGATAACCGAGCAGCGTGCCGAGCGCGCCGAGCATCATCGCCCAGCGGGCTGGCAGCTTGCCGCTTTCTCTGAGCTTTCCGGCGGGGAAGGCCACCGCCGCCTGGAAGAACACCCACACGCCGAGCATCCAGAAGATGTGCAGGCTGTTCCAGCTGTGTGCGGTGTGCAGGGTCTCCTCGGCCGATGCGAACGCGTACTCGGCCGAGCTGATGCCCATCATGCCGACCCACGGCAGGATGACCATCCACTTGCGCTTGTAGCCCATGATGTCGATATCGGATTCACCGATCCGATACATCCGACCGTTGGCGTCGACAACCTCGCGGTATGGCTGTTCTGTGACAGTCACGCGGACGTCTCCCTTGACGGAAATGAGTGCGGTGGAGAGTGCGGCGGTAGTTCCTTTCGGCGGCCAGTTGGACGCCCGAGATTCGCTGGAGGTTACGAACCGTGGAGCCGTTCCAGTGGCACGCTCGGGAGAGTCCGCGTCATGCGATCGTCAGCTCCTCTCGAAGCGCCAGAACGGGCGATCAGGGATTCCCATACTGCATACCGTATGGGGAGTTAGTACTCTTCTCAGCATGTGATGTCCAGACCTAGTTGCAGGTCAGCGCAAGGATTGACCCAGACGTCGCACCCCGGAATTCTGAGATCCTGAGCACGATCTCAGCCACAAAACCGGGTCTGACCACCTACGATGCGCGGATCCGCCGCCCAGACCCGGATCTTGGGCGGCTGGTTCAGGCGGAGTCGCCAGTTGGCGGCCCGTCCCCACCGCCCTGGTACCGCTTCCCCTCCGACGCCGCCGCCGGCCCGAGTCGGACCGAGCCTGACCGTGGCCAAATCGAGACCGGCGGCCGCTATGACCCGCCCGAGCGCGGTGTGCATACTGTCGACAATTCACCCAACGCCGAGCAGCCGGTGCGCGGTCGCCGGGTCCCGCCGGAACTCCCCGGTGGGCGCCCGGTGCACGATGCGGCCCTTCTCCATCACCGCGATCTGGTCGCTGACCGAAAACGCCAGGTGCAGGTCCTGCTCGACCAGCAGCACCGCCACGCCCTCGGCGCGCATCACCCCGATCACCCCGATCAGCTGCTCGACGATCGCCGGGGCTAACCCGTCGGACGGCTCGTCCAGCAGCACCAGCCTCGGATTGGTCAACAACGCCCTGGCCACCGCGAGCATCTGCTGCTCTCCGCCGGAAAGCTGGCCGGCGTAGTGCCGGCGCCGCTCGGCCAGCCTGGGCAGCAGCTCCAGCACCGCGGACACCGTCCAGGTGCCCGCCCGGCGGCCGGTGGCCAGTGACAGATGCTCGGCCACGGTCAGCGTGGCCCACACTCGGCGCCCCTGCGGCACCAGCGCGACGCCGGCCTTGGCGATCACGTCCGGCCTGCGGCCGGCCAGCTCGACGCCGTCCAGCAGCACCGAGCCCGAGGTCACCGGCACCAACCCCATCAGCGTCATGACCAGGGTGGACTTGCCGACCCCGTTGCGGCCGAGGAGCCCGAGCGCACCGCCGCTGTCCAACTCGAGGTCGACCCCGCCCAGCACGGTGCTCCGGTCGTAGCCGGAGACCAGCTCGCGCACTTCGAGGAAGCTCATGACAGGAACAGCTCCGTGCGCCCGGAGCCCAGATAGGCCTCCCCGACCTCGTCGCTGGCCCGGATCTGCTCCGGCGAGCCGGACAGCAGCACCCGACCCAGGTGCAGCACGGTGACCGCGTCGGCCAGCTCGAAGACCAGGTCCAGGTCGTGCTCGACGAACAGCACGGTGATCTCCGGGGGCAGCCCGGCGAGCAGCCCGACCAGCCGGGCGCTCTCCGCCGGTGACATCCCGGCCGCAGGCTCGTCGAGCAGCAGCAGGGTGGGGCGGCAGGCCAGCGCCAGCGCGACCTCCAGCTGCTTGCGCTCGCCGTGCGAGAGCGACGGCACCAGCACCCCGCCCCGGCCGGCCAGCCCCACGTCGGCCAACAACTGCTCGGCGCGGTGGTACACCTCCGGCTCGCGGTGCGGAAACGGCGAGATCCGCCGCCCGCCGGTGCCGTCCACCCCGTGCCGGCGCACCGCCAGCGCGACGGTCTGTACGGCGTTCATCGAGGCGAACAGGCTGGCGTGCTGCAGCGTCTGGCTCATCCCGAGTCGGCAGCGCCGTACCTCGGACAGCCCGGTGACGTCCCGCCCGGCCAGCTCGACTGTCCCGGCATGGGTCCGCAGCACCCCGGTGACCAGCTTGAACAGCGTCGACTTGCCGGCGCCGTTGGGCCCGATCAGGGCGTGCCGGGCGCCCGCCGCGACGGTCAGGTCCACCCCGTCGACCGCCTTGAGCGCACCGAAGGAGCGGCGCACCCCGGCGCAGCGCAGTACCGCGGTCACCGGCTCGTTCACCGCCCGCTCCCCCGCCGCCACAGCCGGGACAGGCGCAGGCCGGCCGCGCCGCGCGGCAGCAGGTAGACCACCAGCACGAACACCACGCCGAGCAGCAGCGTGCCGTGCCCGTCCAGGCTGGGCCCGAGCGCGTCCCGGATGACGATCACCAGCGCCGCGCCGAGGCAGGCTCCCCAGAGCGAGCCGGCCCCGCCGATGATCACGGCCAGCAGCGCGAACGCGGCGGTGGCGAAGCCGAGGTCGGCCGGGGTCACCAGGCGGACCTGGGCGGCCAGCAGTGCGCCGGCCAGGCCGGCCCCGGCGCCGGCGACGACAAAGGCGGCGTACTTGTAGAGCGACGTCGGGTAGCCCAGCGCCCGCATCCTGGGCTCGTTGTCCCGGATGCCCCGCAGCGCCTCCCCGAAAGCCGAACGGGACAGCAGCCACAGCAGCGCGAAGCCCAGCAGGAACGCGGCCAGCACGTACCAGTACACGTACCCCGCGTTGACCAGCGGCTGGCCGGCGAGCCGAGTGGCCGGGATCCCGGTCAGCCCGTTGGCCCCGCCGGTCAGCGTCTCCCAGGTGTCCGCGACCTGTTGCACGAGCTCGCCGATGGCCAGCGTGAGCATCAGGAAGAACACCCCGTGGGTGCGTACCGTGATCCACCCGGTGAGCGCCGCGGCCAACGCCCCGAACACCGCTCCGACCAGCAGCGGGACCGGGATCGCGGACGTCAGGTTGATCGACACCCAGCCAGCGGCGTACGCCCCGGTACCGAAGTAGGCGGCGTGCCCGAGGGACGGCAGGCCGGTCACCCCGACCAGCAGGTCCAGGCTGACCGCGAACAGCGCGAACACCAGCACCCTGGTCAGCGTGGTGGTCGCGAACGGGGCCAGGAACAGCGGCGCGGCGGCGAGCAGGCCCAACACCGCGACCGCGGCGATCCAGGTCCGGGGCGTGGGTCGGCGCGGCGGCTCGGCGGCCCCGGATTTCGAGCCCCCGGGCACGGCCGGTCCGTCCACCACCCGCGCGGTCACCGGGCTATCCCCGCTGTGTCGACCCCCGTTGTGTCGGCCCGCCCGGGCGCCGTCACCTGGGCACCGCCGCCGGTCCGCCGAACAGCCCACGTGGCCGCAACACCAGCACCAGGGCCAGCGCGCCGAACAGGATGAACGAGGCGAGGTCGGGCAGCAGGGCCCGGCCCAACGACTCGATCTGGCCGATGATCAACGCGCCGACAAGTGCGCCGCGCACCGAGCCGAGCCCGCCGATCACCACCACCACCAGGGCCAGGATCAGCACCGTCGAGTCCAGCCCGGGGCGGGCGCCGTAGATCGGCCCGCCGAGCACCCCGGCCGTCGTCGCCAGCAATGAGCCGACCCCGAACACCGCCGCCTTCACCAGCCGGTTGTCCACGCCGATCGTGGCGACCATCTCGCGGTCCGCCACGGTGGCCCGGACCAGCGCGCCGATCCTGGTCCGGTCCACCACCAGGTACACCGCCAGCGCCAGCAGCGCGCCGATCCCGATCAGGGCCAGCCGGTAGCTCGGGTAGGCCGCGCCGAGCACATCCACCGAACCGTCCAGGCCCGGCGGTGCGGCGACCGCGAGTGGGTCGTCCCCGAACACGATGATCAGTAGCTCGGCCACGACCAGCGCCACCCCGAGGGTGAGCAGGGCCTGGTCCAGGTGCGAGCGTCTACGCAGCGGCTCGGTCATCAGCGACAACACTCCGCCGGCGGACAACCCGGCTACCGCCGCGATCGCCAGCGCACCGAGGAACCCGGACCAGCTGGACCCGCCCCCGGCAAAGCTGGCGCCCAGGTAGGCCCCGCCCAGGAACAGCGCCCCGTGCGCCAGGTTCAGCACGTCCATCATGCCGAAGACCAGTGACAACCCGACCGCGAGGATGAACAGCAGGAACCCGATCGCGAACCCGTTCAGTACGCTGACCAGGTTGGCCTCGAGCCACACCGGCATGTCAGGCGGGCTGGCTCTGCTGGCCGAGGTCCTGGACCACGCCGTTGACCAGCTTGCCGCCGGTCCGGTCCACCCGGCGCAGGTAGATGGTCTGCCGCGGGGTCTGCCCCTCGAACCTCCACGGCCCGCGCGGGCTGTCCTCGACGGTGCCGACGCCGCCGAGCGCGGCCGAGATCGTGTCCCCGTCCACCGCCGTGGCCGAGCGGAGCGCCCGGTTGAGCACGTTGGCGGCATCCCAGGTCTGCACGGAGAAGCAGCTCGGCGACTCCTCGTACTTGGCGGTGTACTTGGCCACGAAGTCCTTGTTGGCCGGGTTGTCCAGCTGGTCGCTGTAGTGCAGCGTGGTCTGCACGCCGAGGGCAGCGTCGGCCTGCTGCGACAGCACGTTGCCCTCGGTGAGGAACCCCGATCCGTACAGCGGGATGCTCGTCGCCAGCCCGAACTGCGCGTACTGGCGGACGAAGGTGATCGCCTCCGAGCCGGAGAAGAAGCAGAACGTGGCCTTCGCCCCGGAGCTCTGGATGCCGGACAGGAACGGCTGGTAGTCCGACGTCTTGCCGAACGGCGTCTTGGCCTGGCCTACCACCTTGCCGCCGCCCGCCTCGAAGGCCTTGGTGAACCCGGCGATGACCTCGGTGCCCGCCGCGTAATCCGGCGCGATGGCGTAGACGCCATCCTTGAACCCGGACTGCGCCAGGTGCGCGCCCATCGCCGAGGAGACCTGCGCGTTGGTGAAGGAGGACCGCCAGATGTACGGGCTGCGCGCCTTGCCGGTGATGTCCCCGGCGCCGGCGTTGGCCACGATGAGGATCTTCTTCGACTCGGCGACGGTGTCCCGGACGCCGAGCGCCGTCGCGGAGTTGACCAGGCCGACCACCACGTCCACGCCGTCGCTCTGCAGCACCTTCTGCACCGCCGGCACCCCGGTCTGCGGGGTCTCGCCCTCGTCGGCCACCACCGTAGTCACCGCGTAGTCGCCGAACTTGCCGCCGTTGCCCGCCAGCCACAGCTCCCAGCCCCGCTGCATGTCGGTGCCGAGCGCGGCGTACACCCCGGACCGAGGCACTACCAGGCCAACCTTGACCGCCTTGGCCGCGCCCGCCCCGGCGGATCCGCCGCCCACGCTGCTTCCGCAGGCCGCCAACCCGGGCAGCGCCGCGGCGGCACCGGCCGTGCCGACCAGGAGGAGCAGCCGCCGCCGGGTGAACGCGGGCAGTTCAGCCATGTCGCCGCTCCTCGTCGCACGTGCTGCCTGAGCCGTCGAGTGGGACTGGATCGTGTCGGCTCAGGATTCTCTCTGTCAACCTTTTGGGTGAACCCCGTCAGGGAACTGAAGAATCTCGCGCCGTCGTAGTCTCCCTGGCCATGGACGAGCACCTGGTTGCCGAGGTCGAGCAACAACACCAGCTTCTGGCCACCTGGATCGGGTCGTCGGCCCAGCCCGCCGTGCTGGACGCGCTGCGCGCGGCGCACACCGCCGACTTCTCCATGGTCACCGTGGACGGACACGTGCTGGGCCGGCAGGCGGTGCTGGACGGGCTGGCCGGCGCGGCGAACAGCCAGCCGGGCCTGCGCATCCTGATCAGCGACGTCACGGTGGCCGCCGAACTGGCCGACGCCGTGCTGGTCGGGTTCCTGGAGACGCACGTGCAGCACGGGCACACCTCGTCGCGGCGGGTGACCGCGCTGCTGCAGGTCGAGCGGAAAGCCCCGCACGGGCTGCGCTGGCGGCACCTGCACGAGACGCCGATCCCGCAGTAGTTCAGCGCTGGTTCACCGCTGCTCGGGCGACCGCGAGCCGCTAGGGTCTTCGGTGTGGACGTGCTGGATGAATACACAGGTCACACCGACCCCGGCGGTGCCGCAACCCGCCGCACCCTGGACGCGCTGACGATCACCAAGGTGTCCGTCGGCGAGTACGACAACAACGCCTACCTGCTGGTCTGCCGGGCCACCGGGGACGCCCTGCTGGTCGACGCGGCCGCCGAGCCGGACCGGCTGATGGACGTCATCGGCCACGGAGCCAGCCGTCCGCAGCTGCGCACCGTGGTGACCACCCACCGCCACCCGGACCACTGGCAGGCCCTCGGCGCGGTCGCCGGCATGTGCGAGCCGACCACCATCGCGCACCCCGCCGACGCCCCCGAGCTGCCCATTCCGATGGACACCCTGGTCGACCACGGCGACACGGTGCGGGTCGGCGACGTCGAGCTGGAGGTGATCCACCTGCGTGGGCACACCCCCGGATCGATCGCGCTGCTCTACCGGGCGGAGGACCGCCCGCACCTGTTCACCGGCGACTCACTGTTCCCCGGCGGCCCCGGCAAGACCTGGAAGCCGGAAGACAACACCTCGCTGCTGAACGACCTGGAGGAGCGGATCTTCGGCCCGCTGCCGGACGAGACCTGGTTCTACCCGGGGCACGGCGACGACTCGACGCTCGGCAAGGAACGCCCGGCCATCCCGGAGTGGCGCAGCCGCGGTTGGTGAGTGCCTAACCCAGGCTGGGTGCCCGTTCCAGTGGTGCTCCCGCCGCGGGCCGTCGAGCTTGCTGGAAGACGATCACCAGCAGAAGGACGAACGCCGCGACCGCGGTGCACGTGCGGATGATGTTGAACGTCTCCCATTGCCGCAGCAGGGCGGTGTAGCCCGGCGGAGCCGAGGTCACCGCCCATACCTTGATCTGCCCATTGATCGGGACGTTGCCGAATCGCGTGACCAGAAACGAGGTCAGGGTCAGCGCACCGGCGGTGGCGGCGAGCAGGCGAGGCAGACCGCGGGTCAAGCTGGCCAGCAGCAGTGACCCGAACGTCGACACCGCCATCGCGGTCTGAATGACCGGACCGTTCATCTTCATGAGTTCGGCGTGAAAGACCAGCCGGACGTCGAGCGGCACAGCCGCGAAGGTCGGTGCGACATTGACCGCGCCGTAGCCGAACGCGCCCGCCAGCAGTCCGGTGGACAGCAACGCGAGCACCTGGACGAGTCGAACCAGCACGTTATTGATCTCCATCGTCGAGAGGTGAACGGAGGTTCGAACCGGGAATCGGTATGTTCTTCGGCGTGGCGGACCAGGAACCCGAGCGGACGGTGGAGGTGTACACCGACGGCGCGTGCAGCGGAAATCCCGGACCGGGTGGCTGGGGCGCGGTGCTGCGGTACGGCCGCCACGAGAAGGAGCTGTACGGCGGCGAGCCGGGCACGACGACCAACAATCGGATGGAGCTGATGGCGCCCATCCGAGCGCTGGAGAGTTTGACCCGGCCCTCGGCGGTGTGCATCTACACCGACAGTACCTACGTGCGCAACGGCGTTACCCAGTGGCTGCCGCGCTGGAAGAGCAACGGCTGGCAGACCCGGGAGAAGGCGCCGGTGAAGAACGCCGACCTCTGGCAACGCCTGGACCAGGCCGCCCGGCCGCACCGGGTGCAATGGGAATGGGTGAAGGGCCACGCCGGGCATCCGGAAAACGAACGCGCGGACCGGTTGGCGGTCAGAGGTGTCGAGGAGGCACGCGGTACGGCGGGCCCCCCGGGGGCCGGTGCGCCAGCCGCGGCGATCGCCGACCCGTCATAACGCGCGCTCGCCGGCCAGCTCACCGGCCTGTTGCTTACTCAGCCGGGAGGCGACGCCGCAGTAGGTGCACTGCACCGAGTACTCGGAGCGCACCACGAACAACGGAATGAAGAACAGCGTGAACTTGGTCAGCACCCGGCGCAGCGGGTGCGCGCTGCGCGAACCGCAGTGCCCGCAACTCAGGGTGAGCATCGCGAGTTGCTCGATGTAGCGGCGAGTCCCGAAAATGATCAGCAACGTCCCACCCTTCAGTCCAGGGCTAACCGAGCGCGGCGCGCGCCTTCTCCAGCTCGGACCGGCCGCGCTGCAGCAGAGCTCGGTCGCCGGTCACGGTGAGGAAGCGCAGCCCTCTAGCAGCGTAATCACTGCCCGCGGCCAGCCCGGGCACCACGCCGGCGGAGACACAGGCGGCGACTACCTGGTCGATGGCCCGCTCCACCTCGGTGGCGTACGGCGGCGGTCCAGGTGGCAGGCCCAGGGTGATGGCCAGGTCCGCCGGCCCGATGAAGATCCCGTCGATCCCCTCGGTGCCGGCGATCTCGGCCACGTTGGCCAGGCCGGTGGCGGTCTCCACCATGGCCAGGCAGGCCACCTCCCGGTTGACCTGCTCAGGGTCGGTACCGAGCACGCGGGTCGAGCGGGTTCCGGCGTAGCTGCGCGTCCCGGTCGGGAAGAACCGGGTGGCCGCCGCCGCTCGCTCGGCGTCCGCCTTGGTCTCCACCATGGGCACCACGACCACCTCGGCGCCGGCGTCCAGCGCGTGGCCGATCGCGTAGTAGTCGTTCGTGGGCACCCGCACCACCGGGGTGACCTCGGTATTCGTCGTGACGCGGAGCAGCGGCTCCAGATCGCCCACGCCGAACTCGCCGTGCTGGCAGTCGAACAGGATGAAGTCGAAGCCGCCCCACACCAGCTGCTCGACCACGGCGGGGGCGGGGATCCAGCACCACGCCCCCAGCGCGGGACGCGTGTCCCACACCCGTCGCAACCTGTTGCCGGTCATGGCACCTCCCGCTCGAGCCTCACGCCCGAGCCTAGGGGGCACCGCGCAGCAGAGCATGCGTTGTTCAGGGCGCTCATAGGGCCAGTCAGTCGCCGGCGATGACGTTGCCGGTGCAGGTGGCCACGGCGTACTCGCCGTCGCTGGTCACGTCGGACACCACGGCGCCGTCCACGGTGATTCGGCAGCTGATCGCGCCCTCCCCGGCGTTCTGCGCGGTGATGGTGGGGATGAAGCCTTGGGACGCGTCGAACTCGGTACGCCAGGGCAGCTGCACCGGCGACCTCGGCTCGACCAGGCCGGGGCGGGCGGCGCTGAACGCCACGAACCCGGCCAACGGCGGTCCGAGGAGCTCGTACCGCACATGCGCACTGGTCGCCGGCGGCGGGGCCGGCTCGGAGTGTCGAGGGACCGATTGCTCGGCGACCGAGGAGGTTTCGAAGGCTGGCCGCTTGCTGACCGGAGCACTCTCGATGATCACGGTGGACGGCTGACCGGCCACGTTGGCCGCCGCGACGCCCGCGCCGGCCAGTCCGAGGATCACCAGCCCGACGATAAGTCCCGGGGTGCGCAACCGGATCCGGCCCGCTCGCGACCGGCCCGTCCCACGCGCAAACCTGCGCGAGGCGGCCGCGTGACGCGAGCCGGTGGGCGGCGGCGTGGTCATCGGAGTCGGCCTTCCGCTGGCTGGTGCTGTGCCTAGACCATCGCCCTGGCGTGTCCCGTTGTTACCGACGGCGCAGCCGCATCGGCTGCGGCTACCCCCACATGGCGGTGTACGGCGTACACCTGGGGGCGGTCAGCGCGTCCGCACGGTGCTCTACGGTGAGCCATATGGCCCCCGGCACGGCGGATCGCATCGCGGCCGAGGCCAGCGCCATCCTGGGCGCGGAAGGCGAAGACGCGGTGAGCATGCGCCGGGTGGCCGCGGCGGTGGGGATCACCCCGATGGCCATTTACCGGCACTTCCCGAACCGGGAGGCGTTGCTGCGCGCGGTGGCCGAGCGCGGTTGGGGCCAGCTCAGCCAGCGGTGGGGCCAGCGCGCCCGCCAGGACAACCCGAGGGCCGAGCTGCGGCGGTCCCTGAACGCATTGCTGGACTTCGCGCTGGAGCAGCCTCGTCTCTACGCGCTGCTCTACGCCGTCCCCTCCGGGCAGGGCAACCACAGCGGCGACGTGGACTTCCGCACCGATGAGTCCCCGGTGCTGAGCTCTGTGGTGGCCGCGGTGGACGAGGGCATGCACCGCGGCGTTTTCGAGCCGGACGATGTCTCCGAGGTGGCGCTGAGCATCGTCGCGCTGATGCATGGGCTGATCTCGATGCACCACGCGGGGCGGCTGGGGTTGTCCGACCCGGAGTTCCGGGCGCTCTGCGGCACCGCGATGACCCGGCTGCTGCACGGCGTCGGGGCATGACGCACGATGGCTCTGTGCGGCTACTGCTGATCTCCGATACGCACATTCCCGGCCGGGGCCGCCGGATCCCCGAGCCGCTGTGGCGCGAGGTGGACGCCGTCGATGTGGTGGTGCACGCCGGCGACTGGGTGGGTGTGGACCTGCTTGACGAGCTGGCGGCCCGGGCCCGGCGGCTGATCGGCGTGGTGGGCAACAACGATGGCGCCGCGCTGCGCGCTCGGCTGCCCGAGGTGGCGACCGCCGAGCTGGACGGCGTACGCCTGGCGGTAGTGCATGAGACCGGGGCGGCGGCCGGGCGGGAGCGGCGCTGCGCCGCCCGGTTCCCGGACACCGACGTGCTGGTGTTCGGGCACAGCCACATCCCGTGGGACTCGGTGGCGAGCTCTGGACTGCGGCTGCTCAATCCCGGCTCCCCCACCGACCGCCGGCGCCAGCCCACGCACACCTGGATGACCGCGCTGATCGACGCCGGCGAGCTGCACGACGTGGTGCTGCACCACCTGGAGCGGACCAGCTAGCCGGGTTTGTCGGGGTGGCCGGCTAGTTTCCTGAGCGTGTTGGTGCAGCGGGTTTCCGACGACTTGGCGGCGATGGCGCCCGGTCCGGAGTTGGCCGCTGCCCTGGCCCGGATCGATGTGACCTGCTGGCCAGTGGGGATTTACCGGTGCTGTTAGCCGCCCGGTCCCGGCAACGCTCACACGAGGAGGCGGAATTCCTCGGCGTGATCGCCGAGATGGGCCGCCGCGACCTGGTGCTCAGTCACCGAGCGCCTCGGGTGCCGGTCGGAGCGTCGCCCCCCGGACTCGGTCGCCGGTCCGAATCAGGTCGACCACCGCGATGACCAGCGCGGCCAGCACGAAACCCACGGCGCACAGTAGCGCGGCGAAGACGGCCGATCCTGGCCGGTGGCCGGTGACGCCCAACGCGGTGTAGTAGACCCCGGGCAGCAGCGCGGTGCCGACGGCGGAGCCGACCCGCTGGCCGGTCTGCAATGCCCCGCCGGCTGCGCCGGCCATCCGCACCGGGACCTCGCCGAGGGTGAGCGTGATGTTCGGCGAGATCACCATGCCGCTCCCGATACCGGCCAGCAGCAGTGGCCCAGCGGCGAGCAGCGCGGCAGTCGTGCCGGTGTGGCTACGCAGCACGACGGCCGTGATCACCAGGCCGATCACCACCAGGCACAGCCCGATCACGGTCAGCCGCCGGCCCCAGCGCACCACGACCACGCCGGCCGCTAACGCGGCGATCGCCGAGCCCACCGCGAACGCGGTTACCGCGAGCCCGGAGTCCAGCGGGGAGTAACCCAGCCCGAGCTGGTAGTAAAGCGCGAGCACGATGAAGATCCCGCTGAACCCGACGAAGTAGGCAAGCCCGAGCCCAGCCCCCGAGGCGTACCCGGGAGTGCTGATGAGCAGCCGAGGGTCCAGCAGCGGCGCCCGATGCCCGATCCGGGCCACCCGCGACTCCCAGCGCGCGAAGCCCACCAGCGTCGCCGCGCCCAGCACAGCCAGCCACCACAGCTCGCGGATGTGGTCGTACTCGAGCAGCGGCAACATCAACGCCAGCACCCCGGCGCCGAGCAGCGCGGTGCCGACCGGGTCAAGCCGCCGGCGCATCGGGGTGGGGTCCGCGGCCTGGTCCGGGCGCCGGCCGGGCAGAAACCGGGGCGCCAGGGCGAGCGCCACCAGGCCGATCGGCACGTTCACGTAGAAGATCCAGCGCCAGCCGTCCGGGCCGCCGAACACCGCGAGGATCACCCCGCCGACGATCGGGCCGACCGCGGTGGACAGCCCCACTGCCGCCCCGTACATGCCGAACGCCCGGCCCCGTTCCACGCCCCCGAACAGGTCCTGGATCAACCCCGAGTTCTGCGGGTTCAGCATGCCGGCGGCGAATCCTTGCACCAGCCGCGCCACGATCAGCAGGAACAGCGAGGGCGCGGCCCCGCACATCGCGCTGGTCAGCACGAACCCGGCGAGCGAGATGAGGAACATCCGTCGCCGGCCCCACGCGTCGCCCAGCCGACCCGCCGGCACCAGCGCCAGCCCGAACGCCAGCGAGTAGCCGGACACCACCCACTGCACCCCGGAGGTGGAGGCGCCCAGTGATCTTTCGATCGAGGGCAGCGCCACCGCCACGATGCTGACGTCGAGCAGGCCCATGAAACCGGCGGTCAGCGTCACCCACAGGGCCCGCCACCGGCGCGGATCCGGTTGGTACTCCAGCGCCGCGTCGGACTGGACGGGGCGCTGGAGCGAGGACACCCTAGGAGTGTGCGCGCCCGCCCGTGCTGTCCGCCTACTGACCGGCCGGGGCGGTGGCGCCGTTCACCGCTGCTCGCTCGTCCCTTTTGGATTTCATCAGGCTGGCCACGGTGGTGATCACCAGCACGCCAACAATCACCCCCAGCGACACCGCGATGCCCACATCGGGCACCGGCACCGGGTCGCCGCCGTTGATGAACGGCAGGTCGTTGGTGTGCAGCGCCTCCAGCACCAGCTTGACGCCGATGAAGGCGAGGATGATCGACAGACCGTAGGAGAGGTACACCAACCTGCTGAGCAGCCCGCCCAGCAAGAAGTACAGCTGCCGCAGGCCCATCAGCGCGAAGGCGTTAGCGGTGAACACCAGGAACGGCTCCTGGGTCAGCCCGAAGATCGCCGGAATGGAGTCCAGCGCGAACAGCAGGTCGGTGCTGCCGATGGCGATCATCACGATCAACATCGGGGTGACCCAGCGCTTGCCGTCGATGCGGACCACCGTGTGCGACCCGTGGTACTCGTCGGTGACCGGCAGTACCCGACGCAGCAGTTTCAGCGCGCGGTTCTCCTTGTACTCCTTCTCCGAGTCGCTGTGCTCGCGCACCAGCCGGTAGGCAGTCACCAGCAGCACCACGGCGAACAGGTAGAACACCCAGCTGAACGCGGAGATCGCGGCCGCGCCGAGGGCGATGAAGATCCCGCGCATGACCAGCGCGATCACCACGCCGACCAGCAGCACCCGGTGCTGGTGTTCCTCCGGCACCCGGAACGCGGTCATGATGATCACGAAAATGAACAGGTTGTCCACCGACAGGGAGTATTCGGTGAGGTAGCCGGCGAAGAACTCGCCGGCGTAGGTGCCGCCGGCGAACAGCCAGACACCGATGCCGAAGGCCACCGCCAGGGCCAGGTAAAAGATCACCCACCGGGCCGCTTCGGACAGCTTGACCTTGTGCGGGTGGTTGTCGACCACGAACAGGTCAACCAGGATCACCGCGAGCAAGGCTCCGACTGTGGCGAACCACAGCCAGGTGGGAACGTTCATGCGTATGCCTCCGGATGAGAGCAACGGTCATGGACCGAAGTCTCTCCCGCCAGCTTTCGCTGGCCGATGGCACCGGGCGCTCTGCCGCCGTGCTGACGATGCCATCGCTGAAGGGATACTCCCCTAGGCATGGAAAGCATGTCCTAAACCGCCGCTTGAACGCCAGCCAGGGCACCCAGACGTGAGTAAACCCACCGACTATTCCGCGAGTTGGCGCTCCCAGCACACCGAGTTGGCGCTCCCAGCACACCGAGTCGGTGATCGCAGTACACCGAGTCGGGCTCTCGACGCACCGAGTCGCGGATCTCGAGACAGGGGGCATGATGGGTGGATGGTCTTGGAAATCGCCGAGTTCGCCATCCAGCCCGGCCGCGAGGATGACTTCGCCGCCGCGTACAAGGAAGCCCTTCCGCTGGCCGAGGCGGTGAAGGGGTTCCAGTCCGCGCGCATGGTCCGGGGCATCGAGTCCCCGTCGGTGTTCGTGCTGCTCATCGAGTGGGACACGCTGGAGGCGCACACCGAGGGATTCCGGAAGTCGCCGAGTTACGTCCGCTGGCGGGAGTTGATCGGGCCGTACTTCGCCGGCGACCCGAAGGTCCAGCACGGGGTGGAGATCTGACCTCCGCGCAGGTCACCATTTCCTGAGAATTGCCGAGGAATCCGGGCGCGGGGGCCAACCTCGGCCGCTGTTCACATAGTTTCGGGTGGTGCCCCTCGTGACGCCCCGGTTCCGAGTCACCCGCCGCCGGGTCGTCGCCCTCGTGCTCGCGCTCGTCGTGCTGGCCGCGGTCGCCGTGCTGGTCGGCGCCTTCCGGACCGGCCCCGGCCCGGTACGCACCGAGGAGTTCCAGCTCAGCGTGCCGGCCGGGGCGGGCACACCCGGCACTGTCTCGCTGGATACCACGTTGTACCTGCCGTTGCGCATGCCAGCGCCGGCGGTGCTGGTGGCACACGGATTCGGCGGCAGCAAGGCCTCGGTGGACGCCGACGCGCGCGACCTGGCCAACCGGGGGTTCGTCGCGCTGGCCTGGTCGGCGCGCGGGTTCGGCCGCAGCACCGGGCAGATCGCGCTGAACTCCCCCGACTACGAGGTCGCGGACGCCTCCCGGTTGATCGACTACCTGGCCACCCGACCGGAGGTCCGGCTGGACGCACCCGGCGACCCGAGGGCCGGGGTGACCGGCGGGTCGTACGGCGGCGCGCTGGCGCTGCTGCTGGCCGGATACGACCACCGGGTGGACGCGATCGCGCCGGCGATCACCTGGAACGACCTGGGACAGGCCCTGTTCCCGAACGCGGCCAGCTCCACCCCGCCGCCGGAGAACACCCCGGCGCGCACCGCCTTCGGCCCGGACGGGGTGTTCAAGCGGGGCTGGGCGGGCATCTTCTTCTCGGCCGGGTTGAGCAACACCCGGGGACGGGCCGGCGCTCCCGCACAGGCTGGCGCGAGCGCACCGGCGGACGACACCCCCGCGTCATCGGACGTGCAGGTGCCGTCCTCGTCCTCCTCGTCCTCCTCCGGTGCGAGCGGCGGCGCTTCCGGTGCGAACGGCGACTTGTCCGGCTCGACCGCCGGCACAACGTCCGACCCGGCCTCGGGGACGGCGGACACACCGGCGGATTCCGCCGCCCTGCCGCCGTCCGGCACCGCATCCGGCACCGCACTGCCCGGCACCGCACCACCGCCCGGCACCGCACCGCCCGGCACCGGGCCGAACGCTCCTGGCTCGGCGACCAGCTGCGGGCGGTTCGTGCCGGCCGTCTGCCAGGCCTACGCCGACGCGGCCACCACCGGCCGGGCCAGCGCGGCCACCATCGAGCTGCTGCTCCGTTCCTCGCCGGCCAGCGTGGCGGGCAGGATCACCGCGCCCACCCTGCTCATCCAGGGCGAGACGGACACCCTCTTCGGGCTGGATCAGGCCGATGCGACCGCGAGGGAGATCGCCGCCGGAGGTGGCACGGTCTCGGTCATCTGGTACTCCGGCGGGCACGACGGCGGCGCGCCGGGGCCCACGGTCCGCGCCCGGGTCGGCGCGTGGTTCGACAGGTACCTGCTGGAGCCGAGTGCACCCGGCGGGTCGCTCGCCGGTGCGGCCGCCAGCGGCGCCAACGCGCCGCCGCCCGTCGGCGGGCTCAGCTACGCCGTGCAGGGCGGCGTGCGGGGCGGGCGCACCACGCCGACGGTGCGCACGGTCACCGCCGAACGCTATCCCGGGCTGCCCGGCGCCCCACCGGTGCAGCTGGACACGCTCGCGTTGCGCGGCGAGCCGCAGTCGATCGTCAACCCCCCCGGCGGCACTCCGGCGGCGCTGACCACGGTGCCCGGGGTGGGCGGCGCGCTGGGCAGCCTGGCCGGTCGGCTGGCCGCGATCGGTTCCGCGCTGCCCGGCCAGTCGGCCAGCTTCACCTCCGACCCGCTGCCCCGCCAGGCCCTGCTGGCCGGGTCGTCCCGGATCCGGATCACCGTGGCGCCGGTGCCGGGCCAGCCGACCGCCGACGAAGCCGTGCTGTTCGGCGGGCTCACCGACATCGCGCCTGATGGGCGGCGGGTGCTGTTGGGCGGCGCGGTGGCCCCGATGCGCATCCCGCTGCCCGCCGGCGGCGGCCCCGCCGAGGTGACCGTGACGCTGCCCGCCGTGGTCGCGCCGGTCGCCGCCGGGCACCGGTTGGCCGTCTCGCTGAGCACCACCGACCAGGCGTACCAGGGCGCAAGCGCGCCGGCGGTGTGGCGGGTCGGGCTCGTTGGCGGCACCGGGGTCGGACTGGTCGGCGGCACCGGGGTCGGGCTGGCCGGTGGCACCGGGGTCGGGCTGGCTGTGCCGGTGATCCCCGGGCGCTCGGTCACCGCGAACACGGTGCCGACCGGTCCAGCTGTCGGGATCGGGCTGATCCTGGCCGCCGCGCTGATCGCCTGGCTGGTCGGCTGGCTGCTGCGCCGCCGCCGAGCCCGGATCGCGTCGCAGGTCACCGCCGCCACGCTTCCGGCAACCGCCACTCGGGACTCCCCCGCCACCGCCGCCGCCATCACGGACGGTCCGCCACCGCTGGTCATCGAGGATCTCTGGAAGACCTACCCGGGCGGCATCACCGCGGTGGCCGGCGTCTCGTTCACCGTGCGCCGCAACCAGGTACTCGGGCTGCTCGGCCCGAACGGGGCCGGCAAGACCACCGTGCTGCGCATGCTCATGGGCTTGATCCATCCCACCGGCGGGGCAATGCGGGTGTTCGGCCACCGGGTCAGCCCCGGCGCGGAGGTGCTGTCCAGGGTCGGCTCGTTCGTCGAGGGGCCGGGGCTGCTGCCGCACCTGTCCGGGGCGACCAACCTGCGCCTGTACTGGGCCAGCACCGGCCGCCCGGAGGCGGACGCGCGGCTCGAGGAGGCGCTGGAGATCGCCGGGCTGGGCAGCGCGCTGGACCGGGCGGTGCGCACCTACAGCCAGGGCATGCGGCAGCGGCTGGCGATCGCGCAGGCCATGCTCGGGCTGCCCGACGTGCTGGTGTTGGACGAGCCGACGAACGGGCTGGACCCGCCGCAGATCTCCGCCATGCGCGACGTGCTGCGCAACTACGCCCGCAACGGCCGCTCGGTGCTGCTGTCCAGCCATATGCTCGCCGAGGTGGAGCAGACCTGCGACCACGTGGTGGTGATGCACCGGGGCGCGGTGGTGGCCGACGGCTCGGTCGCCGAGCTGGCCGCCGGCGGTGGTCAGGCCAGCTTCCGGGTGGACGATCCGGCGCTGGCCGCCCAGGTGCTGAGTGACCTGGCCGGGGTGAGTGCCGTGCAGGTGGACGGGGATGCCGTGTACGCCGACCTGAACGGGACGCCCCGGGCGGAGGTGGTGGGTCGACTGGTCCGCGCCGGGGTGGCGGTGGAGGCCGCCGGCCCGAGGCGCCGGCTGGAGGACGCATTCCTCCGGCTGGTCGGAGAGGACACCACGCCATGACCGCCACAGCCTCAGCCCCGGTGCCGGGCGCGCCGGTGCCGGATGCGCCGGAGACCACGCTGGCGACCGGACCGGCGGCCCACGGTTACCGCCCCGGCCGGACCCTGCGGCTGCGCGTCGAGCTGGCCCGTCAGCTCGCCAGGCGGCGCACCCAGATCTCCATGGGCCTGGTCGTGCTGCTGCCGCTGCTGCTGTGGATCGCGTTCCAGCTTTCCCGGCCCGGCCCGGCCAGCACCTCGCTGACCCTGGTCGACCTGGCCAAGGGCAGCGGTCCCAACTTCGCCGTGTTCGCGCTGTTCGCCTCCTCCAACTTCCTGCTGGTCGTGGTGGTGGCGCTGTTCTTCGGCGACACCGTGGCCAGCGAGGCCTCCTGGTCCAGCCTGCGGTACCTGCTGGCCGCCCCGGTGCCCCGGATGCGGCTGCTGCGGCAGAAGGCCCTGGTCGCGGCCGGGCTCTCGCTGCTCGCGATCCTGCTGCTGCCGGCCGCGTCACTGCTGGTCGGCTCGCTGGCCTACGGCGCGTCGGACCTGGTCAGCCCCACCGGTGAGTCGCTCAGCTTCGGCCAGGCCGCCGGCCGGCTGGCGCTCGCCGCGCTCTACCTGACCCTGCACCTGAGCTGGGTGGCCGGGCTGGCCCTGCTGCTCTCGGTAAGCACGGACGCCCCGCTGGGCGCGGTGGGAGGCGCGGTGCTGACCTCGATCCTGTCCCAGATCCTGGACACCATCACCGCGCTGGAGGGCCTGCGCGACTACCTGCCCACGCACTTCGGCCTGGCCTGGTCCGACCTGCTGGCCAGCCAGATCGACTGGGGTGACATGACCCGAGGGGTCTTCTCCGCGCTGGCCTACTGCGCGGTGTTCAGCGCGCTCGCCGGCTGGCGCTTCGCCCGCAAGGACATCACCTCCTAGTCCCGCCCGTGGCCACCGGGTCGGGGCGAAACCGGCGACCCTCTCGTGCTGTCGTGCCCAGGGCAAGGGCGTGGATTTGGTCGCGCAGTGACGGTGCCATGGCCGAACGACATGGGCATGGTGGGTCAGGTCGCCCCGCAAGGAGGCCGCTCGCAGGCCGCTAGGAGGCACCGTGGCCCGGATGGACACCGACCGATTCACCACGCTCGTCGGGCAATTCGCCGGCATCGACCAGGACAGCGCCGAGCGGGTCACCGGTGCTGTGCTGAGCACCTTGGCCGAGCACCTCAGCCGCGGCGAGGCCGCCGATGTGCTGCGCCGGTTGCCCCCCGAGCTGCAGCCCTACCTGCACACCGCCGGCTCGCCGGAGCGATTCGGGGTCACCGAGTTCCTCCGCCGGGTGGCCCAGCGCGATGGAAGTGACGTGGAGTCGGCTGAGCGGCGTGCCGCGGCGGTCTTCCTGCTGCTGCGCCAGGCGATCGGGGATGACGAGTTCGCCGACGTCGCCGCGCAACTGCCCCGTGAGTACGCACCGCTGCTCGCCGGTCGCGCCGTGCTCGACCCGGCCGAGAAGATGCTGGCCCGGATCGCCGGCATCAACGGCACCAGCAGCGAGGAAGCCCGTCGGCTCACCGAGGCCGTGTTGGAGACCCTGGCGCGGCGGATCGCGCCCGGGGATGTGGCCGACCTCGCCGCCCAGCTCCCCGTGCAGCTACACCAACCGCTGCACCGCGGCGCGGAGTCACCGCAACCGCGGCTGACCGCGCGGGAGTTTGTCCTGCGGGTGGCCGAACGTGCCGACATCGACATCGACCGGGCGGTGCGGGAGATCCCGGCGGTTTTCACGATCCTGCGCACCTCCGTGGGCGATGAGTTCTTCGACATCAGGGTGCAACTACCGGACGACTACTGGGCGCTGCTGGGCACCCACACCGCGAGCCAAGGATCAAGAGCAGGCGGGACCCGGCGCTAGCGCGCCGGGTTCAGATCATTTCGAGTGGCGCCTCTCGCCGTGGTGGCGGAAACGCCGCGTCCAGGATGACGAAGTCGGAAATCGTCAGCTGCAGCTCGCGGGCGGCGGCGTTCTCCCGGACATGCTCCGGGGTGCCCGCGGCTGGGATGGCAAGGACGTCTTCGGAGCGCAGCACCCAGGCCAGGGCAACCTGGGCCGGGGTGGCGCCGTGCCGAAGGGCGACCTCGGCCAGCGCGGGGTTGCCCAGGATGCGTCCCTGCTCGATCGGCGAGTAGGCCATGATGGGTAGCTCGTGCAGGCGGCACCAGGGCAGCAGGGTGTACTCGGGGCGTCGTCGGGCCAGGTTGTACAGGATCTGGTCGGTGGCGACGCCGTCCCCGCCGGACAGCCGGCGCAGTTCGATCAGGTCTGCGGTATCGAAGTTGCTCACCCCCCAGTACCGCACCTCCCCCGACTCGACCAGGTCCGCAAAGCCGGCAAGGGTTTCCTCCAGCGGAATCGACCCGCGCCAGTGCAACAGGTACAGGTCGAGGTGGTCGGTGCCCAGGCGGCGCAGGCTCGCCTGGCAGGCCAGTTTCGTGCCTCGGCGGGTCGCGTGATGCGGCAGCACCTTGCTGACCAGGAACACGTCCTCCCGGCGGCCCGAGATGGCCTCGCCGACCAGCGTCTCCGAAGCGCCGTTGGCGTACATCTCGGCGGTATCGATCACCGTCATGCCGAGATCGAGTCCCAGGCGCAGCGACGCGATCTCCGATGCCCGCCGCCCAGGCCGCTCGGCGAAATGCCAGGTGCCCTGGCCCATCGCGGGTACCTCCTCCCCGGACGGCAGGGTGACCGAGGAGTCGTCGGACGAGGTCATGATCCCTCCGCGTTCTGGATCAGCGGTTTGGTTCGGTGACGTTGAGGCCAGTATGTCGGCCAGCGCGGTGATCGAACCGCTGCCGACCGACCAGGCCATGGTCGTCGGACGGCAGCGGACCGGGCCTGGACCTGCCGGCGCGAAGCCGGACGGCGCGGCCTGGCTCGGCGGGCGGGCGGCATCTTTACTCGCCGGCGCTGCGCCGAGCCCGGAACGCGGCGGCCTTGACTCGGTTCTGGCAGGTGGTGGAGCAGAACCGGCGCGTGCCGTTGCGGGAGGTGTCCACGTAGATTCGGTCGCAGCGCGAGGCATTGCAGACGCCGAGGCGCTCGATGTCCGGATTGCCCAGGACGACGGCGAGCCCGGTGGCCATGCCCGCCACCCAGCCCTCCACCTCGTCGGCGTCGGGGCGGTGGAAATGCAGGTGCCACGGCTCCCCGTCGTGGCGCGACAGCGTGGGCACCGCCTGGGAGTCGCGCAACACCTGGTTGAGCTCGATGCACGCGTCGTCGACCCGGCCGTGCTCCACGTGCTCGACTACCGCGCGCAGCCTGCCCATCCAGCCGGCCATCCGCCGCGCGGCCTCGTCGGACAGCGGGTGCATGGCCCAGCGGGTGCCGGTCCGCAGGGTGTCGTTCACCGCGGCGGCCAGCTCAGCGCCGACCGGCGTGAATAGCTCCCGACCGCCCCGCATGCCGGGGGTGACGGCGTTGACAAGCGTGACGGCCGCCACCACGACGTCGTTGATGTGACTGTCGAATTCCACTTGACCAGGTACCCGTTTCCCTTCTAGCGTCACTGTCGTAAGAGCTTATACCAGTGATGGAGGAGCGCGATGTCGTCGGACGTCAAACAGCGGTGGGTACGGCGCTGGGACGCACAGCAGGAGCGCTACATCGCCGACCGCGAGGAGCGGTTCCGCGTGGTGGCCGACGTCGTGGCCTGGTCGCTGCGCCGTTCGTCGGGCCCGGGTCGCTCGTCGGGACCGGGCCGGCCGGACGGCTCGGGCCGGCGGCCTCGCGTGGTTGACCTGGGCTGCGGTCCCGGCTCGCTGTCCACCCGACTGGCCGCCGAGCTGCCGGACATAGAGATCGTCGGGGTGGACGCGGACCCGCTGCTGCTCGGGCTCGGCGCGGAATCGGGGCTGCGCACGGTGCGGGCCGATCTGACCGACCCGGGGTGGCCGGACGCCACGGGGCTGGCGCGGCCGTGGGACGCGGCGGTGTCGTCCACCGCGCTGCACTGGCTACAGCCCGACGCCCTGCGCGAGCTGTATCGCACCGTGGCCGCCCGGTTGCGTCCCGGCGGTGTCTTCGTCGACGCCGACCACCGGACGCACACCGACCCGGTCGCCTCGGAGCTAGCCAGGCACGTCCGGGACGCTCGCGCCGAGCGGGCCGGGGTGACCGGCAACGAGGAGTGGGGCGCCTGGTGGGAGGCCGTGCTCGCCGATCCGGAGCTCGGCCCGCTGGTGGACGCCCGGTCCGCCACGGCGATCGCGCATTCGGGCGGGAGCAAGCTCACCCTCGAGCAGCAAATGGCCGCGCTGCGCGAAGCCGGTTTCAGCACGGTCTCCACCGTCTGGCAGTGCGGTGACGACCTTGTCGTGGTGGCGGTGCGCTAGCCCGCGCTGAGCGATACGCCGGGGTCCCGCCGCAGACGAACTCCACGCACCGCTCGAACCCGAAGCGGCTGAGGATGTCCAGCGACACCCGCTGCTGCGCGGCGGCGACCTCACCGATCATCGGCGTGGCGGGTAGGAACCAGGTGGCCCCGCCGCCAAAACGCCAGTCCAGCAGGCCCAACTCGGCCTCGGTGGGTTCGCCGCTGAAGGTGTCCAGGTGGATGGCCAGCACGGGGCTCGCGGCGACCTGCTCGTGCGGCAGGTAGGTGGCCCTTCCGGACGCCCCCATGTGCGCTGGTCACCTTGATCAGCGTCGGGACGACGTTCGCCATCTTCAGCGGCCGGACCAGGTCGATGATCTCGGCCAGGTCGTCCTCGTCTGGGAAGGTGAACCCGAATGACCGGATGACCGGCGGCCGAGGCATCAGTCAGATCGCGGCGCGGGTGCCGTAGTTCGACTGGCTGAACAGCCCGTCGAGCAGCGGACCGAAACCCGACTTGTTGATGTGGCCACTCTTCGCGCCCGGCAGCGTGGCGTCGCCGGTGCTGATCACCTCGCCGTTGCCGAGCACCACCTCGAGGCCGCAGAGCATGCCGAAGTGGTCTCGTCCACCTCCACGATTCGGTTCATCTGCCGCCCTAGATGCACCACCGCCTGCCCCGCGCGGACCGGGGAGAACTCGCCCAATCCGAGGTTGTGACCGGTGCTGGTCGGCCACAGGGTGACGTCGTGCTGGTTGGCGAGTTGGACGATCAGCTGGACATCGCGCACGGTCCGTGGGAACAGCACGCCACTCGGGCAGCGATCCCCGCCCGGCAGCCGGTTGGCCCCGTATGCGGCGAGCGTGTGGTCGGTGAGGTCCACCGCGTCCTCGCCCAGCTCCGCGCGCACCGCCTTGAAGAACCGAGCCGACATCGGGTGCCCCTCCCCTCGACCGGGTCGACCGACGCCTGGCTTGTGCGGCGTCATTTCCGGATCACATAGATCAGCAGGAATGCGGCCGCAACCAGCAAGCTGGCGAACAGGGCGAGCACAGGGCTGGACCCAGCCTCCTGGGCAAGCCCGAGCGCGACCACACCGATGGCGAGCGTGCCACAGCCCGCGCGGAATCCCGAACGTCGGCGCGGTGGGGGCGTGGGCGTCGGGACAGCGTCCTACCACGGACCGGCCGGCTGTTCGGGCGGAATGGGCGCCGGGACCCGCGGTGCGTCTGGCGGAGTCCCCGTCTCAGCCTGACGGCGCTCCCGACTCGCGGGGGTGGCCGCGGCCGGCGTGCCGGTGAGCTGCCACCAAGGCAGGGGGGTCGGGGTGAGCAGCTCGGCCAGACCGCCGGTCGCGGACCAGCCGGGCGCGCAGCACCGCTGAAGGCTGGCGGCGAGCTGATCGAGCTGGGGGTCCCGGATGCTCGAGATGTGCGACCACGCCGGGGTCCGGAACGGCGGGGCGAAATCGTCCCGCTGGAACAGCAGGTTCTCCCCGGTGTTCAGGACGTGCCAGGGCGTCGGGTTCCTCGACAGGGTCAGCAGGGAGAGGTAGACGACCAGCCCGGAGAAGGTGTCCATCCACTGGCCCCACCGCCGGTTGTCCGGCTGGTAGTTGCGGTGGCCGGTCTCGGTAGGGGGTGTCTGCCCGGTGAACCGGGCGATCCAGGCGCAGTCGAAGTCGACCAGCCGCAGCACGCCCCGCTCGTCCACCAGAACATTGCCGTGCTTCAGGTCGCCGTGGGCGAACCGGGCCGCCTGCAGGCGGGCCACGAGCCGCTGCCAATCAGCGGCGAGGGCGCCTAGCGCCGCGGTGTCCAGCCGCTTGACCAGCTTGTCGACGTGCTGGTTCAGAGCCCGGCCGTTCACCCATTGCATCCGCACCACTGGCCAGGTCCGGCCACCGATCCGGATGGCGTCCTCCTCCCAGTGGGACATCGCCACGCAGTCCACCAGGTCATGGCCGGCGAAGTGCTCGCTGAGCGCGTCGTACCGCTCGCGGACGGCGGCGTCCTGGCGGGTCAGGAAGCGCAGCGCCTGTTCCTGCCCCTCCAGCACCGCCTTGAACACCACCGCGCTCGTCCCGGCGGCGGGCTTGGGAATCCCCCAGACCGGATGCGGCACGAACTTGGCGCGGCGCAGCGCGTCGCCGCTATCGCGGTCGACCACCAGGACATCCTGCCCGGCGTGTACTGCGCGGCTGCCGCGATCCCGCTGCCGGCCTCCGGCGGGGTCGCCTCGATCTCCGCGCTGTTCCTCGGCCACCGGCCGCCGAAGGATCTGCCCGAGCTGATGCTGCGCGCGGCACGGGAGACCACTCGCAACTTGGCCCGCCAGTAGGCGCCAGGTCGTGAGTGGCGATGGTCGCTATAGCGACCATCG
>DASWST010000115.1:0-21206 GCA_036402515.1 Pseudonocardia sp.
CCGTCGGCCAGGTGCCGCCCGATGATCTGCAGCCCCACCGGCAGACCGGCCGAGGTGAACCCGGCGGGCACGGTGGCCGCCGGCTGACCGGTCATGTTGATCGGGTAGGTGAAGCCGAGCCACGAGGTGGTCGGCACAAACCGGCCGTCGATGATCTCTGGGCCCTGCATGTGCACCGGGAACGGCGGGACCGCCAGCGTCGGGGTGAGGAACAGGTCGTAGTCGGCCATGAACCGCCACATCCGGTTGACCACCGCCTTGCGGGTCATCCCGGCCGTGGTCAGCTGCTCGGCGGTCCACGGCCCGCGCACCATGTCCACCAGGTGCGGCGACATCTCCGAGCCGTAGCGGTCCACCATGGCGCGCATGCCGGCCAGGTCGGTGTCCGCGACCACCAGGCTCCAGAACGCCTCGAATGGGTTCTCCCAGCCGGGGTGGCCCTCCTCCACCACGCAGCCCAGGTCCTTCTCGAACACCGCCGCCGCGCGCGACGCGATCTCCCGTACCTCGGGGTCCACCGCCAGGTAGCCCAGGTCCGGGCTGAACGCCACCCGCAGGCCGGCCAGCCCGGTGTCGCGGACCGAGCCCAGCCAGTCCACGTCCCCGGCGGGCAGCGAGTGCCGGTCGCGGGGATCGGGGCCGGCCAGCACGGACATCATCAGCGCCGCGTCGGCCACCGTCCTGGTCATCGGCCCCAGGTGCTCCAGGGTCTCCCAACTGGACACCCCCGGATACCGCTCGTCCCGGCAGCCGGGGTACAGCGGGATCCGGCCCATCGAGCCCTTGAACCCGTAGATGCCGCAGTGCGCGGCGGGGATGCGCACCGACCCGCCGCCGTCGCTGCCCAGTGCCACCGGCCCGATCCCGCTGGCCACCGCCGCCCCGGAACCCGCGCTGGACCCGCCCGAGGTCATCTCGGTGTGCCACGGGTTGCGGGTGGTCGCCGAGATCGGGCTGTGCCCCACCCCGCTGTATCCCAGCTCCGGCACGTTCGTCTTGCCCAGGATGACCGCGTCGGCGGCCAGGATCCGCTCCACCGCCACGTCGTCCTCGTCCGGCACGAAGTCCCGGTAGGCCGGTGAACCCATCGCGGTCCGGATGCCCTTGGTGGCGATCAGGTCCTTCACCCCGACCGGAACTCCGGCCAGCGGACCCACCGGCTCACCCCTGGCGATCTTCTCGCCGACCCGGGTGGCCTGCTCCCGAGCCAGTTCCGGGGTGGGCGTGCAGAACGCGTGCAGCACCGGGTCCAGGCGGTCCATCCTGGCCAGCACCGCGTCGGTGACCTCGAGCGGGGAGAGCTCCCGGCGGCCGATGCGGGTCACCAGCTCGGTGGCCGGCATCCGACAGATCTCGGCGTCGTCAGCACCGCTCACTGGGCGCCTCCCTCGGTGGCCGCGACCCGCTCCGCGGCGGACGCGGTCGGGGCGGCGGACGCGGCTGGGGCGGCGGAGGCGGCTGGGGCCGGAGCGGCGGTGGCGGTGAGTCGGGCGATGGCCAGGTAGGCCAGGCCGGCGGCCAGGATGCCGGCCACCGCCTCGGCGTAGGCGGGGGCGGTGAAGTGCACGACCCCGGCGACCACCGCGCCGACCGCCCATGCGGCGAACGCGGTAGGGCGGTACGGGGTGGCGTCGCGGTGCGCGGCCTGGCGGCGCAGCAGCAGCTGGTCGGTGATCAGCACCGCGCCGATCGGCGGCACGAACACGCCGAGGATGTTCAGCCAGTCGGCGAACAGGGTCCACACCCCGGCCACGGCGGCGATCACCCCGATCACCCCGAGCACGATGGTGAGCAGCCGCATCTTGCTGGCGGTGATGTGGCTCCAGCCGACCGCCCCGTTGTAGAGGCAGTGGGTGCACACCGAGCCCAGGTTGATGAACACGAACGCCACCGCGATCGCGGTGAGCAGCCAACCGTGGCCGACCAGGATGCCGAGGAAGTCGCCGCCGTCGTTGGCCGCGTCGGTGGCCGCGCCGGCCGCCACGATCAGCCCGCCGACCGCCATCGAGATGAAGTTGGCCACCGGGAAGGCGGTCAGGCTGGCGCCCACCGCGGAGCGGCCGTCCTTGGCCCACCGGGTGAAGTCGGCGGTCATGGTGCCCGAGTCGGCGAACCCGGCGACGGTCATGGTCACCGCCGCGCCGATGCTGGCCACCACGGCTCCGGGCTGGCCGGCGTACCCCAACACCTGGCCGAGCCCGTGGCCGGACGCGACGAACCAGATCGCCACGGCGGCCAGCACCAGGAACATCGGGGCGGCCACCGCGCCGAGGATGGCCAGCGCGCGGATCCCGATGAAGGTGACCGCGATGTAGAGCACCCCGGCGAGCAGGATGGTGCCCGGCTCGTTCCAGCCCAGCGTGCTGTGCAGGGTGGACCCGGTGAGCCCGGTCTGGAAGGCGAACCAGCCGATCACGATGGTGGACAGGAAGCCGGAGGCGATCGCATAGCCCCGGTTGCCGAAGGTGGACTTGGCGACCAGCGCGAAGTTGCGCCCGCTCGACCCGGCCAGGTGGCTGAGCAGCCCGACGTAGAGCGCCAGCACCAGGTTGCCCACCAGGATGGCCAGCAGCCCCGGGACGAACCCGAGCCCGTAGACGATCACGCCGCCGAACACCGCGTTGGTCAGGATCATCGGGAACCCGAACCACACCGCCGCGACGGACAGCCAGCGACGCCGGTACGCGGCCGGGACCGGCTCGTGCTCGAACTCTGAGGTCAGCCCGTGCGACTCGGTGGTCGAGGGGCTCTGCGAGACGGCGGTCATCGGGGCACCCGAGGCGTATTCGGGGCTGTATACGTGAACGTATCCATACCAGTCACGCTAAGCAGCGTTAGTTTCCGGTCGCGACGAATCCAGTAACGGGTGGGTTGCCGGAGCGGGCGTCGGATTGCCGGGCGGTTTCCGGAAGCCTCACAGACACCACCCGGACGGGCGAAGGGCGGCGAAAGGGCGGCGAATGGCGGCGAAAGGGCGGCGAAAAGGGCATAGCAATGCCCTCGTAACCGGGCCAACCCCGCTCCGTAATGCCCGGTGACTAGCGTCCGGCGCCATGGATACGCCGCTGTATACGGAGTCGTCGCCGCCACCAGGTCAGTCCCGGCGTGGCCGGAGCCGGTCTTCCTCGCTGCGTGAGCAGGTGTACGTGGACCTGCGCGAGCGGCTGATGATGGGCGGGTTCGGCGCGCAGGACCGGCTCGGCGAGGAAAGGCTGGCCGCCGAACTGGGGGTGTCCCGCACGCCGGTGCGCGAGGCGTTGATCCGGCTGGCCTCCGACGGCCTGCTGGTCCGCCAGGACAGCGGCTACTACCCGGTGCTGCCGGACCTGACCGAGCTGCGCGACCTCTACGAGCTGCGAGTCACCATCGAGCTGCGCGGCCTGGCCCGCGCCATGGAATCAGACGCGGTGACCCACGACCCCTCGGTGTTGGAGGCGCTGCGGGACGCCTGGCGGGCGATGGCCGCCGACCCGCCACCGCCCGACCCGCAGTTCGTGCTGCTCGACGAGGACTTCCACGTGACCCTGTCCCGGGCGGCCGGCAACCCGGCGCTGGCCGCCGCGCTGGAGACGGTGAACGCGCGGATCCGGCTGGTCCGGATGTACGACTTCCTCACCGAGGACCGGATCGCCTCGACCATCTCCGAGCACGTGGAGATCGTCGAGCTGACCATGGCCGGCCGGCTGGCCGAGGCGCACACCGCGCTACATCGGCACGTCGGTGACTCGATGGAGGTCGTCGAGCAGCGTGTGGTGCGGGCGCTGACCGCGATGGCCCGGCACCGGGGCCGGCCCTGAGCGCCGCCGGGACCCGAACCGGGGCGGCCACCGCGCGGGTTCACGCCGCCTACCGGCGGATCGCCGAGGTGGACCGGCCGGAGGTGTGGATCGCGCTGCGCGGCCGCGACGAGGTGCTGGCCGAGGCCGCGCTGGTGGACGCGCGCGCCGCCGCCGGGGCCGACCTGCCGCTGTGCGGAACCGTGCTCGCGGTGAAGGACAACATCGACGTCGCCGGGCTGCCCACCACCGCGGCCTGCCCGTCGTTCGGCTACCTGCCCGAGGCCTCCGCGCCGGCGGTGGCCCGGCTGGTCGAACGGGGCGCGATCGTGCTCGGCAAGACCAACCTGGACCAGTTCGCCACCGGACTGACCGGGGCCCGCAGCCCGTACGGGGCGGTGCGCTGCGCCGCGCACCCGGACCGGATCTCCGGCGGGTCCAGCTCCGGCTCGGCGGTCGCCGTCGCGCTGGGACTGGTCGACCTGGGACTGGCCACCGACACCGCCGGCTCCGGCCGGGTGCCGGCCGCGTTCCAGGGCATCGTCGGGGTCAAGCCGACCATCGGCCTGGTGCCCACCGCCGGCGTGGTGCCGGCGTGCCGGTCGTTCGACTGCGTGACCGTTTTCGCCACCACGGTGGACGCGGCCGAGGCGGCGGTGGCGCTGATGACCGGACCGACGCCCGGCGATCCGAGCTGTCGGGTCTGGCCGGCGGATGCGCCGCTGGCCGCACCGGGCCAGCCGAGGATCGGAGTGCCGGCGGCGGGAGCGCTGGCGGGGCTGTCCGCGAGCTGGCGCGCCGCCTTCGACCGGGTGGCCGCCCGCCTGTCGACGACCGGCGCTGCGCTGGTCCCGGTGGACCTCGAGCCGTTCCTGGCCGCGGGGCGACTGCTCTACCGGGGCGCGTTCGTGGCCGAGCGGTACGCCGCGGTGGGCGCGGTGATGGAGCGCTACCCGCGCGAACACCTGGACCCGAGTGTGCGGGCGATCATCGCCGCCGCCCGGGACATCCCGGCGCACCGGCTGGTCGCCGACGCCGAGCGGCTGGCCCGGCTGCGTGTTCAGGCGCTCGCCCAACTGGCCGGGGTGGACGTGCTGCTGCTGCCCACCGCGCCGGAGCACCCGACGCTGGCCGCGGTGGCAGCCGACCCGCTCGGGGTGAACGAGCGCCTCGGCACGTTCACCACGTTCGCCAACCTGCTGGATCTGTCCGCCGTGGCGGTACCGGCGGGCGAGGTGGACGGCGGCCCATTCGGGGTGACCGTGCTGGCCAGGGCTTTCGCCGACCGGGTGGCCGCCGATGTGGCCCGGTTGATCACCGGGGAACCCGCCGCCGACGCCGACGCGGGCCCGGCCGGGCTGCCGTTGGTGGTGGTCGGCGCGCACCTGTCCGGCGAGCCGCTGAACGAGGAGCTGTCCCGACACGGCGCCCGGCTGGTCGGCCCGGTGCGTACCGCGGCCGAGTACCGGCTGTACGCGCTGCCTGGCACGCCGGCCCGGCCCGGGCTGGTTCGGGTCGGCGCCGACGGCCGGTCGATCGCCGGCGAGCTGTGGCTGGTGCCTCCGGCGACGCTCGCCAAGCTGCTCGCCGGACTGCGCGCGCCGCTGTCCCTCGGCCCGCTGCGGCTGGACGACGGGCGGATGGTGACCGGATTCCTGTGCGAACCGCACGCCGCATCGGCCGCGCCGGACATCTCCGAGCACGGCGGCTGGCGGGCCTACCGGACAAGTTGTCAGACCACGCCGACGGGCTGATCCGGAAACCGGACTGATCCGGCTACTCTTTCTCCGGTTCCGCCGACATCCGGCGCGGAGGAGGCGAGCGAGGTCAGCGCCCTAGGGGTGGTCTTTGTTGCCGCCGCCACCGTGTACGGGCCCGGGCTGGCGGTGTTACTCGCGCTCGGCGTTCGGCAGTGGGCGGTGCTGCTGGGTATCACTCCGGCCGCGTCCGTCGGCGTCGCGCTGCTCACCTCCTGCGCCTGCGCGCTGCTCGGCGTCCCCTTCTCGCCCAGGTCCCTGGTGCTCGGCACGGTGCTGTTGGCGCTGCTGGGCGGGGTGCTCGGGTGGGTGCTGATCGGCCGGCGGCTGGCGTTGCCCCGGCCGCGGTTCGCGCGGCTGCGCATCAAGCGGCTGGGTACCGCACGGTTGGGCGGCGCCGGGGGGCCGGGCACCGCGCGGCTGGGCACCAAGCGGCTGGCCACCAAGCGGCTGGGCATCAAGGGGCTGGGCATCAAGGGGCTGGGCAACCAACCCGTGGGCACGGGCACCAAACGGCTGGGCAACGAAACCCTGGGCGCCAAACTGCTGGAGACCGGCCGACCGCGCCAGCGCACCGGCACCCGGCCGCGCCGGCGGACCGGCACCCGGCTGCCCGGGCGCTGGCGACCGAGCCGCTGGTACCCGGATGGTTGGCATCCTCGGCGCTGGCTGCTCGCCCGGCGGCGGCCGGGCAACCGGCGCTGGTTCGCCCCGCCGCCCGAGCTGCCCGCGCCGACCGCCCGGCCGCTGCTGCCCGAGCTGGGCCCGGTGTCCCGGGTGTCCGCACAGCTGGCCGGCGCCGCGCTGGTGCTGCTCGGGGCCGCGCTGGTGTTGCGCACCTGGTTCTGGGGGCTGGGCAGCTGGAGCACGTACAACCAGGACCACGACACGATCCTGCACTCGGTGCTGATCGCCTACATCCAGCGCAGCGGGCGGGGCGCCCCGTGGCAGATCATGCCGGCCGACGTGCTGGCCCCCGACCGGACGGTCTACTACCCGGACGGGTTTCACCTGCTCGCGGCGACCATCGGCACCGTGTTCTCCGACCCGATCGTGGGGATGAACGCGGCCGCCGCCATGGTGGCCGGGGCGGCGTGGACCACGAGCGCGGCGGCGCTGGGCGCGGTGGCGGTGCGCTGGCTGCGCGCCGACGCCGGCTGGATGGCCATGGGCGCCGGGGTCGCCTCGGTGATCGCCGCCGGGCTCTACCGCCCGGGTGCGCAGCTGGCCAGGGACAACGGCCTGCTGCCGAACGCCTGCGCACTGGTGCTGGTGCCCGGGGTGGTGGCCGCCATCCTGCTGATACGGCCCAAGGCATGGGGTACCGCGCTCGGCCTCGGGCTGGCCTGCGCGGGCGTGGTCACCGTGCACCCCAGCGCCGGGCTCTCCGTCGGGCTGACCGTGCTGGTGCTCTGGCTGGCATTGCTGTGCACCCGCGACGGGCGGACCACGCTGCGCGCCCAGTGGTCCGTGCTGGTGGCCACCGTGGCGGTCGGCGCACTGTGCGCCGCGCCGGTACTGCACGGGGCGTTGGCGGTCAGCGACCGGATCGAGGCATTCCCGCCGGATGCGCGGCACCTGCCGATCGGGCGTTCGCTGGGCACCGCTGTGCCGCTGATGTACGGCGGCATGTTCGACGACAAGGGCATGGTGCAGGTCTGGCCGACCCTGCTGCTGCTGATCGGGGTGGCCACCGCGCTGGCGCTGTCCAGGGCGCTGCCGCTGGTGGTGGCCTGGCTGGCCTGGGTGGTCATCGTGCTGCTGGCCTACCGCAACCCGCACGGGGTGACCGCGCCGATCCTGGCCTTCTTCTACAACAGCGCCGGGCGGGTGCAGAGCCACACCGCGCTGCTCGCCCCGGCGCTGGCCACCCTCGGCGCGTTCGGCATCCTCATCGCGCTGATGGTGGCCATCCGGGCGATCCGGCTGCCCGGGCGCCGACAGAGCCCAGCGCGCTCGCCCAGCCCTCGGGCAGTCGGCGCGCTCGGTGTGCTGGCCCTGCTGCTGCTGGTGGTGGGCTACCTGGTCGGCCCGACCGGGAAGTACCAGGTGACCACCGCCGAAGCGCTCGCCCAGCGCTGGTCGGCCCCGCAGCTGTACCGGGTGGACGCCGAGGACATCGCGGCGGCGGAGTGGCTCAAGCCCAGGGTCAAACCGGGTCAGCGGATCATGAACAGCCCGAACGACGGCTCCACCTACCTGTATGTGCACGACAACCTGCCGGTGGTCAACATCAGCACGCTGGGGGTTCCCGGGTTCCCCTACACCTACGACCTGATGCGCGGGTTCCGCTACCTGGACGTGGACCCAAAGATCCGGCGCTGGGTACTGCAGCTGAACATCGCCTGGGTCTACGTCGACTCCCGGGCGCCGATCATCGGGGCGAACGGCGCGCCGGGGAACTGGACCGGCGGCGGGCTGATAACCACGGTGCCCGGCCTCGAGCGGCTGGACGACACGCCGGGGCTGATCCTGGCGCACGTCAGCGGGGCGGTCCGGATCTACCAGGTCGACCTGGACTGGCTCCGCCGGCTGGACGCCGCCGACCGGGGTCCCTGATCGACGAGTGACATCCAGGCCGGCCCGCCGGGGTCGGTCCTCGGAGCGCCCTGAACAATGCATGCTCTGCTGCGCGGTGCCCAGTCGGCGCCTCGCGGCGTTGTCGTCGCGGCCGATACAACAGCGGTATCGGCCACTCCCTCCACACGACCCGATGCGATGCAACTGGATCACCGCTCGCGACGAGCGGCATCATTCAGGACCCTCCTAGCGCTGTCCTGGCGGTGGTCGTCGGTGGACGGTCGGGTCCGACTTCGGTGCCGGTACCCCGCGCCACTACCCTCGAATGTCGTGAGCAAGGCGAACCGACAAGGCGGCGGGGTGTGCGAGTGAGCGCGTCGGACTTCGACCTGGTGGTGGTCGGCTCCGGGTTCTTTGGGCTGACCGTGGCCGAGCGGGCCGCGGCGCAGCTGGGCAAGCGCGTGCTGGTGGTGGAGCGCCGGGGGCACCTGGGCGGCAACGCCTACTCCGAGGCGGAGCCGGAAACCGGCATCGAGATCCACCGCTACGGCGCGCACCTGTTCCACACCTCGAACAAGCGGGTGTGGGACTACGTCAACCGGTTCACCGAGTTCACCAACTACCAGCACCGGGTGTTCGCGCGGGTGGCCGACCAGGTCTACGCGTTCCCGATGAACCTGGCGCTGATCAACCAGTTCTTCGGTCGGTCGCACACCCCGGACGAGGCCCGCGCGCTGATCGCCGAGCAGGCCCGCGAGTTCGACACGGCCAGCGCGAAGAACCTGGAGGAGAAGGCGATCTCGCTGATCGGTCGCCCGCTCTACGAGGCGTTCGTGAAGGGGTACACCGCCAAGCAGTGGCAGACCGACCCGACCAAGCTGGACCCGTCGATCATCACCCGGCTGCCGGTGCGCTACACGTTCAACAACCGGTACTTCAACGACAGCTTCGAGGGCCTTCCGGTGGACGGCTACACCGCCTGGTTGGAGCGGATGGCCGCCACCCCCGGGGTACACGTCGAGCTGGATACCGACTACTTCGCGGTCCGCGACCAGCTGCCCGAGGTGCCGGTGGTCTACACCGGTCCGCTGGACCGCTACTTCGACCACAGCGAGGGTGAGCTGGGCTGGCGCACCCTGGACTTCGAGCGGGAAGTGCTGGACACCGGCGATTTCCAGGGCACCTCGGTGATGAACTACAACGACATCGACGTGCCGTACACCCGGATCCACGAGTTCCGCCACTTCCACCCGGAGCGGGACTACCCCGGCGACAAGACGGTGATCGTGCGGGAGTTCTCCCGATTCGCCGAGTCCGGCGACGAGCCGTACTACCCGATCAACACCGACGAGGACCGGGTCAAGCTGGAGCGCTACCGCGAGCTGGCCCGCAAGGAGACCGCCAACCGGAAGGTGCTCTTCGGTGGCCGGCTGGGTACTTACAAGTACCTGGACATGCATATGGCGATCGGGTCGGCCTTGAACATGTTCGACAACCGGATCGCTCCCCACTTCACCGACGGCCACGCTTTGGACGGCTCGGACTCGGCCACCAACGCGGCCACTAGCTAACCAACGCAGCCAGCAACGCAGCCAGCAACGCCGCCACCAGACGCAGAGGACTGAAACCAGAGATGACGGACCTGGCCACGCAGACCAGCGCAGCGCCCCGCACTCCGAACGGGACCAGCCGAGCGGGCGGTGCCGCCGCCAAGGCGGGCAAGCCAGCCGCCAAGCGCACCGCCACGAGCGACGGCCCGGACGCCCCGCTCGCGCAGTCGGCGCCGGCCACCGCCGACGTGGTCTGGGACGGCCCCGGCGCGCTGCTGCAGCGGGTGATCCTGCCCCGCACCGGCGACCCGTTGGACGTCCGCGCGCTGTACCTGGACGAGGACGAGGGCAACCGCAAGCGGGCCGCCGCCGCCACCCGCACCCAGCTGCGCATGCCGGGCCAGTCCGAGATCAGCTTCGCCACCTACTTCAACGCCTTCCCGGCCAGCTACTGGCGCCGGTGGACCTCGCTGGGCAACGTCGAGCTGCGGCTGGCGGTGGACGCCGAATGCCGGGTGGACATCTACCGCTCGAAGGCGGACGGCACCCAGATCCACGTGCGCGGCCAGGTGCTCGGCGGGCGGGGTAACGGCGGCGTGCACCAGGGCCGGTTCGTGCTGGACCTGGGTCCGTTCGAAGACGGCGGCTGGTACTGGTTCGACCTGACCACCCACGACGACCCGGTCACCCTGCTGGAGGCCAGCTGGTACGCCGGGGTGGACGCCCCGGGCACCGCGAACGTGGCCATCGGCATCACCACCTTCAACCGGCCGGACGACTGTGTGGCCGCGCTGGCCGCGCTGGGTGAGGACCCGCTGGTGCTGGAGTCGATCGGCGTGGTCAACGTCGCAGACCAGGGCAACCGCAAAATCAGGGACGCGGACGGGTTCGCCGAGGCCGCCGGGGTGCTGGGCAACCGGCTGCGCATCCACGACCAGCCAAACCTGGGCGGCTCCGGCGGGTTCTCCCGGGGCATGCACGAGGCGCTGACCCACTCCGACTGTGAGCAGATCCTGCTCATGGACGACGACATCGTCATCGAACCGGACTCGGTGCTGCGGGCCATCGCGTTCTCCCGGTTCGCCGAGCACCCCACCATCGTCGGCGGGCAGATGCTCAACCTGCAGGCCCGCAGCCACCTGCACACCATGGGCGAGGTGGTGGACCGGCACAAGTTCAAGTGGGGGCCGGCCCCGCACGTCAAGCACGACCACAACTTCGCCAAGTACCCGCTGCGGCACGCCACGAAGTCGCTGGACCTGCACCGCCGCATCGACGTGGACTACAACGGCTGGTGGATGTGCCTGATCCCGCGCACCGTCGTGGAGAAGTTGGGCCTTCCGCTGCCGCTGTTCATCAAGTGGGACGACACCGAGTACGGGCTACGCGCCGGCCGGGCCGGCTTCCCCACCGCGACGCTGCCCGGCGTGGCCATCTGGCACATGCCCTGGTCGGACAAGGACGACGCCACCGACTGGCAGGCCTACTTCCACCTGCGCAACCGGCTGGTGGTGGCCGCGCTGCACAGCCCCTACCGCTATGGCGGCGCGCTGTTCCGGGACAGCCTGAAGAACACCATCAAGCACCTGATGTCGCTGGAGTACTCCACGGTGGCGCTGCAGGAGCTGGCCATGCACGACTTCGCCGAGGGCCCGAAGGCGCTGTTCGACCAGTTGCCGGTGGCGCTCGGTGAGGTGCGCAAGCGCCGGGCGGAGTTCCCGGACGGGCAGGTGCTGGCCAGCGCGAAGGACCTGCCGCTGCCGTCGATGGACCGGGTGCGCGCGTCCCGGTTCCTCAAGCCGCCGACCAACCCGATCACCATCGGCGCCACCCTGATCAGCGGCCTGGTGCACAACATCCTGCCGGTGCAGCCCGAGCACCACGACCGGCCGCAGCTGAACGTCGCCGCGCAGGACGCCCGCTGGTTCCTGATGGCCCGGCTGGACGGGGCCACCGTGGGCACCGCGGACGGGCGGGGCGTGGCGTTCCGCAAGCGGGACCCGAAGGTGTTCTGGAAGCTGCTGGGCACCGCGGTGGGCAACCACGTGCGGCTGGCCAGGGAGTTCCCCCGGCTGCGCCGGGTGTACCGGGACGGCCTACCTGAATTGACTGGCCCGGAGCACTGGACCCGGGTGTACAACGGCTGATCGTGGGGCCGTTCGAATCCGCGACCGAATCGCAGGTCCACGGGCGGTCTCAGGTAGCCGGTGAGCTGCCGACCACCCTGGCCACCGACCCGAGCGAGGTACGCCCACTGACCGGGCTGCGGCTGTTCGCGGCCGCGTGGGTGGTGCTGTTCCACTTCGAGTTCACCCAGGGCCACCTGCTGGCCCGGGTGCTCGCCCCGGTCTACCCGGTGGTCACCACCGGCGCGATGGGCGTGGACCTGTTCTACGTGCTGAGCGGGTTCGTCATCGCGTTCACCTACCTGGGCAAGCTGGGGCCGAGGTGGCGGTGGCGGGTCGCCGGCAAGTTCCTCTGGGCCAGGGTGTGTCGGATCTGGCCGGTGTACGCGCTGGTGACCACGCTCTTCGGGGCGTACCTGCTGTTCAAGATGGTGCGGCTGGCCGACGCCGCGCCGGCCTATCAGAACGTGCAGCCTTCGGTGACCCTCAGCTCCTGGGTGCAGCAGCTGGCCATGGTGCAGATCTGGCTGCGGCCGTGGCACGACGGCGCGTCATTCGTCGGGCCGGCGTGGTCCATCAGTGCCGAGTGGCTGGCCTACGTGCTCTTCCCGATGGCCGCGCTGGTGTTCTTCCGGATGCGCGGGTGGCCTCGGTGGCTGCTCGGTGGCCTGGCGGTGCTGCTCATGGTGCCGGTGTCGGTGCTCTGCCTGCGCACCGGCAGCCCGTACTTCCCGTTCAGCTGGCTGGGCCGGATCGGCGCCGGGTTCATCGCCGGGGTGCTCACCTACCTGGTGGTCAAGGACATCCCGCGCACCGATCGGGTCCGCCGGGCGGCCACCGTGGCCAGTTGGCTGCTGGTGGCCGCCGTGTTCGGCGGGCTGGCCCTGGGCGCCTGGCTGGGGCCCGCGCCGGAGGGCACCGAGCGCGGCGGAATGGTGCTGGTGCTCTTCCCGCCGCTAATCGGGGCGCTGGCGCTGGCGGCCGGGTCGAGGTCAGCCGGGCCGGCGCGGCTGCTGTCCACTCGGTGGGCGGTGCACGGCGGACGGATCTCCTACAGCCTGTACCTGGTGCACGTGCCGATCTTCGAGGTGTTCTGGTTCGCTATCGACCGCATCCCGGCGTTCCACGTGGACGGCCCGCTGTCCACCGCGCTGACCCCGGTGACCTTCCTGACCACCTTCGCCCTAGCGCACCTGCTGTTCTACCTGGTCGAAGAGCCCGCCCGCCAAGTCCTCCGCCGCCTCACCACCCCCCGCACCCCAAGCCCCCGCCACCCCGCCCCCCGCTAACTGCCCGCGAGTCGGGGATTCCGTCAGGGTGAGTCGCGGATTTCGTGCGCACACTGGGTCGGCGCTCTCAGCACACCCGGCTCACCAGTCGTTGACGTGCAGCACCTCGTCCAGTGGCTGCCGGCGCGCCGTCTTGAACGTCTCGCCGGTGAAGTAGGCGGTGGGCAACAGGGCGGCCTGGTGCACGGTCTTGGGGATGCCCAGCAGCTCGCCGATCTCGGACTCGTACCGCTGGTGCAGCGTGGTCCACGCGCTGCCCAGGCCCCGGGCGCGCGCCGCGAGCATGTAGCTCCACGCCGCCGGCAGGATCGAGCCCCACAGCCCGGACTGGTTGGCCGCCGGCAGCTGCTCGGTGCCGGCGTCGATGCACGGGATCACCAGCACCGGCACCCGGCCCATCACCTCCGCCAGGTACGAGGCGCTGTCGCCCACCCTGGCCTGGATCGCCGCGCGCTCCGGGTCCTCGGCGTAGGCGTCGCTGTTGCCGGCGTAGCTGGGCGACGCCGCATAGGCGGCAAACGAGCGGCGGTAGTACTCGCCGATGGTGGCCCGCTGCTCGGCGTCGGTGACCACGACGAAGTGCCAGTTCTGCCGGTTTGACCCGCTAGGTGCCTGCAGCGCAATCTCCAGGCACTCCTTCACCACCGCCAGCGGCACCGGTCGGTCCAGGTCCAGCCGCTTGCGTACCGAGCGAGTCGTGGTCAGCAGTTCATCCAGGGACAACGGGAGCACAGCCGTTCCAGTCATGCCGCCGATCCTTCCTGAGTGGCCGGGCGCGCGCTGGTCGAGTCGGCCGGCGGGGCGTAACCATGGTGAGCGTGCACTATCGTCCGAACGTGCTCGCCCGCTGGCTCGCGTCGCTGGCCGACCGGTTCTTCGCGGCGGATCCCGGGATGCTCCGGTTCCGGTTTGCCGCACGGGCCGTGCTGTCCGTGGTACTCGCGGCCGGCGTGCTCGCCGCGCTGCGGATCCCGGTCACCGCCCTGCTGCTCGGCTGTGTCGCGGCGATGATCTGCTCGACCTCCATGCGCGTGGGTACGGTCGCTCAGCGAGCGGTGAACATCGTGCTGTTCGCCCTGGCCATGGCGCTGTCGGCGACCCTGGCCTCGCTGCTGTCGCCGCACCGGATCATCAGCGACGCGGTGTTCGTGGCGGTGGTGTTCCTCGGCGTCTCGTTGCGCCGGTTCGACCAGCTCGGCAGCAGCATCGGCATGGGCACGTTCATGGCCTACTTCTTCGCCACCTACCTCCATCTCGCCCCGACCATGCTGCCGCTGGCGTACCTGAGCATCGGGATCGGGGCGCTCAGCTGCGCGGTGATGGCGCTGCTGGTGTTTCGGGACACACCGACGAAGACGCTGGGGCGCACCCTGGTGTCCGTCCGCGCCCAAGTGGCCCGGCTCATCGACGTGCTTGCCAACCTGCTCGAGGACGGTGACCGGCCGCCCGCCGGCGGGGACTTGCCGCGTGCGGTTGCCCGGCAGGCCACTCGGATGCACGAGACCGTCCTGCAGATCGAAGACGGTGCGGACGCCTTCGGGGTGAACCCCCGGTGGCAGCGCCAGCTGGTGGACGCTGAGCTGTCCGCCGACCGGTTGGCGCGAGCCACCGTGCGCGCACTCGCCGACGACCTGGACGCGGCTACCCGGGCGGACCTGGCGGCGGATCTGCGCGGCCTGCACCGGTATCTGGACCGCAACCCGAAGCCGGCGCTCGCCCTGGACATCGGCGAGTTGCTGGTGCGTATCGCCCGCTACGACATCCAGGGTGACCCGGGGTCGCTGGCGTCCAGCCCGGAGCATCACACCCTGCTGGTGCGCCGCGCGATCCGCGAGTTGCTGCTGTCCATGGTGGAGATTCGGCGGACCACCGTCCGGATGCTGAACGAGCCGGGCGCGGCCGGCGCGGCGGATGACTCGGATGCCGAGCGGGAGGCGGAGCTCGGGGAGGACGCCGGCGGAGGGCTTGAGCCGGGACCCGACCCGGCGGGCGGCGAACCGGCCGAGGACGCCAGGAAAAGCCGGGGGCTGGACCCGTCCACCCGGGCCGCGATCCAGGCCGCGATCGGCGGCGCGCTAGCCATCCTCGGCGGCGAGTTGCTCTCCGCCGATCGCTGGTACTGGGCGGTGATCGCCGGTTACATCGTCTTCGCCGGCACCACCAGCCGGGGCGACCTGCTGGTCAAGGGCTGGCGGCGGGTCTGGGGAACGCTGCTGGGCATCATCGCCGGCACGGTGCTGGCCACCCTGCTCGCGGGGGATACCGCGCTGAACGTCGTGGCGGCGCTGACCTGCATCTTCCTGGCGTTCTACACGCTGCGGGTGTCCTACGCGACGATGACCTTTTTCATCACGGTCATGCTCGGCATGCTCTACGACATCCTGGGCACGTTCAGCCCGGACGTACTGCTGACCCGGCTGGCTGAGACGGCCATCGGGGTCGCCGGATCGATGATTGCCGCGATGTTGGTGCTGCCCACCCGGACCCGGGAAACCGTGCTGGCCAAGCTGCACGACTACTTCGCCGCGCTGCACACGGAGCTGGTCGATGCCGAACGGCTGCTGGTTCAGGCGGACCGCGTCTCGGTGATCGCGGCGACCCGGGAGCTGGACCGCGCCGCCACCGAGCTGCGCGCCGCGATCGCGCCGATGCTCCATCCGCTGAGTCCGTCCCGGGTGCGCCGGGGACAGGCCACCAGGCTGCTCACGCTGACCGACGAGTCCTCGCTGGCCGCCCGCAACCTGGCGCAGGCCGCCGAGCCCGGCGCATTGGCCGGAATACCCGAGGCGGTGGAGACACTGGACCGGCTGATCGCCAATACCGAGGTGTTGCTGGCCGCGACCGTGCACCCATCGAAGCCCGCGCGGTTGGTCAGTGGCTCGCAGTTGGCTCCGAGGGTGAATGTGAGCGCGGGGGCCGCGACGAACGGCGCCGGAGAGCTGGACCGGATCCACATCCTGCACCTGCGCCGGGTGATCAATTGTCTGGACCGGTTGGACAAGCAGCTGCTCGGCATGGCGGCTCCGCTGGCGCAGACCGTCGCCGTCCCGGCGGACCGGGCTCCCGGGGTGGCGGACCAGCCCCCTAGCCCCGACCTGCCGGCGGGTCACGCCACAACCGCGCCCGACACAGCTGCCGAGCACAAGGCTGACGAGAACACCGATGCTCAGGACCGGCTCGAGCATCCCCCGACGCCGGGCAGGTCGTTCGACGACGCGGCGCCAGGGAACCCCTGACGCGGTACCAGAGAACACCTGACCGTGGCCTGGGAAAACGCGGCACCGCCTAGGACGCCGCTACAGCGGGAGCCGGCGGAAGATCGGCCTCGGCACGTGCCGCAGCACGCTCATCACCGCGCGCAGCGGCGCCGGCGCCCAGACCAGCTCGCGCCGGTTGCGCACCGCGTCGGCAACCACGTCGGCCACCTGCTCCGGGGTCACCGACAGCGGGGCCGGCGACATGCCGGCGGTCATCCGGGTCTTCACGAATCCGGGGCGGACCACGGTCACCCGCACCCCGGAGGGTCGCAGCGCCTCGGCCAAGCCCAGGTAGAACCCGTCCATCCCGGCCTTGGAGGAGCCGTAGACGAAGTTGGACCGGCGAACCCGCTCGCCGGCCACCGACGAGAGCGCCACCAGCGCCCCGTGCCCCTGGGCCTGGAACCGGGCGGCCAGCGCCACCCCGACGGAGACCGCCGCGGTGTAGTTCACGGTGGCCAGGTCCACCGCGGCGTCGACCGACTGCCAGGCCTGCTCGGCATCCCCGAGCAGCCCGAACGCGACCACCGCCACGTCGATGTCGCCGCCGGCGAACGCCTTGGCCACCACGTCGGTGGAGGTGCGCGGCTGGAGGGCGTCGAAGTCCACCGTCTCCACCGAGCAGCCCTGCTGGGACAGCGCGGCCACCGTGTCGGACAGCGCGGAGGACGTGCGCCCGGCCAGCACCACCCGGATGGGCCGACCGCCGGCCAACCGCCGCACGATGGCCAGGCCGATCTCCGAGGTGCCGCCGAGCAGCAGCACGGACTGCGGGTTTCCTACCGCGTCGATCATCGCTTCTAGACCAATTCCAGTCGTCGGGCCATGTCGGAGGTGAACACTCCGTCGGGGTCAGCGGCCGAGCGCACCTTGCGCCACTCGTCCAGCCTGGGGTAGCCGCGCCGGATCGCCGCCGCCGAGGTGCGCGACTCCTTGGCCAGGTAGTGCCGCCCGCCGACGCCCAGCACCAGCTCGTCCAGCTCGGTGCACAGCTCGCTCAGCCCGGCGGCGATGGGGAAGTCCACGCAGATCGTCCAACCCGGCGCGGGGAAGGACAGCGGCGCGTTGTTGCCCGCGCCGAACCGCTTGAGCACGTTCAGCCCCGACGCGTGGTTCGACGAGGCGATCTTCTCGACGATCCGGCGGAAGGTGTCCTCGGCGCCGAACGGCACGATGAACTGGTACTGCAGGAAACCGCGCTGGCCGTACACCCGGTTCCAGTCCGCGAACACGTCCAGGGTTTGGTAGAAGGCGGTGATGTTCTGCACCGCGTCGCGCTGCCGCTTGGGCGCCTTGCGGTACCAGAGCTCGCTGAATGCGCGCAGCGTGCGGGGGTTGGCCAGCCCGTTGGGGAACACGTCCGGGAAGCGAAGCAGCTGCGGGGCGTCGAACCGCAGCGGTGCCCGGCGCAGCTTGGCGGGCAGCTCGTCGCGGCGGGCCAGCGAGCCCCGGGTGAGCACCGCGCGGCCCAGCGCGGAGCCGGTGGTGGTGGTGTCGAACCAGGCCGCCGAGTAGTCGTACCGCTCGTCCGACCCGTCGGTGAGCAGCGCCATCAGCTCATCGAGGTTCTCCGTGCGGTCGGTGTCGACCACGAAGTAGGCGGACTCGGTGGGCCGCAACTGGATGGTGGCGCGCAGCATGATGCCGGTCAGCCCCATGCCGCCGACGGTGGCCCAGAACAGCTCGGAGTCCGGCCCGTCCGGGCTCAGCGTGCGCACCCGCCCGTCCGCGGAGGCCAGGTCCAGGGACAGCACGTGGTTGCCGAAGCTGCCCGCGCTGTGGTGGTTCTTGCCGTGCACGTCCGAGGCGATCGCGCCGCCCACGGTGACCTGGCGGGTGCCGGGAAGCACGGGCACCCACAGTCCGAACGGCAGCGCGGCGCGCATCAGCGCGTCCAGCGAGACTCCGGCGTCCACCCGGGCGGTGCCGTAGCCCGAGCCGGTGTCCGTGTCGATGGCGTGGATCCGGTCCAGCCCGGTCATGTCCAGCACCAGGCCGCCGGCGTTCTGCGCCGGGTCGCCGTAGGAGCGGCCCAGACCGCGCGCGGTGACGCCCCGGGGCCCCGGCTCGCGCAAGGCGGCGAGTACGTCGGCCTCGGTGGTCATCGTCGCGACCAGGGCGGTGGTGGGCGCGGTCCGCCCGAAGCCGCTCAGGCGTTGCCGCCGAGCGTTGGGTGGGACCGAGGGGTGTGCTGACATCGCCATTGAGGCTACCCAGCCCGGTTCCCCGGACCGGGCACGGGTCGGCCCACGGGTCGGGCGGATTGGCAAGAACGGGTCGGACGGACCGGGGAGAGCACGTTCGCCTACGCTGTGTGCGTGGATGCGAGCCCGGCGACCGCGGCTGCGACGGAGCGCCGTTCCCGGCTGGTCGCCCAGCTCACTCGGTTCGTGCTGGTCGGCTGCCTGGCGGCGGTGGTCGACTACGGGATCTACCAGACGCTGCTGCACCTGGACCTGCACGCCAGCCTGGCCAAGGCCATCAGCTTCATCTGCGGGACCACGGCGGCGTACCTGCTGAACAGGCGATTCACCTTCAACGCGCCGGGCGGCGGCGGAGCCGGCCGGTTCACCGGGTTCCTGCTGCTCTACGGCACCACGTTCTTCGTCAACGTGGGGGTGAACGCGGTGGCCCTGAAACTCATCCCGGACATGTCGTTCCGGATCACCATCTGCTGGCTGATCGCCCAGGCCACCGCCACCTGCATCAACTTCCTGGTACTGCGCACCGTCATCTTCAGGCGCCAGTAGCCCGGGCGCCGACGCCGTCGAGGTAGTCCCGCAGGGCGGCCAGGTCGGTGGTGCTGACGATGGCGCCGATGTAGCCGTCCGGGCGGATCAGTACCCATTCGCCGGGGACCAGCCCGTAGGTCTGTTGGAAGTGCCCGTCGTTGTCGATGATGTCGCCGGCGGGGCCGACGGTGTGGATGCGCAGCCCGGCGCGCGGTGCGGGGGCTGACCCTCGGTCGACGTGGTAGCCGAGCAGCGTCCAGTGCGGGCCCTGGCAGAGCGTGAACAGACGAGTGGGTTGTCCCGCGGCGCCGAGGACGGGTGCATCCGGCGCCCGGTCGCCCGCCATCACGGCCGCGTCCGGGTCGCGGCCAGGCTTCCGCAGGGCAAGCGACGACTCCCGGTAGCCGAGGTCGAGCTGCCGCGTCTCCCGGCCGCGGCGTCGTTCGCCGCCGTCCCTGGCCACCCGCAGCAGCTCGGTGGCCAGGCTGATCATTCCCACGGCGATCGGGCGCCGCTCGTCTTCATAGCTGTCCAGGAGCTGCTCGGGCGCCCCGGCCAGCACGGCGGCCAGCTTCCAGCCCAGGTTGTAGGCGTCCTGGACGCTGGTGTTCAGGCCTTGCCCACCGGTCGGTGGGTGGACATGGGCGGCGTCGCCGGCCAGGAAGACCCGCCCGACGCGGTACCGATCGGCCAGCCGGGCACTCATGCCGTAGGCCGAGGCCCAGGACACCGACTCGATCACGATGTCCTGGCGGCCGGTCCGTTCACCCACCAGCGCGGTAAGCCCTTCGGCGGACAGGTCGACGTCGCCCTCCAGCGGGATCGGTCCCTGGAGCTGGAACATGTCGGTACCTCGGAGCGGGCACGCCGCGATCGCGTTCGGCAACTCGCCCCACCGATGCCACACGTCCGTGCTCAGCCCCTCCAGCCGGACGTCGGCGACGATGGCGCGGACGCCGAGGGATTCGCCGGGGAAGCCGATGCCGAGTGCCTGCCGGACAAGGCTCGAGCCGCCGTCGGTTCCGATCAGGTAGCGGGCCCGGATGGCTCGCTCGCCCTCCGGCGTCGAGACGTGGACGTTCACGCCGTCCCGGTCCTGGGTGAACCCGGTGACCTCGCGGCGGTACTGGGGTTGTCGGCCCAACTCTGCCAGGCGTTCACGGAGTACGGCCTCGGTCAGGAACTGCGGAACGAGCCGCCCGCCCGGGTACGGCTCGTTCGAGCTGGTCTGAGGGCGCACTGTCGGGCTGTCCACATGGCCGCCTCCTCGGTACGTCCGGATAGGCGGATAGCGGCCACCGATCGCGGCGAGCCGGTCGACTACGCCGAGGTCTTCGAATACTTCCTCGGTGCGCGGCTGGAGTCCCTTGCCGCGTGACCCGTGGAAGGGTCCCTCCGCCTTGTCGATCAGCAGGAACTCGATGTCGCGGCGGGCGAGGTCGATCGCCAGGGTCAGACCGGCCGCTCCGGCCCCGCAGATCAGTACGTCGGTCATGGGAGTCCGAATCTAGATCGAGGTGCGACCGAGCATTCTGGCGGGGGGTAGATGTGTCAACTCTGCTGCTGAGAGCCCTAGCACGACACGTGCTTGCCTGTTTACGGTGAGGCCGGGTCCGTTTCCCACCCCAGCGGACGGTGCCGATCTCAGCGTTGAGGAACCGTGAATCAGGAAGAACGAAGGAAGTTCGTAGCCGACCATCGCACGGCTGTGTTCGGGTTCAACCGCAAGAACAACGGCCCGGCGATGTCGATCGTCTACTACGTCGTCGACGGAGATGATCTGCTCGTCTCGACGATGGCCGCGCGCGGCAAGGCGAAAGCCGTCGCCCGCAGCCCCAAGGTTTCGCTGGCGATCCTGGACGAAAAGTGGCCTCCCACCTATCTGTTGGTCTACGGCAACGCTCGCATCGAGACAGATATCGAAGCCGCGACCGACCTCAGCGTCCGGATTTTCGGACTGATGGCTGAATCACCGATGCCGGAGGACGTCCGCCCGAAAATTCGGCAAAGCGCGATCGAGGAGCAGCGGGTGGTACTTCGCGTCACTCCGTACGGGACGTTCGAAACACCGCCGCGCCACGTTTACTCCGCCGACGACGTGGACGGCCTCACCCACTGGACCAGTTCGGTCCTGCCCTGGAGCTGACCGGAGACAGCCCGGTCAGAGGTCGTGAGTGGCGATGGTCGCTATAGCGACCA
>DASWST010000116.1:0-6450 GCA_036402515.1 Pseudonocardia sp.
GCCGCGATCCGGCACAACGTGGCCGTGCTGTCCGGGATGGCGGCCCGGTCCGGGGCGGCCACCATGGCGGTGGTCAAGGCGGAGGGGTACGGGCACGGGTCAGTGGCGGTGGCCAGCGCGGCGCTCTCCGCCGGGGCCACCTGGGTGGGCGTGTGCACCATGGACGAGGCGCTGACCCTGCGCGCCGGCGGCATCACCGCGCCGATCCTGAGCTGGCTGGACCTGGCCGACGATGATTTCGCCCCCGGGGTGGCCGGGCACGTCGATCTCTCGGTGGGCTCGCTGGCCGAACTCGCCGCCGTCCGGGACGCCTCGGTGCGGGTCGGGCTGCCCGCCCGGGTGCACCTCAAGATCGACACTGGGCTCAGCCGCAACGGCTGCAACGAGGCCGAGTGGCCCGACCTGGTCCGGGCCGCGGCACAGGTCGCCGGCGAGGGCCACGTCGAGGTCGTCGCGGTGTGGTCGCACCTGGCGCACGGGGACGAGCCGGACAACCCCACGCTGGACCGGCAGGCCGCCCGGCTGGACGCGGCCTGGCAACTCGCCCGCGAGGCCGGGCTTCGGCCGATCCGGCACCTGGCCAACTCGGCGGCCACGCTGACCCGCCCCGATCTGCACTACGACCTGGTCCGCCCGGGTATCGCGGTGTACGGGCTGGACCCGGTCGGGCCGCCCCCCTCTGCCTACGGGCTGCGCCCGGCGATGACGTTCCGCACCAGGGTGGCGCTGGTCAAGCGGGTGCCGGCGGGTGAAGGGGTGTCCTACGGGCACGAGTGGACCACGCCCCGCGCGACCACGCTGGCGCTGCTGCCGGTCGGGTACGCCGACGGGGTGCCCCGCCGGCTGGGGAGCCGGCCCAGCGGGGTAGGCGGCATGCGGGTGCTGGTGGCCGGGCGATCCCTGCCGGTGGTCGGCCGGATCTGCATGGATCAGATCGTGGTGGACTGTGGCCCGGACGGCGGCGGGGTGAGCGTCGGCACGGAGGCCGTGCTGTTCGGCCCGGGCGACCGGGGTGAGCCGACCGCGCAGGATTGGGCGGATGCGCTGGGCACGATCCACTACGAGATCGTCACCGGGTTGCGGGTGGGCCGAGTCTCCCGCACGGTATTCAGTATGGACGAGCGCGGGGACGAGCACGGAGCCGAGCAGTAGTGACCCGAAACCGAGGCTGGCGGATCGCCGGCGGTGTGGTGGGCGGCGTGCTCGGGGCCGCCGCGACCGGTGCCGCCGTCGGGGTGGCCACGCGGTGGTCGCGGCTGGCCAAGGAGCGGCGGGTGCCGGCCGAGCTGGACACGGACGACGGTCCGCTGGCGCCGGCGGACATCGGGCTGCTCCCGGCCGGCACGCCGTGGTCGGTGACCGCGGACGACGGGGTTCGGCTGTCCGCCGAGGTGATCGAGCCGCCGGAGGGCCAGCGCGCCGAGCTGACCGTGGTGTTCGTGCACGGCTTTGCCCTGGACCGCCGTTGCTGGCACTTCCAGCGCCGGCTGCTGGGCGAGCTACCCGACGGCCGGGCCCGGCTGGTGTTCTACGACCACCGCAGCCACGGGCGATCCGAGCGGGCCAGCCGGGCCAGCTGCACGATCGCCCAGCTCGGCGCGGACCTCGACGCGGTGCTGCGCACCCTGGCCCCGGATGGCCGGCTGGTCCTGGTGGGCCACTCCATGGGCGGTATGTCGATCATGGCGCTGGCCGAGCGGCATCCGGAGCTGTTCGCCGAACGGGTGGCTGGCGTGGCGCTGCTGTGCACGTCAGCGGGCGAGGTGGCCTCCTCGGGGCTGCCGGGCACGTTCCTGTCCCGGCGCAACGTGTTGACCCGCATGGTCGGTGGGCTGGCCGGGTGGCAGCCCCGGTTGGTGGAGCGGGCCAGGGCGATGGTCAGCGATCTGATCTGGGGAGTCACCAGGGCATATGCCTACGGCGACCGGACCGTGGACAGCTGGCTGGTCGACTTCGTGCACACGATGATCAGTCTCAACGCGGTGGACGCGCTGGTCGACTTCGTGGACACGCTCAACACCCACGACCGGGTGGCGGCGCTGCCCGCGTTGATGGAGACCGAGACGCTCATCCTGGGCGGCGACGCGGACCGGATCATCCCGATGCGGCACAGCGAGGTGATCGCCGCCGAGCTGCCCGGCGCCACCCTCGTGCGGCTGCCCGGAGTGGGGCATATGGCCATGCTGGAGCTGCCGGAGGCGGTGAACGAGGCGCTGACCGAGCTGCTCGCCAAGGCCGCCCGCCCGACCGGCATCCTGCGCCGGTTCCGGAGACGGGCGTGAGGGAGTTGACTGACGCCACGCTGGCCGAGCTCACCGGCACCGAGCTGACGCTGGCCACCGAGGCGGACACCGAGGCGCTGGGCGCGCGGATCGGCGCCCAGCTGTCCGCCGGCGACGTGGTACTGCTGGCCGGTCCGCTGGGTGCCGGCAAGACCGTCCTGGCCAGGGGCATCGGCCGGGGGCTCGGGGTGGCCGGTGCGGTCACCTCACCGACCTTTGTGATCGCCAGGGAGCACCCGCCGGCCCCGGGCGGGCGGGGCGTGGGCATGGTGCACGTGGACGCCTATCGGCTGGGTGGCCGGGCCGAGCTGGACGACCTGGATCTGGACACCGATCTCGCCTCGGCCGCCGTGGTGGTGGAGTGGGGTGAGGGGCTGGCCGACGTGCTGGCCCAGCGGTACCTGCTGGTGCGGCTGCGCAGGCTCGACGATGACAGCCGGGTGGCGCTGCTGTCCTGGGACTCCGCCCCGGAATGACCCCGCCGGCCGCCGTACCCTGGCCAGGTGCTGGTTCTCGCTCTTGACACCGCCACCGAGGCGGTAGCCGTCGGCCTGCTCGACGTTCCGCGCAATGCCGCGGCGACGGTGCTCGCGTCCCGGGTCCGCCACGGCGCCCGGCAGCACGGCGAGCAGCTGATGCCGGCGGTGCTGGAGGTCTGCGCGGACGCCGGGCACCCGCTGGCCGAGGTGGACGCGGTGGTCTGCGGGGCTGGGCCGGGGCCGTTCACCGGGCTGCGGGTCGGCCTGGTCAGCGCCGCCGGGCTGGGCGATGCGCTGGGCGTACCGGTGTACGGGGTGTGCTCGCTGGATGCCATCGCCGGTGAGGCCGCTATGGGCGAGCCGTTGCTGGTGGTCTCCGACGCGCGCCGGCGTGAGGTGTACTGGGCGGCCTACGACGGTGCTGGGCGCCGGGTCACCGGTCCCGCCGTGGACACCCCGGCCGAGGTGGCCGCCCGGGTGGCCGAGCTGCGGGTGCGCCGGGTGGCCGGGCCGGTGGCCGCCGCGCACGCCGAGCTGTTCGGGCTGCCGGAGTACCCGAGCGCGGGGGCGGGGCTGGCGCCGTCACCGGCCGGGTTGGTCGCTGCCGCCGGCGAGCAGCTGCGTGCCGGCGAACCTCCCGCGCCGCTGGAGCCGTACTACCTGCGCCGGCCGGACGCGGTGCCGCCCGGGGAGCGCAAGCGCGCGGTACCGGCCAGCGAACGCGACGGCGCCGGTAAGCGCGACGGCGCCGGTAAGCGCGACGGCACCGGTAAGCGCGACGGCACCGGCAAGCGCGACGGCACCGGTCAGCGCGACGGTGCCGGTCAGCGCGACGGCGCCGGCGAGCGCGCGGAGCGCGAGCGGATCAGCCTTGGCTGACCGGCCGGCCGGGGTGACCGTCACGGTGGGCCCGCTGTACCGGGCTGACGCGGCCGACTGCGCCGAGCTGGAGCGGCTGCTGTTCGCTGAGGACGACCCCTGGTCGGCGGGGGCGTTCCGGGACGAGCTGGCCGCCGGGCACTTCTACCTGGCCGCCAGACAACGCTCCGCCGACGGCGAGCGGCTGATCGGCTACGGCGGCCTCGCCGTGGTCGCCAGCCCGCCGGCGGCCGAGGCGGAGATCCACACCATCGGCGTGCACCCGGACCAGCAGGGGCGGGGGATCGGCCGGCGGCTGCTCACCGGGCTGCTGGAGCACGCCGACCAGCTGCGCGCCACGGTGTTCCTGGAGGTGCGCACCGACAACGAGGCAGCCCTGGAGCTGTACCGCGCGGCGGGCTTCGAGCGGCTGGGGATCCGGCGCAACTACTACCGCCCGAGCGGGGCCGACGCGTACACCATGCGCCGCCGCCCGGCAATCGGGATCTCGCCTCGGTAGCCGGCGGCCAACTGCGGGATGAACGTGGATTTACCTGGAGGGTCGACGTTGAGGGTTGGCACTCTCGTGGGTAGAGTGCCAATCACGCGGCAGCACGGAGCCCCGGCACCCGCGACGGCGGGGCGCCGCAGCCGTCGTTCCCAACAGGGCGATTCCCAACCGGGAATCCATCAGGAACACCCCAGGAAGGGGAGGGCACACTCGTGGCGAGCGTGAACATCAAGCCGCTCGAAGACAAGATCGTCGTGCAGGCCAGTGAGGCCGAGACGACGACCGCGTCTGGCATCGTGATCCCGGACACCGCCAAGGAGAAGCCCCAGGAGGGCAAGGTCCTCGCGGTCGGCCCGGGCCGGGTGACCGACACCGGCACTCGCATCCCTGTGGATGTGAGCGTCGGCGACGTCGTCATCTACTCCAAGTACGGCGGCACCGAGGTCAAGTACAACGGCGAGGAGTACCTCATCCTCTCCGCCCGCGACGTGCTCGCGGTCGTCAACTGACCGTCCGTTAACAACGGCGACGCCGCCCCGGCTACCGGACGACGATCTGGCCAGTCGGGGCGGCGTTTCGCCGTTTGGCGTCCTGTGGAATAGGTGAAAGGCGAACATGCCCAAGCAGATCAATTTCGACGAGACGGCGCGGCGGGCGCTTGAGCGCGGGGTGAACCAGCTCGCCGATGCGGTCAAGGTGACCCTTGGCCCGAGGGGCCGGCACGTCGTACTGGACAAGAAGTTCGGCGGCCCGACCGTGACCAACGACGGGGTCACCATCGCACGGGAGATCGAGCTGGAAGACCCGTTCGAGAACCTCGGCGCGCAGCTGGCCAAGACCGTCGCAACCAAGACCAACGATGTGGCCGGTGACGGCACCACCACCGCGACGGTGCTGGCCCAGGCCATGGTGTCCGAGGGGCTGCGCAACGTGGCCGCCGGAGCCAACCCGACCGCGCTCGGCATCGGCATCTCGGCCGCCGCCGACAAGATCGCGGAGATCCTCACCGAGCGGGCCACCCCGGTGACGGGCGGCAGCGGCATCGCCCAGGTGGCCACCGTGGCGTCCAGGGACCCGGAGATCGGTGACCTGATCAGCCAGGCGATGCAGGCGGTCGGCGAGGACGGTGTGATCACCGTGGAGGAAGGCTCCACGTTGGCCACCGAGCTGGAGATCACCGAGGGCCTGCAGTTCGACAAGGGTTACCTCTCGCCCTACTTCGTGACCGACTCCGAGTCCATGGAGGCGGTGCTCGAGGACGCCTACATCCTGTTGCACCGGGAGAAGATCAGCGCGATTGCCGATCTGCTGCCGTTGCTGGAGAAGGTGCTCGGCGAGGGCAAGCCGCTGCTGATCCTGGCCGAGGACGTCGAGGGCGAGGCGCTGTCCACCCTGGTGGTCAACTCGATCCGCAAGACCCTCAAGGTCTGCGCGGTGAAGGCGCCCTACTTCGGCGACCGGCGCAAGGCGTTCCTGGACGACCTGGCCATCGCCACAGCCGGTCAGGTGATCAACCCGGAGATCGGGCTCAAGCTGTCCGAGGTGGGCCTCGAGGTGCTGGGCAGGGCCCGTCGCCTGGTGGTCACCAAGGACACCACCACTCTGGTGGACGGCGCCGGCGCCAAGGCCGACGTGGACGCTCGGGTGGCACAGCTGAAGGCCGAGATCGAGTCCACCGACTCCGAGTGGGATCGGGAGAAGCTGCAGGAGCGGCTGGCCAAGCTGTCCGGCGGGGTCGCCGTGGTCAAGGTCGGCGCGGCCACCGAGACCGAAATGAAGGAGCGCAAGCACCGCATCGAGGACGCGGTCGCGGCCACCCGTGCGGCGGTCGAGGAGGGCATCGTCCCTGGCGGCGGTTCCGCGCTGCTGCACGCCTCGGCCGAACTGGCCGGTGGACTCGGGTTGACCGGGGACTCCGCCACCGGGGTGGCGATCGTGCGCCGCGCGCTGTCTGCTCCGGTCCGGTGGATCGCGGCGAACGCGGGGCAGGAGGGTCCGGTGATCGTTTCCAAGGTCGCCGAGCAGTCCTGGGGCAGTGGCTACAACGCCGCCACGCTGTCGTTCGGTGACCTGGTCGCCGAGGGCATCGTGGACCCGGCCAAGGTCACCAAGTCGGCGGTGATCAACGCCGCGTCGATCGCGCGGATGGTGCTCACCACCGAGAGCACGATCGTCGAGAAGCCGGAGGAGCAGCAGCCGGCGGCCGGTGGCCAGGGGCACGGTCACGGGCACGGTCACGGACCGGGTTTCTAGAGAGGCGCCCAGCGCCTCCGGCCAAACCTGGACGACACAAAGAAGCGGCAGCTCACCGTAACGTGAG
>DASWST010000117.1:0-13564 GCA_036402515.1 Pseudonocardia sp.
TCATCGACACGGTGGTGCCGCGCGCGGCGATCCCGGAGTTCCTGGCCGCCGCCCAGGAGATCGGCCAGAGGCACGGCGCCGCGGTGTTCGGCTGCGGGCACGCCGGCGACGGCAACGTGCACCTGGCCGTGTTCCAGGCCGACGACGAGGTGCGCTCCGCGCTGCTGCGCGAGCTGTTCGAGGCGAGCATGAAGCTGGGCGGGCTGATCTCCGGCGAGCACGGCATCGGCCGGGCCAAGAAGCGCTACTTCCTCGAGCTGACCGACCCCGCCACGATCGACCTGATGCGCCGCATCAAGCGTGCGTTCGACCCCACCGGGATCCTAAACCCCGGCGTGCTGCTGGAGCCGTGAGTGGCGACGGTCGCCAGAGCGACCACCGCCGCCCACAGGTCCGACCAAGGAGGGAGTCCCCATGAACGGCGCCCAGGCGTTGATCAACACGCTGGTCGAGGGCGGCGTGGAGGTGTGCTTCGCCAACCCGGGGACCTCGGAGATGCACTTCGTGGCCGCGCTGGACACGGTGCCCGCGATGCGCGGTGTGCTCACCCTGTTCGAGGGTGTGGCCACCGGCGCGGCAGACGGGTACGCGCGCATCGCCGGGCGGCCGGCCGCCGTGCTGCTGCACCTGGGGCCAGGTCTGGGCAACGGGCTGGCCAACCTGCACAACGCCCGGCGGGCCCGCACCCCGGTGGTGACGGTGGTCGGCGACCACGCCACGTACCACAAGCAGTACGACGCGCCGCTGGAGTCCGACATCGACTCGGTGGCCGGCACCGTGTCCGGTTGGGTGCGGCGCACCGAGCGGGTGGAGGACGTGGCCACCGACACCGCCGCCGCGATCGCCGCCGCGTCCGGGCCGCCGGGCCAGGTGGTCACCCTGATGCTGCCGGCCGACGTGTCCTGGGGGGAAGGGGCCAGCCCGGCCGGACGGGTGGCACCGGACGGGATCACCCTGCCCAGGGTGTCCGCCGAGGCGGTCGCCGGCGCGGCCAAGGCGCTGCGCTCCGGCGAGCAGGCGGTGCTGCTGATCGGTGGGGACGCCACCCGCGAGCCCGGACTCAGCGCGGCCGCCCGGATCGCCGAGGCCACCGGCGCGAAGCTGCTCTGCGAGACGTTCCCGGCCCGACTGGAGCGCGGTGCTGGGCTGCCCGTGGTGGGCCGGCTGGGCTACCTGGCCGAGATGGCCACCTACCAGCTCAGCGGCGCCAAGCACCTGATCCTGGCCGGCGCGCGCGCCCCGGTCACCTTCTTCGCCTACCCCGGCCAACCCAGCGACCTGGTCCCGGAGGGTTGCCAGGTGCACGTGCTGGCCGAGCCGGAGGGCGGGCCGAGCTCCGCGCTGGGCCAGCTGGCCGACGAGCTCGCCCCGGGCACCGTGGCGCCCACCGCGCCGGCGAACCGGCCGGAGCTGCCCACCGGCGCGCTGAACACCGAGTCCGCCGCCGCCGTGGTGGGCGCGCTGCTGCCGGAGGGCGCGATCGTGGTGGACGAGGCCAACACCTCCGGGCTGACCCTGCCGGCGGCCACCGAGGGCTGCCCCCGGCACGACTGGCTCACCCTGACCGGCGGGGCCATCGGCTACGGCCTGCCGGCGGCCACCGGGGCTGCGGTGGCCGCGCCGGACCGACCGGTGCTGTGCCTGCAGGCGGACGGCTCGGCGATGTACACGATCTCCGCGCTGTGGACCCAGGCCAGAGAGAACCTGAACGTCACCACGGTGATCTACAACAACAGCGCCTACGCCATTCTGCGGCTGGAGCTGCAGAAGGTGGGCGCGCAGACCACCGGCGGGGACGGCAAGCCGGGCCCGAAGGCACAGGAGTTGCTCGACCTGTCCAACCCCAACCTGGACTTCGTCGCGCTGGCCACCGGCATGGGCGTGCCCGCCGTGCGTGCCGGCACAGCGGAGGAGCTCGCCACCGCGCTGCGCAACGCGTTCGCCGAACCGGGCCCGCACCTGGTCGATGCGGTCCTCCCACCGCTGCTATAACCGCCGAAAGGCGGGCTACGGGTTGCCGCCGGGCAGCTTTGCGGTCAGTGGCGGGCGTCCCGGCGGCTGGTGCACCGGCGCCGGGGTGATCGCCGCCGGGATCGGCTTGCTCAATGCCTTGCCGGGCCGCACGGTGATCTTCTGTCCGTGGTGGCGCAGCGTCAGCGATCCGCCCTCGAGCAGCTTGTAGCTCGCCTCCTCGCGGGAGATGTCCACCCGCAGCAGGCACCCCTGCCAGGCCATCCCGAACCGCAGTTTGGTCCAACCGGGAGGCAGCCTGGGGGCGAAGGTGAGCTGGCCGTCGTGGTCGCGCATCCCGCCGAAACCAGCCACCAGGCCCAGCCAGACGCCGGCCAGGTTGGCCATGTGCAGCCCGCTGCCGGTGTTGTGGTGCAGGTCGTCCAGGTCGGTCAGGGCCACCTCGAGCAGGTAGTCCTGGGCCAGCCGCAGGTGCCCGATCTCGGCGGCCATGATCGCCTGGGTGCACGCGGACAGGGACGAGTCGCGCACCGTGAGCGGCTCGTAGTAGGCGAAGTCGCGGGCCTTCTGCTCCGGAGTGAACGCGTCCCCGCGCAGGTGCAGGGCCAGCACCAGGTCCGCCTGCTTGATCACCTGGCGGCGGTAGATGTCTCCGTAGGGGAAGTGCAGCAGCAGTGGGTACTTCTCCGGCGGGGTGTTCTCGAAGTCCCACCGCTCGTGGTCGGTGAACCCGGTGGCCTGCGGATGCACGCCCAGTCGCTCGTCGTAGGGCACGTACATCGACTCGCCGGCCCGGCGCCACCGCTCCACCTCGGAGGGGTGCACGCCCAGCTCGGCGGCCTTCTCCGAGTGCGCCTTGACCGCGTCCACCGCGCCGCGCAGGTTCCGCTGGGCCATCAGGTTGGTGTAGACGTTGTTGTCCGCGATGGCGCTGTACTCGTCCGGCCCGGTCACCCCGTCGATGCGGAACCTGCCGGCCGCGTCGGCGTGGCCGAGGGAGATCCACAGCCGGGCGGTCTCGACCAGGATCTCCAGCCCGAAGTCCCGCTCGAAATCCAGGTCCCCGGTGGCGTTGACGTAGCGCAGCGCGGCGTCGGAGATGTCGGCGTTGATGTGGTACGCCGCCGTGCCGGCCGGCCAGTACGCCGAGCACTCCTGGCCTCGGATGGTGCGCCAGGGGAAGGTGGCGCCGGCAAGGCCGAGCTGGGCGGCCCGCTCTCTGGCCAGGTCCAGCGTGCTGTGCCGCCAGCGCAGCGCGTCCCTGGCGGCGTGCGGCGTGGTGTAGGTGAGCACCGGCAGCAGGAAAGTTTCGGTGTCCCAGAACGTGTGCCCGTCGTATCCCGAGCCGGTCAGCCCCTTGGCCGGAATGGCCCGCTGCTCGGCTCGCGCGCCGGCCTGCAGCACGTGGAACAGGGCGAACCGGATGGCCTGCTGCAGCCGCTCGTCGCCGTCCAGCCGCACATCCGCGCGTACCCAGTAGTCGTCCAGGTAGTCGCGCTGCTCGGCGAGCAGGCCGGACCACCCGGAGTGCCGGGCCGCGGTCAGCGCGGCTGCCACCTGGCCGCTCAACGCCGGCCGGGTGCGCTGGCTGGACCAGCCGTAGCCGAGGAACTTGGTCAGCACAAAGCGCTGGCCGGGCTGCAACGTGGTGCTCAGGGTCAGCCGGGCCACATCGGGGTGGCAGTCGATGCTGACCAGCACGTCGTCGCTACCCTCCCAGCAGTGCTCCATGCCGGCGACCATGCGCAGCCCGCTGGCTCGGGTGCGGTGCACCATCCAGGCGCCGGTGTGGTTGGCGTTCGCTTCCTCGGACACCAGCGGGGCCTCCAGCACGGCGGCCACCCTGGGATCGTTGCCCGGCGCCGGGAGCTGCTCGTTCGCGATCAGCTCGGACTGCAGCACGATCCGCGCCGGCTCATCCACCGGGATGACCTCGTACTGGATGGCCGCGATGGAGCGCTGCACGAACGACACCAGCCTGGTGGAGCGCACGATGACGCGCTTCCCGACCGGGCTGCTCCACTCCACCTCGCGGCGCAGCACCCCGTCCCGGAAGTCCAGGGTGCGCTCGTGCCGGTGCAGCTCGCCGTAGCGGATGTCGAACGGCTCGTCGTCCAGCAGCAGCCGGATCAGCTTGCCGTTCGTCACGTTGATCACGCTCTGCCCGGACTCGGGGTAGCCGTAGCCGGCCTCGGCGTACGGCAGCGGCCGCAGCTCGTAGAGCGAGTTCAGGTAGGTACCGGGCAACGAGTGCGGATCGCCCTCGTCCAGGTTCCCGCGCAATCCGATGTGTCCATTGGACAGAGCGAAGAGGGACTCGGTCTGTGCCAACCGGTCCAGGTCGAGCTCAGGCTCGACAAGCCGCCAGGAATCCACGGTCACGACCCTCGCACGATTACGGACAGTCGCGACGCCGACCCGTTCCGGCGACAGCGATATGGATGAGCGGACGCGGCCCACCGCGGCGGGTGACCGTACGGAACCAGGATGTGCACGCGATCAGGGTGCCTCGCCACTCCGCCGAGGGCCAGTAAAGGCTGGGTGAACTGCACCGACACGCCCCGAGCGAGTGGCCCGATCTTCCCGGGATCGGCCGGCCGGGGTGGCACCATCGCGAGCGTCGGAGAGGTCGACGCCGGGTCGCTGGCAGGTGGCCGGGTGGAGGGGGTTGACCATGCGCGGGCACCAGCGAACGGCAGAGTGCACGGCTCCTCGGGCGCGCGCCGCCTTACCCGGCACTCGGTGAGGCGTGATGGCCGGCCACACCGACCCACCCAGGGTGAATCCCGAGCCGTTGCTGGCAGGTAGCCGGCTGGCCGCGACCCTGGTCTGGTGGCCGCTGCTGAGCGTGCTCTACCTCATCGTGGCGCCCGGTTCCAATCCGGTCGGCGTGGCATTGGTCGGCGGCGGCCTGTTGGTGGTCGGCCTGTTGCGGGCCAGCGTCCGACTCAGCGCCCGCCGCTGGGCGGACCGGGAGGACAGCCCCTCCCGTTGAGCCGGGCTCGGCGGCCACAGCCGGCCGGCGCACCGGGACGACCGTTACCCACTAGAGCCCCCGATGCACCCGCGGCCACAATCGTCCCAATAGCCTCATAGCGATCATGGACCCCAAAAGTGACAGCTCGCACCACACGGTGGCGTCCCAGCGACCCCGGCGATCGGGTCAGGGCGCAAGCCGGGATTCGGCCAGCGGGGCTAGCGCCTCGGCATACGGAGCCACACAGGAGCAACCCGCCGTTGAAGATGATTCCGAAGGGGCTAGTGTGCAGATTGCTGGACATGTGGCTGAGGTCAACCCTCCCGCACCCACACCTCCCGGTCGACGCCGCATCCGCTCGGCGCTTCATTTCGGCCGTCCAGCCTGGCTGACGGCCTTCGTGCCGTCCTGATCACATACAGTTGGTTTCGAGCCGGCACACCGTAATGAAACTCGGGCGGGTGAAATTTGTCTGTGTCCAAGGCGCTGGTCGAGATCGCTCTGGGCGACCACGCGTGCGTCGTGATGGATAGCGACGAACAGCACTGGGAGATCGCCGCGGGCTTCGTGGCGGAGGGCATCCAGCGCGGCGAGAAGATCATTTATTACGACGGCGCGCGGTCCACCGAGCCGGTCCTGCGCCGGCTGCGCGAGGACAACGTGGACGTCGAGCATTACCTGCGCACCGGGCAACTGGCCGTGTTCGGCCCGGAGCTGACCAACCAGCTCTGGAAGTTGTCGTTGCCGGAGATGGCCGGCCTGGTGGCCCAGACCATCGGCAGGTCACTGGCCGAGGGCTACACCAGCGTGCGGGTCACCGACGAGCCGTCCGGCGCGGTGCACCGGCCGAGCGGGCACTCCTTGGCCGAGTACGACCGGGCGGTGCACGAGAGCATGCGGGGCCACCCGGTGACCCTGCTCTGCCAATATGAACGGACCGACTGGCCCACATCCGAACTCACCGACCTCTGCGAGATGCATTCGATCGAAGTGGTCACACCGGCGATCTATGACGACGGGCTGCTCCGCATCACCAGGGAAGCCCCGTTCAGCACTCGCGTATCTGGCGAGATCGACTTCAGCAACCGGCACCTGGTCCGGAGCATCATCGACAAGGAGCTGGACCGCGCGCTGCGCACGGCCGACCAGACCGAGGAGATCCAGGTACACCTGGAGTCACTGCGGTTTGCCGATGTCACCACCATCGTGCAGTTCGTGCAGGCCGCCGAAGGCTTCCCGCAGAGCCACAAGCTGGTGCTCTACGGCGTGCAGCCGTGCATCCGGCGAGTGCTGGACCGGTGCGGCGCCGGCTTCACCGCGCAGCTCACCCTGCGTGAAGCGATGACGGCGTGAAGCGATGAGGGCATGAGGACATCGTGAGGTTCGAGAACACCCGGACGATGCTGCCGAGGCGTTTCGTGCACCGGGCCGCGTACTACACCTCCTCCGACCACTTGGTGCGGGTCGCGGTGCCGATCGTGGAGGCGGCGCTGAGCCAGGACCTCCCGGTCGCGGTGATCGCCTCCGCCGCCACCGAACGGCGGCTGCGCGAGGTGCTGGGCGGGTCCGCCGGGCTGATCCACCTGCCTCCGCCGGACGCCCGGCTGCGCGGCTCCGGCCAGGCCGCGACCAGCCAGCGGGCCCGTGAGCTGCGTGAGCTCACCGACTGGGCCGGCCCCTCGGTGGTGCTCGCCGAGCATCACCCGCACCGGGCCGGAATCCACCCGTCCGCGTGGTTGGAGGCGGACGCGGCGAACAACCTGGCGCTGGCCGCGCTGCCCATCACGATGACCTGCCTCTACCCCACCGACTACCCCACCGGACTCGAATCGGAGACGGTGTCCGCCTCGGTCCGGTGGAATCACCCCGAGCTGATCGGCTCGGACGGCAGCATTCGGGAGAACCCGGACGTGCGAACGCCGGCCGAGGTGCTGACCATGTACCCGGTGCTGGCCCCGGTCCGGCTCGGCCCACCGGACCGCGAGCTGACCTTCACCCCGTGGCAGCTGATCGACCTGCGAGCGGCGGTCGCCGAGGAGACCGACGGCCTCGGGCTGAGCCAGTGCCGCGCGCAGGACTTCGTGCTGGCGGTGAACGAGGTGGCCAGCAACGCGGTGGAGCACGGCTACGGCGTCGGCATGTTGCAGATGTGGCGCCGACCCGATCGGTTGATCTGTGAAGTTCACGACAGTGGGTCGCTGCGCGAGCCGCTGCCCGGGCTGCGGCCCCCGCATCCCAGCGGCCAGCGCGGCCGGGGGATGTGGATCGCCCGGCAGCTCTGTGACCAGCTACATGTGTGGAGTGACGTACGCGGCACGCACGTCCGCCTGCAGACCGCACGCACCTGAACGGGCTACCCTGCACCCTGTCCAGTTAGGACAGATCCAGATTTTTGACCCCGGCGCGAGCTCGTCGGCACGAATGGGCGAAGATGTTTCCCGGAACGGACCTAGGCAGCGCCGCGTCCAGCGTGGACACTACTTGGGCCGACCCGCGCCCGAAGGCGTTCAGACGCGTCGGCAAACATCATCCGTCGGCGGTAGCTCACATCAGGGGCTTGTCCGCCGCGCGAAATGTGGGGACACGAATGTCAGACCAACAGCCATGCTGTGACGTGCCGGTACCCCGGCCCTGGCTGCGCGTGCTGGGCTCTTTGGAGCTACGGATTCCCCTTGGCAGCGGTACCAGTACTGATACCGCGATCTCACCGCTGGAAGCCGACGAGCGCCGGTTACTCGCGCTGCTCGCGGTGACGGCGACCCCGCGCACCACCGGCGAGCTGGCCACCGTGCTGTGGCCGGAACGCTCCACCGATGTTGCGCTGGGCACCCTCGAAGGCGTGTGCGACTCGCTCGCCGACCTGGTCACCGCCAGCGGCGACACGCTGCGGCTGTCCGACCATGTCGAGGTCGACCTGGCGCATGCGCTGGAGCGGCTGAGGGCCTGGAAGCGCAACCCGTTCGCGGTGGAGTCGACCTCGGCCGCCGAGCTGGTCGAGCTGCTCGCCGAGGACCTGCTGCCGGGCTGGGGCGAGGTATGGGCCCGCCAGGAGCGGGATCGGTTCCGTCGAGTCCGGTTGCACGCGTTGGAGTCGCTCTGCCGGCGGCTCACCGAGGCGGGCCGGCACGAGCCGGCGATCCGGGCCGGAATGCTCGTGGTGGCCGAGGAGCCGCTGCGGGAGAGCGCCCGGCGCGCGCTGATCGAGGCGCACCTGGCGGCCGGGAACGTCTCCGAGGCGGTCAAGCAGTACGACGCCTTTGTCGAGACGTGCGCGAAGTTCGGGCTGGTACCAGGCGCCGAGCTGAGCGGATTCTTCCCGCCCTCCCCGGCCTGGCCGGTGCTGACCGTGCGGCGTCCGATCCATCTCGGCGGCGCGGTGGGCCGTGGCCTGCGGCTGGAACCGGCCGCTCGGCGTTCGCAGGCGGGTGTCGGCGTGGGCAGCGTCGCACGCGGTTAATGCCCTGCTCCGGGGAGTGACAGCCGGGGTCCGGCCTCGCCATGGGCGGTATCGTTGAAGATCATGGCGAGACTCCGGCGCCTCCGCGATCGGCGACGGTCGGTCATCGACTGGCCGGCGCGGCTGCTGCTCGCGGTCGTCATCGTCACCGCCAACCTGATGGGCGCCCTGGTGGTGGCCGCCCTGACCATCTTCGTGCTGCCGGTGGGTCCGGTGGACGAGGTCGACAACGTGCGGATGCTCAACGCCGCGCTGGTGCCGACATACGTGCTGGTCGCGGTCCCGCTGGGCATGCTGTTTGTCGGCTTGCGGTTCCGGGTGCGCGAGGACGACCGCCGCGCGGAACGCCGGCTGGTGCTGTACGGGCCGCTGCGGATGACCCTGGTGCAGGGCAGCTTCTGGGTGATGGCGGCCGTGGTGTTCGGGGTGCTGAACGGAACGTTCTCGGTCCGCCTCGGGTTCGCGGTCGCGGAGACCATCCTGGTCGGCGGGATCACCACCTGCGCGCTGACTTACCTGCTCGCCGAACGGATCCTGCGTCAGGCGGCGATCCGGGTGCTGGCCGGCGACCCGTCCGGCTCCCGGCTCAAGGGCAGCGTGCTGGTGCGGTTCGTGTTGTTCTGGGCGCTGGGTACGGCGGTGCCGGTGACCGGCCTGCTCGCCGCCGGGCTGACCGAACTGATCTACCGCGACATACCTGCCGAGCAGCTGTCCTTCCTGGTACTCGCGGTGGGCGGGGCGGCGTTGGTGATGGGGTTCCTCACCACGGTGGGCGCGGCCCGCGCGGTGGCCGATCCGGTGCGCGCGGTGCGCCGCGCGCTGCAGCAGGTCGAGCAGGGCGAGCTGGAGGTATCGGTCCCGGTCTACGACGGCACCGAGCTCGGCCAGCTGCAGGCCGGCTTCAACACGATGGTCGTCGGGCTGCGCGAGCGCGACCGGCTGCGTGACCTGTTCGGCCGCCAGGTCGGGCATGACGTGGCCAGCGCCTCCGCCGCGGCCTCCGAGGTGCGCCTCGGCGGCGAGACCCGAATGGTCGCGGTGTTGTTCGTGGACCTGGTCGGGTCCACCACGCTGGCCGCCGAGCGGCCGCCCACCGAGGTGGTCGCGCTGCTCAACCGGTTCTTCGCGGTGGTGGTCGAGGTAGTCGAGTCGTGCGGCGGGTGGATCAACAAGTTCGAGGGTGACGCCGCGCTCGCGGTGTTCGGCGCCCCGAACGACATCGACGACCCGGCCGGCCGGGCGCTCAGGGCGGCCCGAGAGCTGGCCGCCCGGCTCGAGGTGGAGGTGCCCGAGGTGTTCGCCGGCATCGGGGTGTCCGCCGGTGAGGCGGTCGCCGGCTACATCGGCGACGTGCGCCGCTACGAGTACACGGTGATCGGCGACCCGGTGAACGAGGCCGCCCGGCTCACCGAGCTGTCCAAGACCGTGCCCTGCCGGGTGCTCGCGGCCGGCGGAGCGGTTGACCTGGCCGGAGCGGCCGAGGCGGAACACTGGGTGCTGGGCGACGCGGTGACGCTGCGCGGGCGCGCCAAGCCGACCAGGCTGGCCACCCCCCTGCCCTGCGCCGGCCGGGAGGAGCCGAGGCGGCGTAAATCGCAGGGCGCCGCCACGCCGTGACGCATCCCAGGTTGGGACTTGGCGCTCGGAACAGGCACCATCGACTGTGACATGACGCTCACCGAAGTACTTCCGGACACCGCCGACGCAGACGCGCTCTACGACGCCTTCACCCTGTGGACCACCGGGGAGGGCTTCACCCTCTATCCCGCCCAGGAAGAGGCGCTGATCGAGATCGTCTCCGGGGCGAACGTCATCCTGTCCACCCCGACCGGTTCCGGGAAGAGCCTGGTGGCCATCGGCGCGCATTTCGCCGCGTTGGCCCAGGGGGTGCGCAGCTTCTATACCGCGCCGATCAAGGCGCTGGTCTCGGAAAAGTTCTTCGCGCTGTGCGACGTCTTCGGCGCCGACCAGGTCGGCATGATGACCGGCGACTCCAGCATCAACCCGAAGGCGCCGATCATCTGCTGTACCGCCGAGGTGCTGGCCAACATCGCGCTGCGGGACGGGGCCGACGCGGACGTCGGCCAGGTGGTGATGGACGAGTTCCACTTCTACGCCGACCCGGACCGCGGCTGGGCCTGGCAGGTGCCGCTGATCGAGCTGCCACACACCCAGTTCCTGCTGATGTCGGCCACCCTCGGCGACGTCACCCGGTTCCGGGACGACCTCACCCGGCGCACCGGGCAGCCCACCTCGGTGGTCAGCTCGGGTGATCGCCCGGTGCCGCTGATGTTCTCCTACGCCACCACGCCGCTGCACGAGACGGTGGAGGAGCTGCTGGAAACCCGGCAGGCGCCGGTGTACGTGGTGCACTTCACCCAGGTGGCGGCGATCGAGCACGCGCAGGCACTGATGAGCATCAACGTCTGCTCCCGGGCGGAGAAGGACCAGATCGCCGAGCTGATCGGCCGCTTCCGGTTCTCCGCCGGGTTCGGCCGCACGCTGTCCCGGCTGGTCCGCCACGGCATCGGGGTGCACCACGCCGGCATGCTGCCCAAGTACCGGCGGTTGGTGGAGCGGCTGGCGCAGAGCGGGTTGCTCAAGGTGGTGTGCGGCACAGACACCCTGGGGGTGGGCATCAACGTGCCGATCCGCACGGTGGTGTTCACCGGCCTGGCCAAGTACGACGGCACCCGCAACCGGATGCTCAACGCGCGCGAGTTCCACCAGATCGCCGGACGGGCCGGGCGGGCCGGGTACGACACCTTGGGCACCGTGGTGGTGCAGGCCCCGGAGCACGTCACGTTGAACGAGAAGGCGCTGGCCAAGGCGGGCGACGATCCGAAGAAGCGGCGCAAGGTGGTGCGCAAGCAGCCCAGGGAAGGCGAGATCACCTGGGGTGAGACCACCTTCGAGCGGCTGGTCAAGGCCGAGCCGGAGCCGCTGGCCTCGAGCTTCCGGGTCAGCCACGCGATGCTGCTGAACGTGATCAACCGGCCGGGTGACACGCTCGCGCACCTCCGCCACCTGCTGGAGGACAACCACGAGGACCGGCCGGCCCAGCTGCGGCACATCCGCCGGGCCATTGCCATCTACCGGGCCCTGCTCGCCGCCGGCGTCGTGGAGCAGCTGCCCGAGCCGGACCTGGACGGCCGCCGCGCCAAGGTCACCGTCGACCTGCAGCTGGACTTCGCGCTCAACCAGCCGCTGTCCCCGCTGGCGCTGGCCACCGTCGAGCTGCTGGACCGGGAGTCCCCGGACTACGCGCTGGACGTGCTGTCCGTGGTGGAAGCCACCCTGGACGACCCCAGGCAGGTGCTGCAGGCGCAGCGCTCGGTGGCCAAGCGGGCGGCGCTGGCCGAGATGAAGGCGGACGGGCTGGACTACGAGGAGCGCACCGTCGCGCTGGAGGAGATCACCTACCCCAAGCCGCTGGCCGAGCTGCTGGACGCCGCGTACGAGACCTACCGGCAGGGTCACCCCTGGGTGGCCGACTTCGAGCTCTCCCCCAAGTCCGTCGCCCGGGATCTCTACGAGCGGGCGATGACATTCGTGGAGTACATCGGCCACTACGGGCTGGCCCGCTCGGAGGGCCTGCTGCTGCGCTACCTCACCGACGCCTACAAGGCGCTGCGCCAGACGGTCCCCGAGGAGGCCCGAACCGTCGAGCTGGCCGACCTCATCGAGCTGCTCGGCGAACTGGTCCGGGAGGTCGACTCGAGCCTGCTGGACGAGTGGGAGAAGCTGGCCAACCCGGACGCCGAGGAGGACACCCCGGCGCACCCGCGCCCGGTCACCGCCGACCCCAGGGCGCTGCGGGTGCTGGTGCGCAACGCGATGTTCCGGCGGGTGCAGCTGGCCGCCCGAAAACGCTGGGGCGAGCTGGGCGAGCTGGACCCGAGCGGGCTGTGGGACGCCGACCGCTGGCACCTGTCCCTGGAGCGGTACTTCGAGCAGTTCGACGAGATCCGCACCGACGCGCACGCCCGGGGTCCCGACCTGTTCCGGGTCACCGAGGGGCCGGGCCGCTGGGAGATCCACCAGGTGCTGGACGACCCGGAGGGCTACCACGAGTGGTCCATCACCGCCGAGGTCGACCTGGACGCCTCGCACCAGGCCGGCACCGCGGCGCTCAAAGTGATCGCCGTAGAGCCCTTCTAGCCCGGTCTGACCGCCGTCCCCAACCGCCGCCGTCCCCAACCGCCGCCGCTGCCGTGCCGCCGCCGCTGCGGTGCCGCCGCCGCCGTATCGACGCCGCCGTATCGACTTCGCATACCTGAGGTGCACTTCGCACAGGGTGTGCGGTATGCGAAGTGCACCCTGGACATGCGAAGTGGCGGTGGGGGCGCCCGCCGGACACTGCGGTATGCGAAGTGGTGGCGAGGCGGCGGACAGCGCGGTATGCGAAGTGGTGGCGGTGGGGGCGCCGGCCGGACAGCGCGGTATGCGGCGGGGGGCTCGACGCCAGCGCGGACCACGCCGGGCCGGCTAGCGCGTGCGGCCTCCGTCGAACGGGATGCCGAGGCGGGCGGACAGCTCGCGGACCAGCAGGCCGGCCACCACTCGCCGGCGGTGGTCCGCGGTCGGCCGGATGTCGTCGATCGGGTCGGCGATCGCGGCGGCGGCTTTCCCGGCGGCGGCGATCCGGGCGGCGTCCAGCGGTCCGGCCATCAGCAGCCGAGCCGCCTCGCTGGCCAGTAGGACAGTGGGACCGGCCGCCCCCAGCGCGATCCGGACGTCGGTGAGCCGGTCCCCGGCCCGCGCCGCGGTCACCGCCATGCTCACCTTGTCGATCACCGCGCGGCCTCGGCGGGGACCGACTTTGACGAAGAACTCCAGCCGCCCGGCCGGCGGGTGCGCGGGTACCGGGATCTCCAGGGCGGTGAGGATCTCGCCGGCGCGCAGCAGCGTGGCGCCCGGCCCGATGGCGAACTCGGTGACCGGCACCCTGCGCGTTCCGGCCGCCGAGCTCAGCTCCACCTCCGCCCGGTGGATGGTCAGCGGTGGTACCCCGTCGGCACCGGGCGCGGCGTTCACCAGGTTGCCACCCAGGGTGCCGGCCTCCTGGATCTGCGGCCCGCCGACACGGGCGGCGGCCTGGGCGAGCGCCGGGACCAACCGGGCCACCCTCGGGTCGCGGCGCAGCCGCGCCCAACTCA
>DASWST010000118.1:0-58159 GCA_036402515.1 Pseudonocardia sp.
GGCGTGGCCCTCTCCGCCGGATCAGACCCAGCGCTGCTCGGCCCCCCAGGCGTGGCCGTGGTCCCCCTCCGACCAGCCATCCACTACAAGAAGATCCTTGTCTGGCGAAAGACCCCCACGATCAGCGCTCCGCTGCGCGCCCTCCTGGAGATCGAAGCAGACCACCGCGCCTCCGCGGCCTAGGTCTTCGGAGGGCGACGGCGTGGCCGGGGATGCGGGCCGCACATCCGGTTCGTCGCCGGTCATGAACGCGGCCGTTGCTCGGCGCGCTCGTGCACCGGGTGCCCGCCGAAGCCGTGCCGGAGCAGCGCAACCGCCTTGGCCGCCGGACTGTCCAGGTCGCGGTAGGTCATCAGCGCCTGCTGACTGTCGGAGACCACCGGCGACGGGATGTCGTGCTCCAGCGCCCAGGACAGCACCCACTTCACTTCTCCGGTGTCCTCCACGTAGGTGGACAGGGCTGACCAGTCGGGCTTCTCGCGCAGCGCGTCGCCCATCAGCTCCACCAACCACGAGCGGATGACCGAGCCGTGGTTCCAATTCTCGAACAGGGCCGGCAGGTCGAGCTCGAAGTCCGAGCGGATCATCAGCTCAGCGCCCTCGGCGATCGACTGCACCATCCCGAACTCGATCGCGTTGTGGACCAGCTTGACGAAGTGACCGGAACCGGGCGGACCGACGTACAGCGTCGCCCGCTCATCGAACGCCAGATCCCGCAGCAGCGGTTCGATCAGCGCGTAACCCTCGCTGTCTCCCCCGGCCATGAAGCATGCGCCGTGCCGTGCGCCCCACAGTCCGCCGCTGGTGCCGAGGTCGAGGAACCGGATGCCCACCTTCGTCAATTCGCCGTGACGGCGCCGAGAGTCTTCCCAGTGTGAGTTCCCGCCGTCGACCACGACGTCGCCGGCCGAGGCGAGTCCGCGCAGCTGCTCGCACACGCGCTCGGTCGGATCGCCGTGCGGAACGTAGATGAGCACAACCCTTGGCGACGGCAACTTGTCGATCAGATCCGGGAGCGACCCCGCCGGCTCCAGCCCCTCACCGGCGAGCTCTCTCGCGGCGCTCGCCGCGGGGTCGTAGCCCACCACCTCGTGGCCGTGCTCGAGCGCGGCCCGCGCAAGGTTGCCGCCCATCCGGCCAAGTCCAACAATCCCCAGTTTCATTGCATCTCCCTGCCCGGTTCTCACCGCGTGTCGTCAGTGAAATCGATGACCGTCTTGATGTCCGTGTCCCGCTTGTCGAAGGCCTCCGTCCATGCGGCGAGCGGAACGCGGCGAGTGATCAGCCGGGTGAGCCAGTCGGGATCAGCGGCGGCCAGGGCGTCCGCGGCGGCGGCAAAATGGCGACGGTTCGCGTTGACAGAGCCGAAAACGACATCGTTCTCGAGCACCAACTCGTTGTTGAGCGTCCCCACGTCGATCAAGGCCCGCCCGCTAGGAGAGACACCGAGCAGGCACTCGACCGTCGCCGGTGCGCTGCCCTGCACGACCTCGGCCACAAGCTCCGGCGCCCCCGTGCACTCGAGCACGACCTCGGGCTCCGCCTCGCGGCACGCATCCGCGACTTTTCCGCTGTGGTACGAGACGCCCAGCGATCGGGCCAGCTCCGGCTTGGGGCCCTCCCGCGCCCGGTCCAAGAGGTGAACCTCGAGCCCTCGCTGGACGCCGAGCAGTGCTGCCAGCAGACCGATCGGTCCGGCACCGGTGATCAGCGCGCTCGCCAACGGGGGGCACGCCTGATACTTGACGCGATCGATCCGCTCCCAGGCCTTCGCCACAACACTGGTCGGTTCGGTCAGGACGCCGAGCAACCCCAGCGACGGATCCACCTTGACGGCGAATTCCGGCTCGAGCGTCACCAGCTCGGCTCCATAGCCGTCGAGCTCCTTGATTCCCCGCTCGCGGTAGCCGCCGTTTCGGCACATGTCGAACTCGCCCCGCGCGCAGCAGACACAGGGAGCGGGATCCGGTCGCCGGACGATCCCGACAACGAAGTCTCCCGCCGCGAACTCGCAACCGGAGGGTGCCGCGGCCACCCGCCCGAGCGACTCGTGACCGAGAACCAGCCAGCCCCTCCCCGGTGGAGCCCAGCCATAGCGACCATCGAGGATTTCGCGGTCCGTCCCGCACACCCCGAGCGCCATCGTCCGCACCAGCAGCTGGTCCTCACCGCGCTCGGGCTCCTCCAGCTCGGCCAATCGCGCACCGCCCTCGGTCCCGGGTGTGACGATGATGCCGCGCATGTGTCCGCCTCACTGGGTAGGCCGGCTGGGCCGGTGTGAAGTTGGCCTGTCGCACGCGTCGCCGGTGCCAGTACCGGGATCAGCGCGTCGAACCGTTCCCGAACGCGCTACTTGTCCCACAACATCCAACCTGAGCTGGCCTGGTCGTGAATCAACCTCTCAGCACGAACCGCTCGGCCCGATACCGGCCTGGACGAGCCACCTCCGACTCAGAGGTCCACGGGCTGGGCGGATTTGAACACTGGCGGTTCGGGGCGGTCACCGAACCACGCCGCGCTCAACGCCGCTGTCTTGGCGAACAGTGAGATGGTGAGATCGACCTGGACACCATCCCGGGCCGGGTCAAGGTCGGTGTGGACGCTGATCACGGTGACACCCGCGATTGTCGTGCCGTTGACGATCAGGCCGTCGGGATGTACCTCAACCTGATCGAGGATCGTGGCATCGGTGATGTCGAGATCTGCTAGCAGTGGGTTGCGGGCCACGGTGGGCTCCGTTCGAGGGTTCGGGTTGGGCGGCGTCTGGGATTGCCCCTGCTGTTGTAGGTCGGCGGCCAGTCGACGAAGCCGTCGGGGGCATGGCGCCAGGTGAACGAGGTTGCCAGCGTTCCCAGCGTCGGCGGATCAAAACCCAGACATTTTCCGTCCTGTCCAAGGGCCGCCGCGCATGGTGAGGGTCATGCAAAGCAAGCTCCGAGCTCCGTGGCTGTCGCCGGTTATGCCGTGAGGAATCGATATGCGCCGATCAGCTTGGCGGTCGTTGGCTCGGGCGGGCCATCGAGACGAGCGCTGATCCCCTGTTGAAACTCGGCGAATGCCGGAGAATCAGCCAGCGGATCGGCCGCGCCCTCGATCATCACCACGTGTATGAAGCTCACCCCGTCGGCTAGCCGAAGCGCTGCGTAACGCAGGCCTCCCGGGTCGCTGGCGGCAAGATCCGCCATGACGCTCTCCACCAACCGCTGGTTCTCATCAGCGGCTTCCATGCGCGTCCGGTATTGGACGACGATAGTCTTGGCCATCGTGCATCTCCAATTTCGAGGTCTTGCCGAATACCTGATGAATCGGGCTAGCCGTACCTATGGATATGCCTCGCCGCGGATATGACCGCGGTCGGCGGGCCGCGCCACGGTAGGGCAGGCGGTCAGCCAGAGGCGGACCGTCGCCCATACCGTGGCGCAGCGCCGGTGCTATACGTTCAGCTGGCTAAGCGCGGCGACAAACTGCGGGTTGTCAGACTGCATGCGGCCGGCGAATCCAGCGTTCTCAAGCGGGTACAGGTTCATGAGGATGAGGGTTTCGTCGGTGTTGGCCAGCCCCCTGTACGCCTCACTGATGGCAGCTTGGATCTTGTTCGACATGGTCCTCCGGGCGTCGATGCTGTGCAGTTCCGGCGCCTCAAGGAAGCAGACGGGCCGTACCGGCTCGGCCTGAATGCGGCCATCCTGCGCCACGTTTTCCGCGTTGTACTCGCGCAGCCAGATGCGGACGTCAGGGATGTGGTACGCCTCGTCGATCGCCGCGGTGATGTCTTGCATCATCGTCTGCTTGGCGTCGGGCCGGATGCCGGTCGGGGCCTCGATGAAGAACTGTGGCATGGCTCAATCTCCTGTCTGACTTGTTTCTCCCACGGCACCTGGGTTCGACGGGTGCCGCTGTGGCCGCTTCGGGCACACAATCCGGGCGGCCTGGGCAAATTCAGCCCAGGACCGGTCCGAGCCACTGGCCGCCGCTGGCTTCGACCGCCGTGCCGGTGACCCAGTGGCTGTCATTCGATACTCGGAAGGCGACGACGCTGGCGACGTCCGCCTGGGGCGCCTGATCGCGGTGTCCCACACGATTCCGGCTTCGCCCGGGTCACCACCGCGGTCTTCCCGTCGCGCTTCATGATGTGCGGTTTCTCCCTCCAGCTTGCGGGCCAGCGGGCCTGCCCGGCGCGTCACCGAGTCACCTGGCCGGAGAGATGCGCCTGCCCGCCAGGTCTTCTGCACATGTGACGCAAATACACGGGCCGACTAATCGGTGACCCAGCCCAGACGCCACGGCCATCGCCCGCGGGTCGGTCAGGCTGGTGATCCAGATTCGTCCGCTGGCAGGTGGCTCAGGGCAGGTGCGAAGGAGTCGTGACGCACGATGTGCGCGCGGATCTCGCCGCGGTCACAGCCATAGGTTTCTCTGGGGCGCGGACCGATGATTTCGCGGCCCCGTGTGCGTCTTAGTTGTGTAAGCCACAACTCTCGGAGGAGGCGGCATTATCCTGGTGACCAGTACGGCGAGCGCACCCGGACGCGAAAGATTAGTGGATGGCCATGACCTGTCCGCCGCTCTGGCCGGTGACAAGCGTGCCTTCGCGGCACTCGTCGAACGCCATCGCGCGGAGCTTCACCTGCATTGCTACCGGTTCATGGGGTCCACACAGGACGCCGAGGATCTGGTCCAGGAAACCTTTTTACGCGCGTGGTCCAAGCGCGCGAGCTTCCAAGGACGCTCCACCTTCCGCGCCTGGCTTTACGGAATCGCCACCAACGCCAGCCTCGACGCGCTGCGGAGCCGCCCCCGGCGGGTGACCCCACCAGAGGTCACAGGTCCGGCCGATCCGCGGGCCGAGCCGCGGCCGGCGACCGACGTTGCGTGGCTGGAGCCCTATCCAGATCGACTCCTTGAGAATGTCGTGGCCAGCGGAGTGGACCCTGAGGCGATGCTGATCCGGCGGGAAGCGACCGAGCTGGCGTTCCTGGCCGCGATCCAGCATCTGCCGCCGCGCCAACGCGCCGTGCTCATCCTGCGCGACGTGCTGGAGTGGTCCGCCAAGGAGACAGCGACCTCGCTTGACATGACGGTAGCGTCGGTGAACAGCGCGCTGCAGCGCGCCAGGGAAACGCTCAAGCGACGCTGGGTTCGACGCGACGCCGATCGCCATGCCCTGTCAGGAATCAACGAGGCTGAGAGGTCGCTTCTCGCGCGGATGGTCGACGCGTGGGACCGTACCGACGTCACCGCGGTCGCCACCCTCCTCGGCGCGGACGCGCGCCTGGTGATGCCACCCACACCGTCGTGGTACGACGGGCGCGAGGCGATCACGACGTTCCTCGCGGAGCACGCTTTCACCACCCGCATGCTGGGACGCATGCGTGCCTTGGCGACCGCGGCGAACCGGCAGCCGGCGCTCGGGGTGTACCTACGCGACGACGCGGGACAGTACAGGCCCTTTGCCCTGATCGTCCTGACCGTCGAGGCCGGGGCGATCACCGAGATGACGCTGTTCCAGATTCCACGACTGTTCGCGCTGTGCGGCCTGCCAGCCTTTCTGGGAACGGATCTATGATCGGGGGACGCCAGGGTGCTCTGGCATCTCGCTTCCCAGCGCGGTCTGCGAGGCGGTGCGACTGATCCGGCCAGCAACCCGTCCGGTCCGCCAACGACTCCGCTGGTCCGTGCCCGCAACCTGCGCAAGTCCTTCGGCCCGGTCGAGGTGCTGCGTGGCGTTGACCTGGAGGGCGCCGGCCAGGTGTGTTGCATCATCGGGCCGAGCGGTTCCGGCAAGTCGACACTACTGCGCTGCGGGCGCTGCACGTGCTGGACCGAGTAGGTCTGCCGGACAAGGCCAACGCGTACCCCGCACAGCTGTCTGCCGGGCAGCAGCAGCGGGTCCCGATCGCCCGCGCGTTGGCGATGCAGCCCCTGGTTCGAACCGACAGGTTCACAGACCTGTACAGCCCTGACGGCACCCCGCTGGTCGGGCGGACCACAGCCGGGGGGCGGCTGCTGGTCGCCGCCGGCTTCTCCGGCCGCGGGTTCAAATACGCGCCGGCTCTCGCCGCCGTCGTCGCCGATGCCCTGGTGGCGGGAACCGAAATGCCGCTGGGCTTCATGTCCCCAGGTCGACTCAGCCGGGAGACCCGGGTCGCGGGCCCCCTGCCCCGCTGAGCGGGGCCGGGCCCACTTGATCAAAAATTCGTGACTTGAATCACACGTGTAGGCGTTATACCGTATGTTGCAGACAGTAGACGTCCTACAGTCCCCCACTTTCCTTCGTTTACCGGAAGGACCGGTCGCTGTCGTCCCGGTGGGACGAACGCGGCAAGGCGCTTGCTCGATTCACGTCGCCGCGATTCCGATGTTTTCGCCAACTCGAAAGGCCTCTTTTGTCATGCGCAAATTCGTTGTCGGGGTCGCGTCAGCCTTCGCCGTTCTCACCGCCGGCTGTGCCACAGCGCCGGTCGCACCGCCCGCCCCGGCCCCTGCGCCGACCGTCACGCTCACCACTGAAAAAGCGATCACCCTGCCCGGTACCGGCGGCCACGGTGACGTTGTAGTCGCTGATCCAAGCGCGCACGCCGTGTACATCGCGCAGAGCCCGGACAACAACGTCGTCGTCATCGACACGACCACCAACGCCGTCAAGGCCGTGATACCTCACATCCCCTCGGCGAACGGCATCACCTTCACTGACCCCTACGTCTTCGTAGCCGAAGCACCCGCCAACGCGGTGGCGGTCATCGCCAAAGCCACCTGGCAGGTCGTCGCAACCGTGCCTTCGGGAGGAAAGACACCCGACGCCCTCTACTACGACTCGAAAGACAACAGCGTCTTCGTCGCCAACGACGACTCGAACAACATGCAGGAGTTCACCGCGGCAGCGCCATTCACCATCCAAGGAACGCTGACGCTTCAGCCTTCACCCGCCAAGAGCGGCCCCGACCTAGGTACCTACTCCCCCGCCGAAGACAGGATCTACCAGGCGGACGACAACGACGTGGTCGTCGTCGACGCAAAGAACCGAGTGATCCAGAGGGTCATTCAACTGCAGCTGCCTAATGGCACCGCCGCTAAAGACATGTACTACGAGCAGGCCCACCATCTGCTATGGATCGCCACCAGCGGACCAGAGGTGCTCGCTGTCGATACGGACACCGGCACCACCGTGGCCACAGTCAAAACCGCCTCAGGCGCCGACCAGGTCGCCGCCGACCCCCAACGCGGACTGCTATTCATCGGCGAGGGTAAAGCCGGCGCCATGGGCGTGATCGACCTGGCAACCCGCCACGCGCTGGCCAACCTTAAAACCGAGCCGGATTTCCACACCCAGGACTCCCTGCCCGGCACAGACCTCGTCTATGTCTACCTGAACACCTCCAACGTCATCGACGTCGACCGAATCGCTATCCACTAGTCGGACAGGGTGGTGACCGTCGAAGTCGACGGTCACCACCCTGCGCGTGCTCTGCCGGATCGACTGCCCGGCGATGGGCCGACAGGCCAGCGTGGCCTTGCTTTCGGCTCTCTCCACCGTTCAGCAGGCCCAGTTCATGGCCGAGCGCTCCGGGTTACTGCAGTCTCAAGGCCCCGGGGTCGATCCGCGCAATCGTGGCGATGCAACAGCAGGGCGAGACAGGCCTCATCTCCCTCTGGCAGACGCTGCAAACCGAGGTCGAAGCGCAGGTCTACAGCAACATCTTCCTCATCGTGAGCATTTTGACCATCGGCGGGGCGATATTGGGGTTCTTCCTCCGTAGCGTCAAGAGTGCCAGCGGTAGCAGCGAACCCGTCGAGATCGGCTGAATAGCGTGACCGGCGAGGGAGCGGCCTGCAGCGCTACTTCCAGAAAGGTCCTCCATGAGCGACAACCAGACCGAATCCAGTGCGGCCAGGGCGGTCGCCGACCGGATGAGTGAGGCCGCCGAGGCTGTACTGGCCGGCGTATCCGGCACGGAGCGCAGCCAGCTCGGCTGGGGCTGGTCGGAGTCCGCCGAGCGGGAGCGGCGGCGGTGGTTCTACACCCCGACCGACCACGGCGGCCTGGCGGTCGCGGACATGGCGCCCGGGCAGTACCGGCGCACCATGGCACTCCTGGCGACCGGCCTGTCCGAAGCCGCGTACGCCACGGTGACCACAATCATGGGGCTGGAGAATCTGCTGGATCGCGTCGAGGGCTTCGCCGGGTTCAGCTTCGCCCGGCAACGCGGCCGCGACCCCGGCCAGTACAGGCTGCGTATCTTCGGCACCCCGGGCGAACGGACCTGGGGGTGGCGTTTCGGCGGGCACCATGTCTCGCTCAACAACCTGGTGGTGGACGGCGAGCTGGTGTCGTCCACGCCGTGCTTCCTAGGTGCCGACCCAGCGGAGTCCCCGCTGCTCGGGGCCGCGGTACTGCGCCCGCTGGGCGGTGTGGAGGACCTCGGGCGGGCACTGGTCCGGTCACTGGACGAGTCGCAAGTGGCAAAGGCGGTGCTGAGCCCTCGCGCGCCGACCGACATCGTGACCGGGAACCGCGCCTCGGTGGGCGCCGGAGACCGGGTGGTTCCGGTCGGCGGCCTGTTCCGCGGCCGGTTCGCCGACCCGCGGGACGCTGGCCAGATGGACGCCGCGCATGAGGCGGCCGAGCGGTACTACGACATCACCGAGGCGGACCACCAGGCCGTCGAGCTGACCGTCGAGCCACTCGGGGTACCGGCATCGGCGCTGGACGCCGACCAACGCGCGCTGCTGCTTGCTCTGCTCGACTGCTACACCGGGCGGGCGCCTGAAGAACTTGTCGAGCGGGAGGCCGCACGGTACGCCGGGCCACTGCTGGACGAGGTGCACTTCGCGTGGGCGGGCTCACTGGAGCCGGGTCCGAGCTCAGCGGGTGCCGCCGGTGCCTGCTACTACCGGCTGCAAGGGCCGCGGCTGCTGGTGGAGTACGACAACACCCAGCGGCTGGCCAACCACGCGCACTCGGTTTGGCGTGACCCGGAGGGCGACTTCGGCGCGGACGTGCTCACCGCACACCGAGCGGCTCACCACAGCTAGCAATTTTCCGCTCAGAACACCGAAGCGGCCTGGGCCTGAACGCGGTGCAGATCGCGCTCGCCCGGAGCGCCGAGGTCGCAGTGATCGAGCCCGACGCGGGCCGGCGAGCAGCCGCCGAACGGCTCGGCGCCCGATGCGCGGTGGCGCCGGGCGAGGCCCGTTGCGGGAACGGAACGGCCCGCCGGTCGGTCCGGGGCGGGGCGCGGGGCGCCGAGGCCGCCCTGTCATTGTGGGGGCATGGCCTTCGACGACCGAACTCGCCGTGCGCCCATCGACCAGGACGGTCGGTATCGGCAGCAGGCACGGCCGCACCCACGTCCACCAGCGCCGTCGCAACCGCCCGGGGGCTGGTACAGCGAGATACCCCCGCCCAGGGGCCGGTACGGCGAGGCGGCCGCGCCCGAGGGCAAGCGGTCCTCATTCACCGTGAGCAAGGTCCTGGCTGGTGGGCTGGCGGCGTCGACGTCCGCGGTGTGTGGCTCCTACTTCGGCGCGTTCGGGACGGTCGGTGGCGCGGCGGCAGGCTCGGTCGCCACCGCGCTCAGCAGCGAGATCTATCAGCGGTTCCTGGAACGCACCCGGGACCGCCTTCGCCCGCGCTCCCGGCCCGACGGCGGCCGCTCCGGGTACGGCCCGCCGTCGCGGTCCAGGATGCCGGCACCCAGCCCGCCCGCCCGCGGCCGGCTGCTGCCCCGGCTCCTGGTGGTATCCCTGGTTATTTTCGCGGTGGGGATGGGCGTGGTGACCGGCATCGAGTGGGCGCGAGGCGAGCCGCTGTCCGGCGAGTCGCACGGGACCAGCCTGGGCGGGGTTCTGGGTGGCGACCTGGGCTCGACCGTGGACGGCCTGCTCGGTGGCTCGCCGTCGGCCAAGCAGGATTCCGGCGACGGCCAGCAACGCCCCCACGGGATCGTGGGCGGACTGCTGTCCGGGCTGACTGGCTGAGAGATGCCCTGTGTCAACCCCTGATCGAGGGCCTATGAGTTCGGCCAGCTGGTCGCGACCTTCTCGGCCGTGATCCTCGCGATTACCCAGTGCGGGTCCGGCCCGGCGAACCCGGGGTAAGGACCGCCCGTGTACTTGTCCGACAGCTCATCGATCAGGGTGCCGTCTGGGTCGTCCTCGATGGACGCCGTGCCCTGCACCTGGACGCTCTCATACGGGTTGGCAGCGTCGAAGATCACCACAGCTGCCCGAGGGTCCCGGTTCAAGTTGGCCGTCTTGCGGCGGCTCTTGGGCAGCGCGAACAAGAGATCATCTTCGTCGCGCTTGACCCAGACCACTGTCGATTGCGGCTTGCCGTCCGGCTCGAGGGTTGACAGTACGGCGAAGTTTTTGCCATCGAAAAGTGTGCGTACCTTGTCAGTGAGCCGCGCCATGGGCTTCTCCTTCCCGGCTGGCGGAACGGCCGCCACGAAGGTCAACCGCGACCGTCCCTGATGGCTGGCACGCTACGTCGACCCGCTGACACTTCGAGCCGCGTTCGGCGTGGTCGTCCGCCCGGCGCCGTCACGAGTTGGACCCGTCGGACGCGCGTGCCATGATCAGGCACGTCTCGGTTCCCGATGTGCACGTCTGGAGGCGCCCGCATGGCCCCCGCCCGGGACGCAGCCAGGGCTGCCGCCACCAACCCCCCGTCACGCGACCGGGAACTCAACACCGGCGTGCTGCCCGGCAACGTGCACGCCGACGACTGGATCATGCTGGCGCTCGCCGTTGTCTCGGTGGGCCTGCTCAGCTACCTGGTGCTCAGCCCGCCGTCCTATCAGGCCGGGCTCTGGATCTTCTATGCCGACTGCGCGTTGTGCGCGGTGTTCCTCGTCGAGTTCCTCTGGCGCTGGCGCAAGCACCGCTGGGAGAAGCGGTTCCTGGGCCGCAACTGGTACGAGCTGTTCGCCATGCTCCCGGTCGCCCACCCGGCGCTGATGACCCACCGCTTCCTTGTGGTGGTGCTGCTGGTGGTGCGCATCGGGCGGGCGGCCGACCGGGCGGTCGGCGAGCAGTTCACCTACCGGCTGGTGGACAAGTTCTCCGAACCGATCGTGCGCGCCATCAAGAAGCCGATCACCGTTGCCGTCCTGGACGAGGTGGTCAAGGTCCTCGAGACCGGCAACTATCCAGAGAACCTGGCCAAGTCGCTCACCGCGAACAAGGACGAGCTGCGCGCGATCATCCACGAGAAGATCACCGAGGACGAACAGCTCGGCAAGCTCAAGCGGGTGCCGTTCCACGGCGAGATCGTCCACGCCGTGATCGACACCTCGTTCCGGGTGGTCCTCGAGGTGCTGCAGGACCCGCGCATCGACGACTTCTTCTCAGCGGTCGTCCGGGACAACCGCGAGCAGATCCGGCGCGCGGTCCAGCTCGGCCTCAACGACATCGACTCCGAGGACAGAGAGCAGGCCCTGCGGGTGCGGACCCAGCGCTCGGCGGCTCGCGAGTTCGACCAGCGCCACCGAAACCCGCGCTAACGGCCGGCCCGGCCGGCCGGTGTGGTGCCCTAACCGTGCGTGACGTGGGAGCATCAGTTTCGTGCCGCGGGCTTGGAGGGGCCGCTGCTCATTGGGGCGGTCATGGGTCAGTCAGCCACCGGAGGCTCGACGTTCGCGGTGCCGCCGGGCACGATCACGTTCCTGCTGACCGATGTCGATGGCTCAGCGCGGCGACGGGAACACGGGCCAACCGCGATCGCGCGCTACCGCGGCATCCTCGACGAGGCGATCGCTCGCCATGGCGGCATGCCGCCGATCGAGCAAGGCGAGGGCGGCAACGTGCTGGCTGCGTTCACCCGCGCTCGGGACGCGGTCGCGGCGGCGCTGGACGCCCAGCGAGAGGTGCTTGCGGAGGTCTGGCCCGACGGCGCCGCACCGCGGCTGCGCATGGCGCTGCACACCGGCAACGCGCAGCTGCGCGACGAGGTCGGCTACTTCTCCGCCGCGGTGACCCGGTGTACCCGGCTGCGCGCGGTCGCCCACGGCGGTCAGGTGCTGCTGTCGAGCGCGACCGGCGAGCTGGTGGCCGATCACCTCCCCCTCGGCGCCGAACTCGTCAATCTCGGCATGCACCGCCTGCGTGACCTCGGCCGCGCCGAGCGCGTGTTCGCGCTCGGCCATCCCGACCTCCCCGGCGGCGTCGCGCCACCGCGCTCGCTGGATCAGCTGCCCAATAACTTGCCCGTCCAGCTGACCAGTTTCGTCGGCCGGGGCCTCGAGCTCGCCGAGCTGGACGAGCTGCTCACCTCGACGTGCCTGCTGACCCTCACCGGTGCTGGCGGCTGCGGCAAGACGCGGCTCGCGCTCCAGCTCGCCGCCGACGTTCTGGACCGCTACCCGCACGGCATCTGGTGGCTCGAGCTGGCACCGCTGTCCGATCCAGTGCTCATCGAATCGGCGCTGGCCACGACGGTCGGCGTGCGTCCCCTGCCCGGCCAGACGCCGCTCGACGCGGCGGTCTTCCACCTGGCCGGGCAGCGGGTGCTCGTGCTGCTGGACAACTGCGAGCACGTCCTCGAGCCGTGCGGGCGACTCGTCGACGACCTGCTGCACGGCTGCCCGGACATCACAGTGATGGCGACCAGCCGCGAACCGCTCGGGTTGGGCGGTGAGACGACGTGGCGCGTGCCGTCGCTATCGCTACCGCCGACCGAGCGCGCCTCCGGGGCAGCCCAGTCGCTGGGGCACTCGGACGCCGCGCGTCTGTTCGTCGAGCGCGCCGTCAAGGTCCGGCCGAACTTCGCGCTCACCGAGGACAGCGCCCCCCACATCGCCCGAATCTGCCAGGACCTCGACGGCATCCCGCTCGCCATCGAGCTAGCCGCCGCGCGCGTGCGTGTCCTGCCGATCGAGCGCATCGCCGTCGGGCTCGCCGACCGTTTCCACCTGCTTACCGGCGGCGTGCGAGGCGCGCTGCCCCGCCTGCAGACGCTGCGGGGGTCTGTCGACTGGAGCTACGCGCTGCTCGACGAGCCTGAACGTATGCTGCTGCGTCGGCTCGGGGTGTTCCAGGGCGGTTTCACGCTCGACGCCTGCGAGGCGGTGTGCGCGGACGACGACCTCGACCGCCAGGCCATCCTCGACCTGCTCACCTCGCTCGTCGACAAGTCGCTCGTGCTCGTCGAGGAGCGTGGGCCGCTGAATCGCTACGCACTGCTGGAGACGGTTCGCCAGTACGCGCTCGAGCGGCTCGAACAGGCTGGCGAGGTCGGCCGGTTGCGCGATCGTCACGCCGACGCCTTCGTCGCCCTCGCCGAGAGCTCCGAACCGAACCCCGCGACCGACCCGGCCTGGGGAAACCTGCTCGGCGCGGACGCGGCGAACCTGTACGCGGCGATCGACCACACGGCGGTGGCCGAGCCGGAGAAGGCGCTGCGCCTCTGCACGGCGCTTGCCTACTGGTGGGTGCTCACCGGGCGGCTGGTTGAGGGGCACGCGGCGCTCACTCGGGCGCTGGAGGCCACGGCCGGCCAACGATCCGCGCTGCGCTGCGGCGCGCTCAGCTGGCGAGGGTATCTGGTGATCTTCGCGGGTGACCATGAGCTCGCCCAGCGGGACGCGACCGAGGCGCTCGCGCTGGCACGGGAGCTGGGCGATCGGGCAATCGAGGCGCGCGTCCTGGACGTGCTCGGCATCCTCGAGCTCATGCCGAACCCGCGAGGGGCGCTGCAGATCCTCGAGTGCTCCGGTGAGCTGGCCCGGACGGCGGGTGACGACTGGTGCCTCGCCGAAGCCACCCAGAACGTCGGCTTTGCACTGTGCCAGATGGGCGAGCACGACGCCGCCCGCGCGAAGCTTGAGGCCTCCCACGATCTCGCGCGCCGGCACGGCTTTCACGACCTCGTCGCCTGGCATTGGTTCATGCTCGGCCACACCATGTACCCGACGGGTGAGTGTGAAGCGGCTCGCGGGGTGTGGGAACGATGCCTCGAGACAGCCAGCGACATCCAGGACGGGCTGGCGACGTACAGCCTCGGGCTTCTGGACGTCCATGCCGGCAATCCGCTCGAGGCGATTCAGCGACTCGAGCCATGCCGCGCGCGCATGGTATCCGGCGGCGTGGGCCTCGCGCTGCCTGTCGTGGACAGCGGCATCGCACTCGCCCACGCAGCCCTCGGCCGGCTCGAGGAGGCTCGGGGCGGGCTCGCCGCGGTAGTGCGGGAGCAGGCGGGGTTCGCCTGGGCACAGGCGCTGGCGCTGCTCGACCTGGCGCAGGTGGAGCGCCTCCTCGGCGACTGCACCGCGGCTCAAGCCTCTGCCGAGCACGCGCTCGCGGTCGCCGAGCACCTGGGCAACCGCGGACTGATGGCCCGCGCCCGCCATCAGCTCGCGCGTGTCGCCGCCGCCCGAGGGGACTGGGCCGCCGCCGAGCGGCTGGCGCACCAGGCTCTCGGAGACCAGGCCCAGCGCGGCGAGCGCCTCGACATTCCGGACACACTCGACACCTTTGCCGAGGTGGCGGCCGGACTCGAGAGCCATCGGGAGGCCGCACGCCTGCTGGGCGCCGCGGGCCGCGCGCGGGCCGATCTCGGGCTTGCCCGCTGGAGTCCCGAGCAGCAGCGCTCGGAGGCGCTCGCGGAGCGGCTGCGCGAGGCCCTCGGCGAGCCCGCGTTGACGGCCGCCCGCACCGAGGGCGAAGCGCTATCACTCGACGACGCGATCGGCTACCTGCGCCGCGCCCGCGGCGCACGCAAGCGCCCGTCCAGCGGCTGGGAGAGCCTTACACCGACCGAGCTCGAGATCGTCCGCCACGCCGCCGATGGCCTGACGAACCCGGAGATCGGTGAGCGGATGTTCATCTCCCGAGGCACTGTGAAGGTCCACCTCTCGCACATCTACGCCAAGCTCGGTCTGCGCAACCGCTCGGAGGTCGCCGCACAAATGGTTCGCCGGCGGTCCGCCGAGGGCAGCTGAAAGTGGCAGCCACTCGCCAGCCCACAGATATGCCATCTGGCAGATATAGCGGGCGCGCCAGGAACGTAGCTTCGTGAGCGCCCGATTCGATGGCCGAAGTCCGACAAACCTGGCGGTGCGCGATGAGCGATCTGGTGACTGCAACGGCAAGCACAGCGGCACTCCGTCCGCGCAAGGCGTCGGCGGCAGACCTGCCCGCCATCACTGAGACGCTGGCCCTCGCCTTCTACGACGACCCGGTGGTGTCATGGTGCGTCGAGGAGGGGGCGAGGCGGCGGCAGCTCAGCCCGACTTTTTTCGGGGCAGTCGCCAAGTCGTACCTGGCGTATGACGAGACCTACGCGGTCGACGAGGGGGTCTCGGCGGCCCTCTGGGCGCCGCCAGGTGCCGCCGACGACGAGGAACTTCCGACCGTGCTGGGCGAGATCCTGGAAGCGGACGCTGAGCGGCTGTTCGAGGTATTCGGGCTGATGGCGCAGGCGCACCCGGTGGAACCGCACTACTACCTCTTCCTGCTCGGCACGAGGCCGGAATGGCAAGGGCGCGGGCTCGGGTCGTCCCTGATGGCTCCCGTGCTCGAGCGGTGTGATCGAGACCGGGTGCCGGCGTATCTGGAGGCCACCAGCGAGCGCAACCTGCCGCTCTACCTTCGACACGGCTTCGAGGTGACCGCGGAGATCCAAATCCCCGGCGGACCAACAATGTGGCCGATGTGGCGGGCGCCCAAGTAGCGAGCTCAGTCGTGGCCTGCTCAGGCTTCATCCGCGGACCAGGCCAGAGGCTGCTCGGGTGGCGGGCCCAGAGCGCGCGCTGTCGACCAGGCCCGCACCGCCGCCACCTGAGTAATCCGGTCGCGGCGCAGTCGGCCAACCGCGCAGTTACATGTCCACAACGAGTTCGGAGTCCGGGCGGGCGCAGCAGATCAGCACCGACCCTCGGGCGGGTGGCTCGAGTGGGCTGGGCTGGTAGCTGACCTGACCGGACAGCAGTGGGGTGGTGCAGGTGTGGCAGACGCCGGTTCGGCATGACCAGCGGGTGGGGATGTCACATGCCTCGGCGAGCTCGAGGACGCTGCGGGTGACGGGGCCATCGAAGGGCACGGAGAGTCCGCTGCGGGCGAACGTGACCAGCGGACCGGTCCCGGGTCGCCCAGGTGGCGGGTGTGGCGCGATCGAGGCCTGCGCGACGACGCCTGGGTTGATCGCGTCCAGGGCGCCGAACAGTTCGGTGTGGACGTCTGTGATGCCCAGGCCGTCCAGTGTCTGGCGGATGTCGGCCATGAAGGCGGCCGGCCCGCACAGGTAGGCGCTGGCGTCGTCAGGCAGGCCCAGCTCGACTAAGGCCGCGGCGGTGAGTCGTCCGGCGTGTGCCCCGGTGGCCTCCAGCTCGGCCGGCGTGGCCTCGGTGTAGAGCACGTGCTCGTGGGCTCGAGGGAGGGCGGCGAGCAGGACATGTGCCTCGGCGGCGAACGCGTCCGCGCTGGGTCGGCGGGCGGCGTGCAGCCACCAGACCTCCCGCTCGGTGCGCTGGCCAGCCAGCTGGTGCAGCATGGCCAGCACCGGGGTCACGCCGACGCCGGCGGAGACCAGGAGGACCGGGTTCATACCGTCCCGGAGCACGAACTCACCGCGCGGTGCCGCGACCTCTACCACGGCGCCGGGGCGCACGGTGTCCTGAAGGTAGCGGCTGACCAAGCCCTTCACCTCGCGCTTGACGCTGATCCGATAGCTGTCCGCCCCGGGCGCGGAGGACAACGAGTAGCTGCGGACCGGGGCCGGATCGCCCGCGCCGGCCAGCCGGAGCGTCAGGTACTGGCCAGCCCGCGCCGCCGGCAGGGGCGCCGAGTCGTCCGGCCCGAGGTGGATCGAGGTGATCGTGGAGCCTTCGGCCACGGTGTCGCGGACCCGCAGCCGGCGAAAGCCCGGCCACCCCGCCTCAACAACGGTCGGGGGTGCCGCCTGGGCTTCCTGTTGTTCCGCCGCGTCAAGGAGCTCCCGGAACGAGGCCTGCCAGCCAGGGCTCAGCGCCGGGATCCGCAGCGCGCGGCGCAGCGCGGCGGAGTCGCGGCGCGGCAGGTAGAGCAACGCGTCGATCTCGGCGACGGTCATGCGCTCCGGCCCGTCGCCGATCTTCACGATTTCGTCGCCGGCCGCGACCTGCCCCTCGGCGAGTACCCGCAGGTAGAACCCGGGCCGGTGGTGGGCGACCAGCAGCGCGGGCAGGTCCGGCTCGCCGAGTCGCATGCCGACCCGGAAACAGGTCACCCTGGGCTGGGTGACCTCGAACTCCGCCTCGCCGATGCGATACCGGTCGCCTATACACACCTGGTCGTCGCCCAGTCCGTCGACGGTGAAGTTCTCCCCGAAGGCGCCGAGCTCGATATCTTCGCGGCCGAAGTGACGCCGCCAGTGCCGGTAGGAATCAACCTGGTAGACCAGCACGGCGCGGTTCTCGCCGCCGTGGCCGTTGCGGTCGCCTTGGCCGTCGCCGTCAATATTGAGCCGACGGACCTGCCGAGGACCGCGCACCGGGTGTTTCCAGATCCCCGTGAACACCGTTCGGCCCCGCCACGTGACGTTTTTGGGCAACCCGGCGTTGAGCGAGCGCAACGACGCCATCGCTAGCTCCGTCCTGTGCGACGATGTCTGGGGCGTGGACGATCTAGTGCCGCGGACACTATGTCGAGCCCACGTGCCTACGTGGGGTTAGTCGCGGTCACTGCTCGGCACGGTCGAGGACAGTGGGCGTGATTTCGTCGACGTCGAGGCCGCGGTCGACACCGTGCGGGCTGACCTGCTGGCCCGGCTCGAGTTCCAGAACCTTGTCGTCGAGCAGGACCCTGACCTTGTCCGGCTCGAACGACACCAGGTCGCGCACCCGTGCGACTTCTGGCCAGGCCTCCCGATAGGACCACGCGCCACGCTGGACACCGGCCACGTCGTAGTAGCTGGCCAGACCCTTGTACGGGCAGAACGTCTGACCGTCCACCGCGGTCAGGGCCGACTCGTCGATGTCGGCGCGCGGCACATACCAACGCGGGGCGAAACCGGACTCGTAGAGCACGAGCGGGGCGTGACTGTTGGCAACTACCCGGTCTCCGACGCGCACGACCAGGTGGCGGGAGGTGGAGCGGATGTCGTTGCGGTGGTAGGCGTCCGCGGCGTGCCCGACAATCCGTTCCTCCTCTTCGTAGAACGCCTCCATCGCCCGCCAGCCGAACGCGACCCGCTCGGCGAGTTCGCTGGCGTAGTTCGGCAGATCGGTGTGCTGCCATGCGCCGCGCGGCGCGGTCTGATCGCCGGCCCGCACGCTGAACCAGGCCGTCTTGCCCAAGTCGCGGTGCATGGTGACCGCCTCTAGCCGCTGCAGTGTGCCGGGCATGACGTTGTCGATCGGGAAGTAGGCGACCGGGTAGCGACCCGGCTCGTGCAGCAGCACGACGTCTTCACTGTCGGCGACCCACTTGCCGGCGAAGCGCACCCGCATGCGCCGGCGTAGCGGCTCGGCGAACAGCAGCCGCCGCGGTAACGGGTCGAGCACCAGGAATCGGCCCACCGCCCGCGTGGCCAGCGGCCCTTGCTGCCAGGACAGACCCATCGTCGTTGCCCCCCTTTCGTCTCGTCTCGTGGCCTGTGTGGGGTCAGCTGAGGGGTTCGCCGCCGTCCACGGCGAGGTGGCTCCGGTGAGGCCCCCAAGGTCCCAACCGCGCGCCGGGGGCGGCGATCGAGGCCATATCTAACCTCTCCAAGGACTTTTGATAGTTAGGTTGCGCGACCATCAGAGCGCACGCTGCCTAACTTGTCAAGTGGCTCGGTCTGGTTAGGCTGCGCGAATGGACCACACCGTGCACGCGGCCGAGCAACAGAGGCTGTTGGACGTGTGCACTAACGCCGAGCTATTCCGGTGGTGTCTGGAACGGGGCCTGCGGGGTCGTGCAGCCGATGACCTTGATGACCCTCGGCCTGTACAACCCACACCGTCCGTGACTACGTCAAGACCATCTTTGACAAGGTAGGAGTCTCGAGTCGCGGCGAGGTCACCGCCAAGTTCTTCGCCGAGCACTACACCCAGCCACTGCACGAGGGCTGCTACCACGTCGACGGCGAGTAGCGGAGGCCAACCCCAAGCCAGCCGCAGGATGCTGACCAGCGGTGAACCGCCCAGACAGAGGGCGAACTCGTCCTCGATGGTAGATCAGCTCGACGCCCGGCCCCGGCCGCGCCGGGCGGCGGCGATCCCGGCGGCGATGGTGGTGAGAGCCAGCGCGGCGGACAGGCCGAACACCGCCGGGTAGCTCACCCCGGCGATGACCCCGCCGACCAGGCCGGCGACGCCGACCGACAGGTCCAGGAAGGAGCTGACCGCGCCGAGGGTGGCGCCACGCTCGGCCTCGGGTGCGTTATCGACTGCGATCAGCGCCAAGGAGGGATACAGCAGCGTGAACCCGCCGCCGGCCACCAGCGCGCCTACCGCCGCCACCCACCAGCTCGGGGCCAGGGCGATCAGCAGCAGCCCGGCCGCCTCCAGGCTGGCCGAGGTCAGGATCATCGGTACCGGGCCGAACCGGTCGGGGAGGCGGCTGGCCAGCAGCCGCACGCCCACGTACGCGGCGCTGAACAGGCTCAGCAGCACCGCGCCGCCCGCGATCCCTCGATCGGCCATGGCCAGCTCGCCGAAGCTGGTCACGCTGGCGTACCCGAACGCGCCCCCGGCCAGCGCCAGCCCGGGCAGGACCGCGGCCGGTGGCACCAGCCGGCGGGACACTTGCTGGCCGACCACATCGCCGCGCGGCAGGCACGACAGCACCAGCAATGCGACTACCGGCAGTGCCGCGGCCAGCGCCCACACCAGGACGTAGGAGCCCACCCGGTACGCGACTTCCCCGAGGGCCGGGCCGGCGGCCAGGCCACCCCACATCGACAGGCCGTACAAGCCGACGACCTGCCCGCGGCGGTGCGACGGCGCCAGCGACACCGCCCACACCGACCCGGCGGTCATCACCAGCGCCTCGGCCACACCCATGCCCACCCGCGCGGCCAGGAGCCCCGGCGCGCCCAGTGGCAGCGCATAGGCCATGCCGGTGGCCACGGCGATGGCCGCGCCCAGAGCCAGGACCCACCGGGGGCCACACCGCTGGGCGAGCTGGCCGCCGAAGGGTCGCAGCAGCAGCGCCACCACTGCGGCGGTCGCGAACGCCGCGCCCACCATGATTGCCGAGCCGTGCAGCGTCTGGGTAACCAGCCGGGGGATCACCGGCACCACGACGCCGAAGGCGGCGAAGGTGGACCACACCGCGGCAAATACCCCCGCGAAGGTCCGCACCCAACCGCCATGGCGACGCCTGGCGGCCACCGGGCGGCCCGCCGGTGTGGTCGTATCATCCGCGATCGGCATCATGCATTCACCTGACCAGTACACATACTGTCTAAGTGGATTTAGATGGTAGATACGAGACTTGTTATACCATCAAAACGCACTTTGATGGAAGAGGAGGCTTGGAGGTCGCCATGCCCGCAACAGCACGACCGGCGCTACCCGCGCTGGTCGGGGGACGGGGCTGCCTGGACTTTGCCAACACCCTCGGTCCGCGCCGGCCCGACCCGGGGATGGAGCCACACGACTACACCCCTAGCTACCGGGAGCTGACTGCCTGGGCCGTCCACGCCGGGCTGCTGACCCCAGTCCAACAGCGCCGCCTGGCCGCGGTGGCCGAGGCCGACCCAGACGCCGCCGCCGGGGTCCATCAGCACGCCGGCCGGCTGCGAGAGGCGATCTACCAGACCTTCGCCGCCCTCGCGCACGGCCAGCCGGCACCTCCCGCCGCGCTGGCCATGATCCAGCACGCCTACTTGGAAGCGTTGGGCCACGGGCACCTCGGCCCGGCCCCGGCTGGGCTGGACTGGCGCTGGCCCGACCGCGGCCCGCTGGAGCAGGTGCTGTGGCCAATCGCCCGCTCGGCGGTGGACCTGGCGGTCTCCGGTCAGCTCGCCAGGATCAAGCAGTGCCCGGGCGACGAAGGCCAGTGCGGCTGGCTGTTCCTAGACACCAGCAAGAACGCCACCCGCCGCTGGTGCAGCATGGGCACCTGCGGCGGCCGGGTAAAAAGCCAGCGCCAAGCCGCCCGCCTCCGCGCCGCCCGCACACCCCGGTGACCGCCGCCGCCGAGCTGATCCTGACCTCGCGGCCTCGCGCGCTGCTGAGCTGACGCCACATCGCCGGATTTCCGCGCTACTCCGCGGTCACAGAGCCGATCCCGGACATCCGGCTATCGGGGCGGTCGGATCGATCTGGTGGCCGGGTGGCGAGGTGGTCGGCTGCATTCGCGCTGCAGTTTGATTTCGTCGATCACGGAATTCAGGGCGCGGGAGATAAGGGTGAGGCAGAGGACCGCACCCAGGACCAGGTAGAACCATACGAAGAACTGCGAAACGGCACCGCTGTAGCCGCGCAGGGCGCTCAGCGATGAGGACAACGCGGAGGACAGCGTCGCGGTGGGCGCCGAGGAGGCCACCGGGGCCGCCGTGCGTCCGACCGAATTGGTGATCAAGCCAGCCAGCCACCTCGCGCGCAGCGCGACCAGCGCTACGAGCAGCAAGGGCGACATCCGCCAGCAAACCATCACGCGGTCACCATGCCCTGGCCAGCGCGCCGCGTCCAGAGGCTATGCGCTTCGCGAACGATCAGCGTCCGGCCGGGCCGCCTCAGCGCGCGGGCGCTGGGCACCACCGGAGACGGCCCGACCAGCGCGCTCTCACACCCTCACTGCGCGGGGAGGAGTACGAGCTTGCCGTTGGGATGGCCTTCGCGGAGGAAAGTGTGGGCCCGTGCGGCTTCAGCGAGGGGGTAGGTCTTGGCGGGCAGCAGGGTCAGCTTGCCGGTGGCGGCCAGCGGGAGCAGTTGACGCCAGGCGTTCGCGCGGATTTCGGTGCCCGGGTCAGCCCCTGGGCCGTTGCCGATCAACGCGATGCCGGTGTCGGCACGGTGGAACGCGGCGATCGAGACAACTCTGATCGCCTCGGGCACCAGGGCCAGCGACACATCGATCGCCTCGTCGGTGCCGACCGCGTCGATCGCGGCGTTCACTCCGGACGGGGCCGCGTGCGTGACCCGGTCGAGCAGGCCCGGCCCATAGGTCACCGGCACGGCGCCGACTTCACGCAGCAGGGCTTGATTCCGCTCGCTCGCGGTGGCCACCACGTTTGCTCCAGCGGCGAGTGACAGCTGTACGGCAAGCAGGCCTACCCCGCCGGAGCCGCCGTGGATCAGAACGGTGTCGGCCGAGCTGACCTTCGCCACCGCCACCGCGTGCACCGCGGTCGCCCCGACAGCCAACAGGCCCGATGCCTGTTCCCAGGAAAGGTCGGCGGGCTTGGGTACAACCACGTTGGCCGGGACAGTGACGGAACTGGTGTAGCCACCTTTGATCGGATAGGCGACGACCTCGTCCCCGACCGACAGCGGACCCGCCGGGCCGGCCGCCTCGGGCCCCACCGCTGTGATCACTCCGGCCACCTCGAGGCCCAGGCGCACCGGAAGGTTGTCCGGGGAACTGCCGAAAGCCCCGCTGTAGAGCTTGTAGTCGATCGGGTTCACCCCGGATGCGCGAACCGCGATCGTCACCTCTCCCGGCCCGGGCGACGGCACCTGGGTTTCGACCACGGACAGTACTTCGGGCCCACCGTATGCGGCGGCGACAACAGCAGTAGCCATGCCGTTGTGAACCCTGGGCATCGACGGAAGTATTCCGTTGCGTATCGATCTACTGGGGGGTCGGGAGGGGGCGACATGCCCGGAGCCGAGGAACAGGCAGGCGCACCACACAATCCAGCGGTCGGCGGCGGTGCTCGGGCTGGGTCGCATAGGGACGCGCCTTGGTCGACAACGTCATCGCACTCGGCGATCACCTGACCGCCTAGCGATCCGACTCGCGAGCTGCCGCCACGCGTCAAGTACGGCGGGGGCGGTTCCTCACAAGTAGGGAAGAGCCGGAAGCGCGTCCTTCATAGGATCACCACATGTCAGACGCGGCGTCGTGGCTCAGTCGAGAACGAGATCGGGTGGTCGCGATGCTCGTCGGTCAAGCCCTTGATGACGTTGAGTCCGAGCGCATCGACGTTGCCACCGCGATTCGGCTGGCCGCCGGACGAGCGTGGACCGAGGGCTACCGGGCGGGATCGCACGCCGTGGACTTCGTCGAACCGCCGCGCGAACTACCGGCAATCCCGGCTCGAACAATCCGAATCTTGAAACCTAGAAGCAAAGACCATCCGCCGGCTCCCGATGAAGATCCTCTATGCAGCTGAGTTGGGGTGTTCGCGGGTACCGCTTGAGCCACGTGAGCTTGTGCACAACCTCGTCGCGAGGCGGGTCGGCGGCTGCCACCGGCCGGTAGTCTCGGCCGCAGCTGGACCCGAGCGATCCTGCCGCCGGTTCGAGGAGGGCACGCTGATGCCACCCCCCTATGACTCGCGTTCCCGGCCCTATCCCGGCCAGCCGAGGGATGACTGGCCCGAGGACCGTCCGGTCGACCGGCACCCGCCGCTCTTCGACCGGGGGGCGCTGGATGGTCTCCCCGTGCCGGTCCGACTGGTGGTCACCACCGCGCTGCTGCCGCTCGAGGCGGCGGTGACCTCGGTCAACATCCTGAAGAACACCGAGGCTCTGCTCGGCGAGCTGGTATTTCACCTGCGGGCGCTGCGCCCCGCCGTGGCCGCCGCCAGCCGAGCCTACGCGGATGGCCATTTCGACCCGGTCATCAAGACGTTCGACCAGATCCAACAGGGCACCCAAGCGATCGGCTTCGTCTGGGCACCGCTCGGCGCGGTCCGCGACGTGATCAGCCCCGGGCAGGCGAAGCGGCAGGTCGAGGCCACCCCACCGGCATCGCTCCCGTCCAGGATCGAGCCGGTCGTGCCGATCCCGCCGGTGCCACCGACGACGATGCAATGGCTGGGCGTGGTCGGCGGCCGGGTAGTCGACCAGGCCGCCGCCCTCCCGGGCGGCGCGCTGTTCACCCGCCCGTTGCGCCGGACCGGCCAGTCCATCGCCTCGCCGGAGAGCGACCCGGACCCGACACCGGAGCCCGAAGACCCCGGCGTCGCGCCGGCCGACCTCCTCGCTCCAGCGCCCGAACCATCCCTGTACCGGCCGGTGATCGAACGAGCCGGAGGGCTGGTGCCCGGGCCGGTGCGGCGCCTCCTCGGCCGCGGCTGAGGCGCGCTCCAGCGAGGCCTCGAGTCGACCCTCGAACCGCCGCAATCAGCTGCCGATGCCCGCGAGCCAGCCAGCGATGGCTGATCCGATCTGCTTGCCGGAGTCCTCCTGGACGAAATGCACGCCGCTGACAGTGACGTCCGTCTGGTCCGGCCAGGTACGACAGAATTCGCGCTGGGCACCGGTCAGGATGGCGCCCGGCTCCGCGTTGACGAACAGCTTGGGCAGCCCCGGGGTGTGGGCGAGCCAATCCGCGTACGCCGCGCACACCTCGACGACCTCGGGCGGCTCACCGCCGATCGGAATCTGTCGCGGCCAGACCAGTGTGGGGAGGCGGTCCTCGCCGGGCGCGGCGAACGGCCGGCGGTACTCGTCGAGCTCGTCCTCGCCCAGCGTGCGCAGCACCGACCCGGGCAGGATGCGCTCGACGAACATGTTCCGCTCGAGGATCAGCTGCTCGCCGGCCGGTGACCGCAGGGCCTGGAACATCGACCGCGCGGCGTCCGGCCAGGCATCCCAGTCGGGATAGGGCCGCACGATCGCCTCCATGTAAGCGATCCCGCGCACCCGGTCCGGATGCCGCCTGGCCCAGTCGAAACCGAGCGCGCTGCCCCAGTCGTGCACCACCAGCGTCACCTCCTCGGTGACGCCCAACGCATCCAGCAACGCATCCAGGAACTCGCGGTGCCGCACAAAGGTGTAGCGCGCCGGGTCGTCGGCGGGCAGCTTCTCCGAGTCGCCCATCCCGATCAGGTCCGGCGCGATGCACCGGCCGAGCGACGACAGCTCCGGCAGCACCGAGCGCCACAGGTAGGACGACGTCGGGTTGCCGTGCAGGAAGACGATCGGGGCGCCGCCGCCCTGCTCGACGTAGGCCATCCGGCGCCCGAGGACCTGCGCGTACCGCTTCGACGCCCGCCACTCTCCGGCGCTCATGGCCGCCTCCGTGAACTAGTCTGAGGCCTAATGTGAAATGAACACTACGAAACCTGGCCAAGGTTCTGCAATGACCGATCCAAAAATTTCCCGACGTGGCCCCGGCCGACCGAGGGGCTTCGACGACGCGACCGTGCTCGGTGCGGCCATGCGGCTGTTCTGGCGGGAGGGCTACAGCGGGGCCTCGATGCCGCAGATCTCCGCCGCCACCGGGCTGTCCACCTCAAGCCTGTACAACGCCTACGGCTCGAAGCTGGACCTGCTGGTCGCCGCGCTCGACCACTACTCCGACACTGTCCTGGACAGCTTCATGCTCGGGCCGCTCGCTCGCGGCGGCGACGGTCTCGCCGACGTCGATGCGTTCCTGGACCGCCTCGCCGCCACGATCGACGCCGCCCACCCCCGGGGGTGCCTGACCGTGAACACGATCGCCGAGTTCCGGGATCCGCCGCCCCCGGTGGCCGCGCGCACCGCGCGCTACCGAAGCCAGCTGCGCCAAGCCCTGCGTGCGGCACTGTCCCGCGCGCGCCACCTGGGTGAGATTCCGGCCGACGCGGTGGACCAGCGCGCGGACGCGTTGGTGCCGATCGTGGTCGCCTTCAACCTGCTCGTCGCCGCGCACGCCCCCGCCAGCGAAACCCGTGACCTGCTGACCGTCGCCCGCACCTTGACCCACCGCGGACTGCGCTAGATCTCAGCCGAGGCCGAGCAGCCGAGGCAGGTCCGCAACGGAGTCGATGACGTGGTCGGGCCGCTCGCCCTCGACACCGTCCTCGTGGTCGGGCTGGAACTTGCCGGTCCGCACCAGGACGCCGGTGAGACCGTGCCGCTGCGCGCCGATCACGTCGGACTCGACATCGTCCCCGATCATCGCGGTGTTGGCGGCGGTCGCGCCGAGTCCGCCGAGCGCCGTGTCGAAGAACTCCCGCGCCGGTTTACCCAGGATCTGCGCCTCGATACCGGAGGCCTGTTGCAGCCCGAGCAGGAATGCGCCGGAGTCCAAGGAGAGCCCGTCCGAAGTGCGCCAGAACAGGTTCGCGTGCATCGCCATCAGCTCGGCGCCCCGCTGAAGGTGGCCGAACACGGAGTTCAACGCCTCATAGCCGAACTCCGGCCCCGCGCCACCGGTGAGGATCACGTCGGGAGCATGGTCGACCAGGTGCAGGCCGCCCAGGTCCTCGGCGATCTCACCGCTGTTGAGTAGCTGGCAGCGCGCGTCGGGGCGGTGTTCGCGCAGGTAGGCGGCGGCCGCCGAGGGCGCGGTGAGCACGTCCTTCGTCTCGACCGGGAAGCCCGCGTCGGCCAGGGTGGCAGCGATCCGGGCCCTGGTGCGCGAGGTGGTGTTGGTGATCAGCGCGAACGGCAACCCGGCGTCCCGGATCGCCCGCAGCGCGTCGACGGCGCCCGCCAGCGGCTCCCAGGAGACGGTGAGCACCCCGTCGATGTCAATCAGGACCGCCTGCGCGTCGACCATCGGCCAGACGCTACAACGAGCCAGCTACCCAGCCTGGTTCTGCATCGGCACGCCGAACAGCGCCGCCGCGGCCTCGGCCGGTATCCGGTAGGACTGGCCCACCCGCAGTGAGGGCAGCCGACCGGCGTGGACCATCCGGTAGATCGTCATCTTCGATACCCGCAGCATCGCCGCGACCTCGGTGACGGTGAGCAGGTTCATCGGTCGCCGGGGATCGAGGCGGCGCGGGGCAGCCTCGGGGGGCGTCGGTTCATTGTCCATGCACCGTTTATCGGCGCTGCTGATGCAGATGTTACTTATGAGTAGGATGTGAGGGTTGGTCGGGCTGCTGATCTCCGGCTGGCTCGCCAACCGGATCGGGTCACCGAACACGGTCGTGCTGGGTTCCGTGTTCGCGGTGCTGGTGGCTTTCCCGATCTTCTCGGCCGTCGACTCCAAGCGGGCCGTGCTGATCACGCTCGGCTACGTGGCGACCCTCGGCCTCGCCACCATCGCGTACGGGCCCATCGGCGCCATGTTCTCCCAGCTGTTCCCGACCAGGCTCCGGTACAGCGGTCTTGCCCTCGCGGCGAACCTGGCCGGATTGATCGGCGGGTTCATGCCGGCGCTGGCCACCGGGCTCCTTACCCGGTCCGGCAACGCATCCTGGGGCCCGCGACACTGCTCATGATCATCGCGTTGGTCTCACCGGCCGGGTCGATCGCGGCGGCCCGGATCATCAAAGCCGACGGGCGCAAGGCGGCTGACGGGTAACCGCATTCCCGGCCCGGCGACGGACAGCTCTGGGAGACCGTACGGTTTTCAGTGTGATCTCCGCGGTTGTGATGCCCGAACCCAACGCCCCGCTCGAGGTGCGGACGTTCGCCCGTCCCGAACTCGAGCCGGGTGCGGTCCTGCTCAAGACCCTAGGCAGCGAGGTGTGCGGCACGGATGCGCACCTGTGGAAGGGGCAGCTCGCGGGCGTGCCGTACCCGATCATCCCGGGTCACGTCAGTGTCGGGAAGATCGCCGCGATCGGCACCGCGCACACTCCGGCGGATGTCCCGAGGGACGTGTCCGGAACGCCGCTCGAGGTTGGGCAGACCGTGACGTTCCTGGACGTCTACGGGACATGCGGCCGTTGCTGGTACTGCACTGTCGGCCACGCCACCACACGTTGCCCGTCGCGCAAGGTGTACGGAGTGACCCTGTCGGCCGACGAGGGCCTGCTCGGCGGCTGGTCCGAGTACATCTACCTGAGGCCAGGAGTCCACGTGATTCCGCTGCCCACTGGGTTGGACTGGCGCGCGTTCCTCGCCGGAGGCTGCGGCATGCCGACCGCGTTGCATGCTGTGACCCTCGGCGAGATCGCCTTCGGTGACACCGTCGTTGTCCAAGGCGCTGGACCCGTCGGTCTGTGCGCCGCGGTCCTTGCGCAGCTGCGCGGCGCCGGGCAGGTGATCGTCGTCGGCGGCCCCCAGCTCAGGTTGGAGACGGCGACTCGGTTCGGCGCCGACGCCGTCATAGACATCGGCACGACGTCTGCCGAAGAGCGTCTCGCCGCGGTCAGGGAAGCAACCGGAGGACGTGGGGCGGACGTCACGATCGAGGCGACCGGGGCGCCGGCAGCGGTTCCCGAAGGCATGCGGCTCACCCGGGACGCCGGGCGCTACGTAATCGTCGGGCAGTACACCGACGCCGGCAGCACCACGATCAACCCGCACCTGGACCTCAACCAGAAGCACCTGGAAATCCGTGGATGCTGGGGTAGCGACGTCGGGCACATGTATCGAGCGGTTCAGGTGATGGCACGTTACCGGCAGCTGTTCCCGTGGACCGCGCTCATCAGCGCGGAGTACACCCTCGACCAGGCCCAGAATGCGCTCGAGGACGTTGCCGCGCAGCGCGTTGTGAAGGCACTGATCGTTCCGTAACAGCGTCGGTGCGGCTGAGACCACCCTCGACGCAAGTCGCGGGGTGGCTGTCGCCGGGAATGATCTTAAGTGCTTCGAAGAGACTCGAGCGGATCTACAAACGGAGGACCTCGTCATGGGGTTCTAGTGCGCGGGTGCCATCCGGCCGGAGGGTCCTCACCGACCAGTCCGTCCACGGCCTCGCGGAGCAGATCGGCGTGCCCAGTGTGCCGGCCGTACTCCTCGATCAGGTCGCACACGAGCCGGCGCAAGCTGGCATGCCGACCATCGGGCCAGGACAGATGAACGAGCTGGTCGATTCCGCCCTTGGCCAGGGCCGCGTCCAGGCGTGCCCGGGATCGTTCGACGGCGCCATCCCACAGCGCGTAGAGCTGCACGGGGGTGTCGTTGGCAGCGGAGCTGAACGTGTACTCCCAGTCTTTGCTGCCGTCCCACCCGGTGGCGTCCCACGGCGCGCCTATCGGCTCGCCGCTCAGTTTGGTGGCGAACATGTAGTCCTCCGCGGCAGCGAGGTGCTTGAGCAGGCCGCCGAGTGTCAGCGAGGAGGCACCGATACGGGTCCGCAGCCCGGCCGCGTCGAGGTCGTCGGCCTTCCAGCGGAAAGTCGTACGCAGCCGGTCGAGGGCACCAGTGAGGTGCTCGACCTCACTACCAGCCAGGGGCGGCTCCCATGGGTAATCGCCGTTGGTCATGGGCGCCACCGTAGACGTGGCCCACCGGGCCTGGACATCTTCGCCGAGGCCGACTTCAGGACCTGAGTCGGCCACGCATATCACCCTGATCGCGGTCAGCGTGGTGCCCGGAGGGCGCACTCGGCTCCCTCGGGCGGCAGGGCCAGGTCGGTGAAGTAGCTGTGCACGATGTCGTCCACGCACTTGTTGCCCTGCAGGGCAACGGTGTGCTGGGTGCCCTGGACGGTGATCAGCCGGGCGTTGAGGTACTTGGCCAGGTTCACCCCGGCCTGGTAGGGGGTGGCCGGGTCGCCGGTCACCGAGATCACCACAACCTGGGGCAACCCCGGGGTGTGTGGGACGTGCGGGGCGCTGGTGTTGGGCGTCGGCCAGAACGCGCAGTAGTCCCGCGCGGGGCTCGCGCCGTGCCCGTTGTCCTGGAACGGGGCCACCTCGATCACCCGCTTACTGATCTGCAGGGCCACCGCCGGATCGGTAATGCGCCGCATGTCCTGGCAGTTGATCGCGGTCAGCGCGTCGAGTGCGTAGGTATAGCTGCCGTCGGGCTGGCGGTTGTAATACACGTCGGCCAGCAGCATCATGATCTGGCCCTGCCCGGCCTGTAGCTCCTGCAAGCCCCGCTTGAGCGCCACCCACAGCCGGGGGCTGTAGAGGGCCTGAATGGTGCCGGTCAGCGTGTCGGTGTAGGACATCTTCCGACCGTCGGCCAGCGGGACCGGCCGCTCGATCACCGGCAGGACGAGGTTGCGGTAGGTCTGCGTGGTCGTGGCCGGGTTGCTGCCCAGCGGGCAGTCCGGCCGCGCGGTGCACCAGGCGGCGAAGGCGTCGAAGGCGTGCTGGAAGCTGGCCGCCTGGGCGATCTGCCGGTCGATCTCGTCCTGCGCGGGGTCGACCGCCCCGTCCAGCACCATCGCCCGCACGTTGTGAGGGAAGCCCTCGGCGTAGGCGGTGCCCAGCTCGGTGCCGTACGAGTAGCCGAGGTAGGTCAGCTTCTGATCGCCCAGCGCGGCGCGCAAGATGTCGACGTCCTTGGCCGCGTCCCGCGTTCCCACGTTCGCCAGCACGGGCTCACCGCCGCTGCGCTGAGCGCACTTGCTGTCGTAGTCCTTCTCCTTGTTCTCCAGCCGGGCCACCCCGGCCGGGGAGGTATCCACCACCACGTCCAGCCGGTCGGCGTCCCGCTCCGGCGGTGTGTAGCACTTGATCGCCGGCTGGCTGGCGCCCACGCCGCGCGGGTCGAAACCGATCAGGTCGAACCGCTGCGCCAGCACATCGTTGTCGATCTGCTGGGAGATCCCGGCGGCGGCGCTGGTGCCGGATGCGCCAGGGCCGCCGGGATTGATCACCAGCGAGCCGATCCGCTGGGCCGGCAGGGATGCCTTCTGCCGCAGCACGGAGATCTTCGCGGGCGGCCCGTCAGGTTGGCTGTAGTCCAGCGGGACCTGTAGGTAGGCGCAGTCGAACTTGGGGTCGGCGAACGTCTTCCTATCGTCGTCGGACACCGCGAACGCCGCGCAGCTCCCCCAGCTGAGTTTCTGACCGTAGAACTGGTCCAGGTTGCCGGGTCCGGGCTTCGCGCCCGGCGAGCAGGCCACCGACAGCGGTACCACCGCGGCGAGCGCCAGGACCAGACCGCGCCGGCGGGCGGGTCGACGCCGGAGCCCGCCACCGTGCCACGCGTCCATCCATCCCTGGCGCACCGTCGCACCCCCTCCTCGGTGGGGACGAGCCTAGAAGGAACCGGCAGCCACACATTCCCCACCCGGTGACGGCGCGCCGGTTATCACCTGCGCCCGCCAGGCTCTGTCCCCGGCCGTATCAGCTCGTGCGGCACAACGGTCAAGCCAGAGTGGGCGGCGCACCCGCGGTCGTGAGGGGTTGACCGGGGCCCGGCGTCCCGGTGCCGCCGGATCGGGCGACCTTGCGCCGCACCCGGGTACCGACCTTTCGCTCCAGCAGCACCGCCAGCCGAGACAGCGCGAGGTTCACCACCACGTAGATCAGCGCCACGATGAGGTAGGTCTGCACCAGCAGGTGGGTGTAGACGGTCAGGTTGTTGCCCTGCTTCATCAGCTCCGGGTAGCTGACCACGTAACCGAGTGTGGAGTCCTTGAGCAGCGCGACGAGCTGGGTCACCAGCGCCGGGGCCACCAGTCGCACCGCTTGGGGCATGATCACCGTGCGCATGGCGGTGCCTTCGCGCAGCCCCACCGAGACCGCCGCCTCGAACTGGCCGCGGTCCACCGCGTTGATGCCGGCCCGGTAGATCTCCGCCAGTACCGCGGTGTTGACGAGCACGATCGGCACGACGAGCTTCCACAGGATCGGCAGGTTGATCCCGAACCGGGGCAACGCCAGCAGGAAGGCGTAGATCAACAGCAGCAGCGGGATGCCTCGGAACAGCTCGATATACCCGGTGGCAACCCACCGGGGCACTCGCTTGCGCGACAAGCGGCCGAGCGCCAGGAGCATGCCGAGCGGGAACGACGCCACCGCGCCGAGCGCGGTCGCGATGATCGTCCCGACGAACCCGTCGGCCAGGAACCTGAGGTAGGACAGCTGCACGAACGGCGCCCATCGGTTGCGGGCGAGCTGCCCGTTGCGTCCGAACTGCCACAGCGCCAACGCGAGGAGCCCGGCGAGCAACACCAGGCCCAGCACCGTGCACCACCGGATGCGCGCCCGGGCGCGCGGACCCGGCTCGTCGAACAGCACCCGTGGGACGCTCATCGTGCCCGCCGGGTGAGCCGACGCTCGAGGGCACCGCCGACGGTCCCGCCGAGCAGCGCGATGGCCAGGTACATCGCCCCGCTGACCAGGAACAGCACCACGGCCTCGGCCGAGCGCAGGTTGAGCAGCTGGGTCCGGTTGGTCAGTTCACTCACGCCCACCGCCGCCGCCAGGGACGACCCGAGGGCGACTCCGATGAAGATGTTCACCAGCGGCTGGACCATCGTGCGGAACGCCGGCGGGAGGATGACGTGACGCAGTGACTGGGTGAAGGTGAACCCCAGTGCACGGGCCGCCTCGGCCTGCCCGACCGGCACCGCGTTGATCCCGCCCCGGACCGCCTCACACACGAACGCGGCGCCATAGCTGGCCAGGCAGACCACCGCGGAGGTGAACAGGGAAAACGTCACGCCCACGTCCGGCAAACCGAACACGACCAGCACGAGGAGGCTGAGCAGTGGCATGTTGCGCAGTACCTCGACATAGACCGCGCCGGCCACCCGCAGCGGCGGGACCGGGCTGACCCGGAACACCGCCAGCACGGTGCCCAACAGCAGAGCCCCGACGAAGGCCAGCGCGGTCAGCTCCAGGGTGACCAGCAGCCCGCCCAGCAGGAAGCCGAGACTGTCGATGACAACGTGCACGCCCGCGCCCCGCCCGGCGGCTCAGGATCCCGCGACCGAGCCGATTTCGGGGGGTGCTGGCGGGTCGCCCTTGACGACCGTGCCGATGGTCGCCTTCCACAGCTTCGCCCAGCTGCCGTCGGCGTAGATCTTCCGCAGCCAGTCGTTGACGAACTGCTTGGCCGTCGGGTCGGCGAGGGGCAGCCCGATGCCGTAGGGCTCCTGGGTGAACGGCTCGCCCACCACCTTGACCGCCGGGTTGGTGCTGGCATCGGAGATCAGGATGCCCTGGTCCAGCACGTACGCGTCGGCCCGGCCCTGCTGCACCGCGGCCACGCACTGGGCGTCCTCCTGGAACAGCAGTGTCTTCGCCCCCGGCGCGGCCTTCTGCAGGGCGAGTACCGCGGTGGAGTTCGCCTCGGTCGCCACCGTCTTGCCGTTCAGATCGGTGACAGTATTGATCGACGTGTTGTCGGCCTTGACCATGATCGCGTCGCCGGACTCGTAGTACGGGCCCGCGAACGCCACCTTCGATGCGCGCGCCGGCGTGATCGTGTAGGTGGCGAACACGGCGTCCACGGTGCCGTTCTGGATCAGCGTCTCGCGGGTGTCCACCGTCGTGATCGTCAGCTGGGTGTTGGCCGTGGGCTTTCCGGTGATGTAGTGCGCGAGCATCTGGGACAACCCGGCATCGAAGCCGGTGACCTTGCCGGTGCTCGGGTCCTTGAGTGAGAACAGCGGTCCGGCGTCGGTACCGCCGACGTTCAGCGTGCCGCGCTGCTTGACCTTCTCCGCCCAGCTGCCGGGCGTGATCGCCGAGGGGTCGGCCACCGGGGAGCCGGCAATGATCGCGTCATAGCCGCTGGTGTCCGCCGATCCCGGCTGGGCGGGCGCGGTGCCGCTGTCCGCGCAGCCGGCGAGCACGATCACACCGGCGATCGCGGTGGCGAACGCGGCTAGCCGGCGCCGCCTCGAGGTTCGGATCACTGGGCCTCCCCGAGGTTTCAAGCGCCACCTGGCCGTTGGGGACCCTGCCACATGGCGGGCGCCGCCGCGAATGAGGCCGATGCCGGTTCGAGATGTTAAGTGTGCGCGGTCGAAGGTGCTGCCCGCCGGAGCAAGATCACTCGAAGCGGAGCGCCTCGATGGGGCGCATGCGCGCGGCGCGGAAGGCAGGGTAGCCGCCGGCCAGCACACCGATGATCAGGCTCACCGCGAACGCGACGAGCACCGGCGGGGCGGTGAGAATGGGCGCGGGGAAGTTCGTGTCGGATGCCTCGGCGGAGCCAGCCGGAGGCAGGAGAAATCCGCCGGCAAGGGTGAGGCCCACGCCGAGCGCGACACCCATGACACCACCCAGGCCGGTCAGCATCACCGCTTCGCTGAGGAACTGCCGCATGATCGCTCGTCGGGTGGCGCCGACGGCCTTGCGGATACCGATCTCGCGGGTTCTTTCGGTGACCGAGACCAACATGATGTTGGCGACCCCGATACCCCCCACGAGCAGTGAGATGGCCGCGATGGCCACGATGAACATCGTCAGGAAGTTGATGAACTGGCTGCTCTTCTCGAGCAGGCTGGTGAAGGTGAGGACGTTGTAGTCCCGGTTGTTCACGCTCTTGATGCGGTGGCGGAGATCGAGGACTTCGACGATCTGCCTGGTCGCCTGGTCGATCGTCTCGACGCCGGTGGACTTGACGATGATCTGGTCGACCTTGCCGACGTTGTCGCCCACCAGGTAGGTGCGGGCGGCGTCGAACGGGGTGATCACGACGTTGTCGTTCTGCCCGTTCGAGTCCAACACGCCCACCACCTTGAAGGTGGTGCGGTCGATCCGGACCGGGAATCCGATGACCTGTTGGGGGTCCGTTCCCGGTCCCCACAGCAGCGTGAGGACCTGTTGGCCGAGCACGGCCTGGCGGTCGCCGCCGGAGCCACGCGACGAGCTGATCCAGTTGCCGGCCACGATCTTGCGGTCGACCAGCTCCAGGTAGTTGTCGGTCGCGCCGACCAGGTTGGCGCGGTCCTGGTTCTGTGCGGCGGCCAGGGTCACCGTGCCGGTCATCGCCGGCGACACCGAAGCGATGTCCGGGGCGAGGGCCGGGTCCCGCAGTGCGCCCACGTCCTGGTCGGTGAGGTCGCGGGGTACCGACCCGCCGGCTCCGGAGCCCTCCACCGAGGTGATGGTGATCTGGTTGGCCAGCCGGCTGAACTGCGCGTTGAAGTGGGTCTTCATCCCGTTGCCGAGCGCGACCAGCACGATGACCGCCGCGGTCCCGATGATGATCCCCGTTGTGGTCAAGAACGAGCGCAGCCGGTTGTTGGCCAGGCTGTGCACGGCCGCGATCAGCGCCTCGCGTGCGTGCGCGGCCCCCGGAACCCGCTCCTCCGCCAGGAACTGGCGCTCGTGGGCGGCCTCTTGACGTTGCCGCACCTTCTCCAGGCGTTTCGCCTCGCGGCGGATCCCGTGCCACCGAGGGTCGTCAGGGATCGACGGCGTCGGTTGGGCCGGAGCGGCCGCTTGTGGGCTGTCGGTTCCACTGGGCGTGGTGGGAGCGGCCATCGGGTGGTGCACGGGCTGGGACGGCTTGGGCGGGGATGGCCGGGGCGAAGCCGGCCGCCGTTCGGCCGGAGGCGGCTGGGGCGGAGCCGGGCGCTGCACGAGTGGTGCCGGTGCGCGCCGCACGGCCGGAGGCGGCTCGGCCGGGGCGGGTGGGGGCGCCATGGAGGGCTGGGCCGGGACGGGTGGGCGCCCCGCGGGCGGCCGGGCAGGGACCGATGGGAGCACCGCGCGCGGCTGAGCCGGGACAGGTGGGGGCCCCGCGGTTCGCCTTTGATTGGTGGCGCGGGCCGCGCCGAGAAGCGCGGTCATCCCGGACCGGGCGGCGGCGAACACGCGGGCGTCGAGTTCCAGCAACAGCGCGCACCCGGCCAGCGGGGCCGCCAGGCAGGCCCGGGCCAGCCTCGCTAGCGTCGGTGCCGCCGCACGCGAACCGGTCCATCCGCCCGCCGGCGGGTACGTGGACCGCGCCCGGTCGGACACCACAGAGCCGGTGTAAACGCGGCGGCCTGGCCCGGCCGTGACGACGAACGGCATAGTCGCCAGGCGACGCAGTCGACGCCGGCGGGCGCCGTGTTCGCCCTTGGGTTCGGGCACCAGCCGGCGGTACTGGCTGGCCCGAGGCCGCCGGGGCGTGGTTGAGCCGATGGCGGTAGGCGGTGCTGGCGCGGTCGCCGGCACGTTTGGCGGACCATCTCGCCCCGTCGCTGTCCACTTGCCCGGACCGGGCGGACCCGCCGATGCGGAAGCGGAGGGACCCCGAGGATGCGGTGCCGAATTCCGCTCACCAGGTGCCGATGTGATCTCCGACGGCGGCGCGGCGGTGGAATGAGCGGCCTTGCGGTGGGCCGCGCAGCAGTACCTACGCGGCGGGCGGCCGGGCCGCTTCTCGGTCAGGTTCTGACAACCCGGCAGCGCACAGACGTGCGTGGAGGCATTCATCTTTGGCCGACTTCACCCGAGACGCGGCGGCTGTGCCACGACCACGAGCTTACTGCTAGCAACAGAAGGCCGTCCCCCTCCGAACACGCTGCGCACGGCTTCGACTACTTCGCGACCTCTGAAATATTTTCAAGCACGATTCAATTTGGTGCAAGATCTTAAATACCCGTAGTGCCGGGTCACCCTCATGTCCCTGGTCTACGGTATGGCCGCGGTGGAAGCTCGCCGGTGGTCGAGGGCTAGCTGAAGGACGGCGGTTGCGTGTCGCTCTGCTTCAGACCTTGGAGGGGGTCGCGTTGAAACGGCGTACTCGGACACGTGTCATTCGTTGGGGCGTCGCCACGATCGGCGTGCTCATCGTCCTGGCGATGATGTTGAGCATGCTCCCCGGGCAGCTTCCCTGACGGCAACGGACGGCCGCCGACCGTGTGGCCATAGCCTGCCGAACGGTCGCGGACCGCATGGCCACTGGCCGCTAGACGGTCGCTGTCTGCGTGGCCATAGAGCCGCCGACACGGTCGCTGGGCCCGTGGCCACCCATGGCTCGATGGTCACTGCGCGCGCGGCCACGGACCGCGCGGACGGTCGACGGCCCGCGTGGCCACGGGCCTAGGGAGTGGACGACCGGGGGGTTGGGGAGTCGCCAGAGAATCGTCAGCTCGCAGTGATCGGGGATCGTAAGCCCGGGAGCGGTCGTCCATTACTGGCGCTTTCCTCTCCAGCGGCACCGGCCGGCTTGGTTGCACCGCCCCGGGTGGCATTCGCCCCTTTGTGTGTTGCGGAGAATCGGCGCGGCAGCTCAGTTAGGCCGCTCGAGTCGGCCCTTGAGCCACCTAGCCCGGTACGGCCATGTGGGTGACTCGCCGTGGACAGGTCCGCGGTCCCTCACTTATCCTGCCCGGCGAGGGGATCGACTCGGTCGACTGGCGCTGGTGTGCCGGTCCTCGAGGATGTGCCTACGCGTGACGTACACCGCGGGCGGCGCCGATCACCTTGAGTGGGCCGTGCGCCTCGCGCTGGCCCGCTTGGCTCGTGGCTGAGTGTCTCGGCTTTGGCCACGGGTGGATCGACTTTGCCCGTCGGCGTCTGGAGCGTCCGGGTAGAGGATGTTCCTCCGCGTGAGGCGTACCGCGGCTGGTTCCGATCACTCCACCAGAAGTTCCGCGTGACCGGGGTCCGTCGAGGCTCCGGCCCGCACCACCTTTCCCGGCGATCCTGGAGTGGACCCCGTGAGTACCGCTACCTCGGCAGGGACCCGGTGCGCGAGCACCGTTGTGTCGCTGCTGTGGCGCGGGCTGGGGTCGCTCACCTTCGGCAAGGTGCTGATCGGCGCCGCGCTGCTGTGGATGGTTACGATGTTCGCCGCGGGTGGGAATTCGGACAGTGTCAATTCGGCTAGCGATTCGAATGATTTCTCGGTAACCGCATCGGCCGAGCAACACCACATCAAGTTGGTGAGTGCCCAAGTCGCCGGAAATGACGACTCGACCGGAATCGACGGTCCGTCGGATTGGTTGCCCCAACCCGGCGTGGGTGGCGGCCAGCGGGCGTCCGGCGGCAGCGCGGCCAGCGGCCATCTGGCCCCCGGAGCGCGTGGCCACACGGCCACGGCTGCGCGGTCACTGAGCGACCTGCGGGCAGCGCGGCAGCAGCAGTTGGCCGACGAGCAGTCGGTCGTGCCACTGGTGGATGGCCACGGCCAGGAGTCCGCGGCCACCAGCGCGGTGGCCAACACCGATGCCCAGCCGGCGGCCCGTGCCGACGCAACCGGCTCGGTGAATGCGGCGTCCGGTTCGATCAAGTCCGTGGTGGACCCGGTGCTGGAGTTCGCGTCCGGTCTGGTCGACCGGCTGACCGGTACGGCCGCGGCTAGGTCCGGTCAGTCTTCCACCGGGAGCACAGCCACCGGGGCGAGAGGGGACGACGCCGAGCAAGCGGCGCGCGAGCCGCTCGACGATGCCAGGGCCACCGCGCGCGAGGCGATCGCCGACGCCAGGGCGACCACGCACGACACGATCAGCGAGGCGCGGGCGACCGCGCGCGAGACGATCAATGGCGCGCGGGCGACCGCGCGGGACGCGATGGCCCGGTCGGGTGCGCGGGCGCCCGAGAACGCTGATCTCGAGTCGCTCGACCCGTGGACCATTGAGCCAGCGAAGGCTTCGGCGCGGGCTTCGGCACCGCGGTCAACAGCCGCGCGGCAGCCGTCCAGCAGCACACCGGCCCGGCCGGTGTCCACCGAGCGGTTGGACGGGATCTTCACCGGCGCGGTCGACCTGGCCTCCAACCTCGTGACGGCGGTCGCGGGTAAGAGCGCCGGAGCGCAGACCCGCAAGGCGTTGTCCGGGGTAGCGGATGAGGTGAAGAGCGCGCTCACGGCAAGCAACGCGCTCAACGGTGGCGGCGCACGCGGCCCCGGTGCACCCTCGGGTGATCGCCAGGGCTCCGCCGTCAGCCCCACTCGAAGCCAGTACGGAACCGGCGGCCCTTCGCCGGACGCCACCCCGGTCGACCCGTGGGCGGGCCAGGCCGAGTGCGACAGTGCCCTCGATTGTGCGCGCGGCGACGGCGCCCCCGCGCCGACCCAGGTCTCCTGGAGTGGGGCGCGCGGTCCCCCGGCGCGGCTGCCCAACCCTGACCAGAACGACGATTCCCGCAACGCCAAGCGCAAGACCATCGAGCCGCTGGTTCAGCTCCCCCGGCTCGCGGACTCGAAGTCGATCACCGACTCGGTCGCCGACTTCGCGCTAGACCTGATCGAGAACCTCGGCGGCAAGGTCGCCAAAACCGACCAGGCCGTCGCCAACCAGGGCGCTGCCCAGGGCCAGCCGTCGTCCACTCAGAGCGTTCAGCGGAACGCGCAAGCCGACCCGGCCGCCTCGATCCGGGACTCGGCATACAACTTCGTCCAAGACCTGCTCGAGCGGCTCGGGGTCACCAAGCCCAGCCAGCCATCCAGCAACCAGGCCACCGCGAGCACACAGCAGCCCGCGCCTCAAAGCCTCGATGACGTGCCGTCGCAGTTCATCGACGTCGCCTCCGGCATCGTCTCCAAGGTCGCCGGCAACAACGCCGGCGAGCGCACCCGCGAGGCCCTGACCGACCTCACCGACCAGCTGACCGCCTCGCTGGCCAAGCCCAACCAGTCGGGCAACAGCTCGAGCAACGTTCAGCGGAACGCGCAAGCCGACCTGGCCGCCTCGATCCGGGACTCGGCAGACAACTTCGTCCAAGACGTGCTCGAGCGGCTGGGGATCTCGAAGCCGCAGACCTCAACCGGCAACCAACCCGGGTCCAGCCAGACCGCCGCGAGCACACAGCAGCCCGCGCCTCAAAGCCTCGACGACGTGCTGTCGCAGTTCGTCGACGTCGCCTCCGGCATCGTCTCCAAGGTCGCCGGCAACAACGCCGGCGAGCGCACCCACGAAGCCCTGACCGACCTCACCGACCAGCTGACCTCCTCGCTGGCCAAGCCCAACCAGTCGGGCAACAGCTCGAGCAACGTTCAGCGGAACGCTCAGGACGATCTCGCCGCGTCGATCCAGGAATCGGCGAACAACTTCGTCCAAGACCTCCTCGAGCGGCTCGGGGTCACCAAGCCCAGCCAGCCCTCCAGCAACCAGGCCACCGCGAGCACACAGCAGCCCGCGCCTCAAAGCCTCGACGACGTGCTCTCGCAGTTCGTCGACGCCGCCTCCGGCATCGTCTCCAAAGTCGCCGGCGACAACGCCGGCGAGCGCACCCACGAAGCCCTGACCGACCTCACTGACCAGCTGACCACCGCGCTCACCAAACCCAACAAACCAGGCAACAGCTCGAGCAGCTCCGCCGACCGGGGCGGTCAGAAGTTCCAGCGGGCGCGGTTCGACCAGCACAGCGATGGGGCCGACGGCTTGGTCGGCTCGATCCTGGACTCGGTGCTGGAGTTCACCGAGGGCATCGCGGGCAAGGTCTCCTCGACGGTCAAGGAGGCGCTGGCCAGCGGCCACCAGCAACGGCCCAACGAGCGTCCCCGGCCCAGCGACGGGCGGGGCGATCTGTCCGCTTCGATCGCCGAGTCGACGGACAACTTCGTGCAGGACCTGGTGGACCGTATCGGCGTCGCGCAGCCTCAGCAGTCGAGCAACAACACCGTCGGCCAGGTGGTGCGCAATCAGGACGAACAGCCCACGGACGAGGACGATCTGTCGCGGATGTGGCGCGACCGTCCCGGCAAGCAGGCCGCGAGTGCCGGCGGCGGCGCCGCGCAGAACCGGCCGCCCTCGCTGGAGGACTTCGGCCAGGTGTTGACCGGCGTCGTGGATGCGGTCTCCGGGCTGGTGACCGTGGCGGCCGGTAAGCAGGCCGGCGCGCAGGCCCGCCAGGTGTTGACCGCCGCCGCCGAGGATGTACTGGCCGCGCTCCAGGCGAGTGACCAGTGGAACGGCGGCACAGGCGGCGGCATCAGCGGCTCGGGCGCGGGCAGCGGGCAGGCCGGTGCCGGGCAGAACGGCGGTTCGTCGTCGCTGGGTGCGGAGAACCAGTTCGCCGGCACCGGCTGCCAGAGCGACGCCGAGTGTGCCCTGGTGGACGGCACACTCACCCCCCGCCAGCCGGGCACGCTGAGCACCAGAGCGCCTCCGCCGTTGTTGGCCGACGACCCGAGCAACCCCGATGACAACGTCCGGTTGGTCTCCTGGTGGGACGACTACAGCTCCCCGACCGCCACCAACCAAGCACTGAACGACCGTCTTGCGGTGATCAAGGGCCAGAAGGGCGTCAACGAGGCCAAGGCGCAGCTGGACAAGGGCGCGATCACCAAGGCCGCCTACGACCAGCAAGTCTCCGCCCAGCAGGCGTTGCAGACCAAGGCCGACGCATCGATGGCCCAGCTGACCACCTCCGACAGCACACTGATCAACGACACGATCACCGGCCAGCAGAGCCTGGCAACCGCCAAGACCAAGCTGGACGCGGCAAAGCAGCAGCTCGACGCCGGCAAGCTGGACAAGGCGACCTACGACAAGCAGGCGGCCGCCTACACCGCCCAGCGGGACGAGGTCTACGCCCAGACCGCACAGTTGCGGGACGCCGCGGGCGGATCCGGGCTGGGGCAGCCGGCGGGTGGCCGGGACGGCGCCGGCGCATCGTGTTCCACATCCGGCGCGTTCGGGGAGTGCGCGACCAGCGCCACCGACGCCAAGACCGGCCAGGGGTTCGAGGACCGCAGCCTGTGCCTGACCGGGGTCTCCGGCTGCAGCAGCTCGTCGAGCGCCGGTGATCGGACCGCGTCGGCGTCCTGTGACCTGGATGGCTGCAAGACCACCAGCAAGGCCGGCAAGACGGCCGCGTCCACCACCTGCGGGGCGGGTGAGTGCAACACCTCGACGGTGGCCGATTCGCGTGGCGCGGACACCTTCTGCCAAGCCCGCAAGGGCTGTAGCACCTCCGGGGAGACGCCGACCGAGCCGGACGCGGCGGACCTGGCCGCCGGCAAGAAAGAGGGCGTGTCCGAGGCGAGCGGTTCGTGCACCAAGAACTGCGCGCTGGCCTCCTTCGCGAACCAGGCCGACGCCGGTTCGGACTGCAACACCGCCAACGGCGTGTGTGACACCAACTCCACCGGTCGGCGGGCCACCGAAACCGCTCCCGCCGGGGAGACCTCGGCCGCGGCGGCCCAGCGGGCCGCGACCAACAGCAAGGAGAACGGCGAGGCTTCGAGCAAGGCGCACTGCCAGGCCAGCACGGTCGGCTGTGACGTCACCACCACTGTCCAGGCCGGTGTCACAGAGACCGGTCAGCGCGGTTGGCTCGCCGACCTGCTCTCCCGGGGCACCGATGAGAAGGACACCTCGTCCCCGGCCGCGCCCTCCGCCGAGGCCGCCGCCCGCTGCGCCCAGGGCGCCACTGGTTGCTCCGGCAACGCCGAGACCCGCACCGGCGGCAAGACCGAGCAGTCGACCACCACTCCCGCAATACCGGCGGTGGCCGCGGACCCGGCCACGGGGCAGGCCGCGGTCCCAGCCACCCCGGCAAAGACCAACACCGACAGCCACACCCAGTCCGGCACCGCCGGCTGCCAGGTCAACGGTGGCTCCTGCACCGCCTCCTCCGGACTCAGCGAAGACAAGGGCGCCCTGTCCTACAGCTCCATCGACTGCGACCAGACCGCCGGCTGCACCGGCAAGAGCAACACCGCTACCCAGGCCGAGGTGACCGCCGGGGTGGACGGCAAGACCGCCACCCGCAAGACCGACGCGAACCACGAGTGCACCGCCTCCGCTACCACCGGCGGCTGCTCCACCGACTCCAGCTCGGTCGCCACCAACAACGGCCCCACTCCGGACACCACCGCCCAGCTGACCGCCACCAGCACCGCCACCCAGCCGGCCACCGGCACAGCCACCGCCGCGCAGCCGGCCACCGGTACCACCACCGGTACCGCCACCGGCACAGCCACCGGCGCGCAGCCGGCCGCCACCGGTACCCAGCCGGCCGCCGCGACCGACCCGGTGGCGCAGCTGGGCCAGGGCCTGACCGCGCACTCGCGGACCATCGCCAACATCAACTGCGGCTCGGCCGACTGCAAGGGCTCCTCGGCCGGCGGCACCTCTGGCGAAGCCTCCGGTGACATCAAGGGCCTGCGCGACAGCGACGGTGTGGTCACCTGCGAGGCGCACGGGATCGGCGGCAGCTGCGCCTCGAACAGCGAGACCGAGGTTGCCCACCGCGAGGCCCAGGCCGCCGCCGACGGCAAGCCGGCCACCCCCGCCGGCCCGGTGAGCGTCTCGCATGCCGACGCCCAGGTCCGCTGCGAGGACTCCACCGAGTGCGGCGGCAAGTCCTACGCCGAGACCAGCGCCCTGGACACCGGGATCTCCCCGGACCGGCGCGGCAGCTCCACCGGCGCTGACTGCACCGTGAAGGGCGGCGGCTGCCTGGGCCAGGCCAGCTCGGACGCCTCCACCGTCGCCGAGTACGTACAGCTCGACCCGAAGACCGGCCAGCCCATCAAGGGCCAGCCCACCTCCGGACCGACCTCCACCTCCCGCTCCGACGCGAGCATCGACTGCAAGTCCACGACCTGCTCGGGCAGCGCGCACACCACCTCCGCCTCCTGGGACGGCGCGGTGGCCGACGGCAAGCCCCGCACCTCCGAGGGAACCGTGAGCTGTGCGACCGGCGCCGGCTCCTGCCAGGTCCAGACGATGTCCACCGCGTCCACCGGCCCCGGCGCGGCCACCACGTACGCCAGCGACGGCCAGGCCGTGAACGGTGCTCGGATGCCCGCCGGCCCGTCGGCGGCCTCGGTGGTGGGCGGCAAGATGACCTGCGACGGCGCCGACGGCGAGTGCACCGGCAAGATCACCGCCTCGGTCACCGCCACCGACCCGAGCGTCTCCCCCGACCCGCGCGGCAACCGAGCCGAGGGCACCTGCTCCGGCGTGACCGGCGGCAGCTGCCAGGCCGTGGTCAACGGCGGCGCCTCGTCCGGCCCGGACGCCAACAGCATCGCCCCGCTGGTGCAGGAGTCGTCCACGGACAACGCCACCGTCACGTCGAGCCCGACCGGTGGCAACGCGGCCGGCGGCGGCGCGGCAAGCGGCAGCGGCGCCAGCAGCGCCAAGAGCGGGAACGGCACCACCGCCTCCCCCACCGGCCAGGACCCCGCCGGCCAGGGCGGCCAGACCCCCAACCAGCCGGCCACCGCCCCCGGCTCGTCCGCCAGCTCCGGCGGCCCCACCGTCCCCGGCGCCTCCAGCTGGTCCTCCGCCTCGGCCACCCTGACCTGCGACGGCAGCGGCCCGTGCAAGGGCACCCCGCACGGCGTCGCCACCGGCATCGACGGCCCGTCCGGCCTGAACGGCGGCTCCGGAGCCCGAGGCCCCCCAGAGGCCACCGGCGAAACCACCAGCACCTGCGACACCACCGGCAGCGCCTGCCAGGCCGTCTCGAGCTCCACCTCGGCATCCGGCCAGGTCGTCGCCGACATCCTCACCGAGCAGAACAAGGCCGCCGCCGAGCAGGCGAAGACCCAGGCCACCCAGGCCCAGCAGGCCGCCGACCAGGCCAAGCAGGTCGCCGCCGCCCCCGGCGCGACCGCCGAGCAGAAGCAGGCCGCAACCAAGGCCGTCACGGACGCCGAGCAGGCGAACAAGACCGCGACCGACGCCGCCGAGGCCGCGAAGAAGCCGCTTCCCGCGGACGCCGTCCCGGCCACCTGGTCCGAGTCCTCTTCCGCCGCCCAGTGCATCGGCCCTGACTGCACCGCTACCGCGACCGGCACCACCAGCGGCTTGCCCGGCGACTCGAAGTCCACGGCCACCTGCACCGCTGGTGACGGCGGCTGTGGCGTCACCGCGACCGCAACGACCGTCACGCACCCCGGTCGCGGGGCCGAGCCGCCCACCGCCGAAGGCGAGACGGGCGCCACGGTCATCTGCCCCGACACCGGGTGCCTGGCCGGCTCCTCGCAGACCGACGCCGCCGGCGCGGCGACGGTGACCGGCAAGGCCACCGCGACCTGCCAGCCAGGTACCCCCTGCCAAGCGGGCACTACCGGCAGCACCACCAAGGACTACGCCGAGGTCAACGCCGCTTGCGCGGGTACCGGCTGCACCACCCACACCGAGGGCGACGCCTCCAGCGAGACGAAGGCCAGCGACAGCACCAAGGGCGGGGTCAACAAGGCCGTCTCGAAGACCGACTGCGCCGCCGGCACCGACGGCCAGTGCGCCGGTCAGAGCGCGGTCGCGGCGAGTGAGCAACTGGGTGCACGGGCCTCGGCGATGTGCACTGGCAGCGAAGGGTCGCGCTGCTCGTTCTCCTATCGCGCGGAGAGCCATGCTTCCGCCGATGGCGCCAAGGCGGACGCGGTCGGGCACAAGGAAGGCGAGTTCGGCGGCGGCCAGGTCGCTACCACGGCCGCCGCGGCCGGCGACGCGTCCTCAGCGCAGGCCATGGCCTCCTGCGTGGGCACCGAGGGCACCGACTGCAGCTACAGATTTGAAGCCACCCGGGACGCCTCGGCTGGTGACAAGTCGGGTTCCTGGGCGAAGGCGCACGCGCACGGCGAGGGCAGCGGCAAGATGGGCGGCGGCGCGGTCGCGGTGTCCGCCCAGGCGTACGCCAAGGGCAACCAGGCGTTCGCGTCGGCGACCTGCACCGGCGAAGGCGCCGACTGCTCGGACTCCAGCTACTTCGCCTTCGCCGCCGACTCCGCCCGCGCCGAGATCCCCAACGGCCCGTACAACTGGGGCGGACACCTGGACGCGAAGAAGACCGTCCAGTGCGGCAACAGCGGCCCTGGTAGCTGCGGTGTCGCCGCGGTCGCGAACCCCTACGACCCGGACGGTGGCCAGGGCTACTGCACCACCGGCAGCTGCCCGGGCTACCAGGAGAGCAGCTTCAAGCCGGTCTTCACCGCCACCACCCCGCCGACCGGGCCACCTCCGGGCTTCGACGCGAACGGCAACCCGCTCAAGCCGATCCCGATCGACGAGCTTGGACCGAACCAACGCGGCGTCGAGGGCGTCGACAAGGACGGCAACAGGGTCCTGAAGGTCAAGCCGAAGGGCGGCAACGTCCAGACCTGCACCGTGGGGCAGGACTGCCAGGGGCCCAACAAGGACAGCCTGAGCACCCCCGGCGGCGAGACCGTCAACTGGGGCGACAACAAGTTCACCGGCAACGTCCCGGTGACCCCGGGTTCGGGCACGAAGGACAACGTCCAGGGCTCCGAGGGAATTACCTCTTACCGCGACGACAAGGGCAACGGCGCGTACTCGGTCAAGGGCAACGGCCAGGTCACCGACGGGGTATCCGGCTCGAAGATCACCTACCGGGACTCCCGGCCGGTACCCGTGCCAGGGGAACCGATCCCCGGCGCCGCCCAGAACAGTGGCCGCTTCGCCAACCTGAAGGGCTCGCCGTTCACTACCACCTGTGCGGGCGGGTGTGTGGGTGACATCAAGAACGCCGACATCGGCCAGGGTGTGTGGACCGACCACATCGACATTGCCGGCACACCGGGCACCTTGATCGGCCGTGACGGTGTGGGGAGCGCCGCCACCCTGGACTTCGAGGGCAAGGGCAAGGTCACCACGGCGGAGAAGGACATCATCGACGCCAACGGCGACGGCATCTCGGTCGGCGGCGGCTGGACCAACATCAAGACCCGGGATGCCTTCGGCCACTCGGGCGTCTTCGACATCTCTAACGACCAGACCGGCAGCGTCAAGCTCGGCAAAGAGGGCTACACGATCGCCAAGCACACACCCGCGGGCGGTATCGCCGGGCTGATGGGGCCGATCGGGATCAATGTGACCACCCCCGACGGCAACGGCCAGAACGGTGAGATCCGCTGCGTCGGGGGCTGTGAGCTGACCCGGCCGGACGGGATGAAGCAGTCCAACCCGAACGGGCTGTCGGCCGAGGCACTGGCCAAACCGGATGCCAACCGCACGTGCGCGAACTGCATCGTGGTCGAACCGATCACCAAAAAGGGCGAGCTGCCGACCGAGACCGGCGGCATCACCAACCTCGCCGATGGCACGGTGCATTGGACCGACCCGGACGGCAACACGCACAAGTGCGAGGGCAAGAGCTGCAACATCGGCATGCTGTACGGCGAAGGCGGCGGCGTCACCTGCACCGGTAAGGGCTGCGAGGGCACCAACGTCGCGGGCCAGCGGATGAAGGGCGAGGGTTGGTTCCTCTACCCGACGACGGACGGCAAGGGCAACATCACCGGCAACCAGGGCATGGGGTGCCGGGACGGCGCAGGCAAGTGCGAAACCAATGTCCCGAAGGAGTACCAGCTCCGTTGGCAGGGCGACCCCGACGCATCCTGGATGCTGCTCACCGACCCCAGCTACCGGCGGCCCTCGCTGGACAATGAGCTGGACCGCCAGATCGCCGACCGTCTGGGGCTCGACCCGAAGGGGCCGCTGCCGCCGCTGACCAACTCCGACCGCGCCGCCCTCACCGACGACGAGAAGAAGCGCTACGACGCCGGCCTGCCCGCGCTCACCCAGGAGCAGAAGAACGAAGCCGTCCTGATGAGTGGCATCGAGCAGAGCAAACGGCAGCGCCTGCTCGGCAAACTGGAGGGCGAGCTCTCCGGCACCGACCTGAAGAGCACGCTGGACGTCATCGAGAAGGCGAACGCCGACCGGCTCACCGACAAGGAGCGCGCTGACCTCGCGCCGGAGCTCAAGAAGCTCGAGCAGGCCGGCCAGACAGGCAAGGAACTGGCCGACGCGCACCGGTTCGTGGACGGCATCGACCGGGCCAGCTACACCCCGCCGACCATCGCCGACATCAACGCGAAGCTGGCCGCCGACCCCAAGCTGGTGGAGGACCTGGCCGGACCCGCGCCCGTGGTGAACTCCAACGGGTCGCTGAGCCTCGAGCAGCTGCTGGATCCCACGAAGATCCCTCCGGCGCCGGAGCCCACCGAGCTCGACCGGAAGACCGCCCAACTGTGGGACACCCCGGACAACAAGCTGAAGCGCGCCAGGGACAACGCCGCCGAGCTGATGGGCGTGGACCCGAACGCCGATCCCAACGCGCCCCGCAAGCCGATGACGGCGGAGCAGGCGAAGCTCTCCGCGAACAACATCGCCGATCTGAGCTTGATCCCGCGCGAGCGGTCGGTGGCCGAGCAGAACAACGATCTGGACAAGCGGCGCAAGACGCTGGACCAAACCGACCCTCAGCAGGTCGACGCCTTCAACGCTGACGTGGCGAAGGTCAACGGCGAAGTGGCCGCGTTGAACGGGATCCGGGCGCGGATCAAGGAGAACACCCCCGCGCCGGATCCGAAGGCGGCCGAGCAGGCGGCGCAGCGCCGCAAGCTGGACCTGGCGTTCGCCAAGCACGCCGATGACGACCCGTTCTACCAGCGGTTGAACAACGCGAACACCGACCTGCAGCGGGTCACCACGCTGGCCGACAGCATGGAGAAGTCGGGCGACCGGAACCAGGTCGAGGTGGCCAAGGTACTTCGCGGGTACCAGGACGCCAGTCTGACCCGGTACAACGCCATCGCCGGTGGGCCTCGCTCGCAGAGCAATATGCTGGGCAGCGGGCAATGGGTCAAGATCCAGGACGAGTCGCACCCGGTTTGGCTGGACCTGCCCTCCACCGGCCACTCCGATGTGGTCTCCGCGCTGAACGCGGCGGTCCGGCTGCCCAACTTCCCCACCGACCTGCACGTGCTCGGGGACAAGTCGCTGCTGCCGGTCAAGAAGTCCGAGGACGCCCCGGAGACCTCCGTCTGGGACACCCTGTCGGCCGACGAGAAGGCCAACATCGCCGCCTACCACACGGCGGAGCAGTGGGAGGGGCCGCAGCTCGACTCCTGGAGCAAGATCGAGGCGCTGCGCACCGGCATCAAGGAATCCGACATCAAGAGCGAGGGCGACCGGCGCAAGCGCTCCGAGATGGTCGCCGGCTGGTTCGCCGAGAGCCGGGACCACCCCGACGGTTGGCGCGACTGGACCTTCTACCTGCGCGACGGCGAGGCCTCGCAGGCCGAGCAGGCATTCAAGGACGGCCGACCGAACTGGGTCGAGCACAAGCTCGACAAGCTCGGCGACGGAATCATGGCCGTGCATGACTTCTTCGCCTACGACATGCCGGACTGGACCTACCTCGGCGGCAAGGCGCCGGACCGCGACAGCACGTCGAGCAAGATCAGCGACGGCATCGCCCGAGCGGTCGCCTATGCGCCCAAGGGGGCCGCGCACCTGGTCGGTGCATTGGGCGAGGAGCTGTACAACGGCGTCAAGTACGACCCGGACATCGGTTGGGCGGACGAACCTGCCAGGCTGCCCGACGAAACGTGGGCGGAGCACCAGAACCGCGTGTACCCATTCACCGGCATGTTCGCCAAGGCCGGGCAGGACATGTGGAACCGGTGGAAACCGGTGTTCACCGACGGCAGCTGGCAGACGGTCAAGCACGGCGACTGGCGCCAAGGGCTCTACAGCGGCTACTCGGAAGATCCGGTCGGCACCCTGATGGCCGACCTGACCATCCCGTCGCTGCCGCTCGCCGGCGCGGGTGCGATCTTGAAGGTGGGCGGCGCGGCGGCGAAGGCCGGTGCGCTGGGGGCCACCGGCTTCCGGGCCGGCATGCTGCGGGTGGCCGGGGCGACCATGACCGGGGCCGGCCGGGTCGCCATGCTGCCGATGCAGATGGTGGTCGCCCCGTACCGACTGTGGGGCGCGGCGGGGCGGCTCAGCGCGGCCGGACTCGGTCGCGCGCTGCCTCCGCTGGCCGAGTTGGCCCGGACCGGCGGAGCTCGTGCGGCCGGGTACGTCACCGACGCGGCCGCCGCGGGCTCGCCGGGGATGGCCGGGGCGCTGGCGGGCGCGGCGGGCGTGCTTCGCGGCACCGGGCGATTCGCCGAAGCTTCCGCGCCGTACTTCTCCATCATCGGCCGCTCGGGGCTGATCGGCCTGGTCAAGGCCCCCAGGGCGTACGCGGCGCTCGGCATCGAGAAGAACGCCACCCCAGCGGAAATCCGGGCGGCGCGACAGAACGGGTTGCGCGCGGCGGACAACCTCGGACTGATCGATGTCAACAAGACCGGAATGGGCCAGAAGGCCAGCCAGTGGCTGTCGGTGTTGGAACGGAGCCGCATCGAGCGCGCCTACCGGACGGTGCTGAAGGACCGCGCCGGCCAGCTGCGCACCGAACTTCGGGTCGACCAGACCAAGGAGTTCCTGGGCAAGTTCACCGTCGAGGCCCAGCAGGCGCGACGCGAGCAGGTGCGCGAGGCGGCCACGCAGGCCAGGGAAAACCGGGCCACCCGGCGGGCCGCCGCCCAGACCGGGGCGCAGGGCGGCACCAACGGAACCCAGGCCGGGGGCCAGGGCACCCACGCCGGAACGAACGGCGGCACCAACGGAACCCAGGCCGGCACCCACGCCGGAACGAACGGCGGCAACGGCACCAACGGCGCCCAGAACGGCAACGGCACACCATCGCCGTTCACCGAGCACCTTCCGCCGAACCGGCCGGCGGTCCTGAACGAGCTGGCGGACGAGCTGGGTGTCAGCCCCCGCGAGCTGGCCGACGCCCTGCGGGCCGACCCGGCCGTCCGGGTCTACGAGTACCAGGGCCAGACGTTCGCGCGCCGCGCCCCCACCGAGCAGCCCGCGACCAGCACCGCCAACGGCGAGCCGCAGCAGCCGGCGACAGCCACCTCGGGCAAGGGCGACAACAGCGTCGTCACCGAGCCCGTGCCGGACAACGGCCCCAACGCCGGCTCGAACAACGGCTCGAACAACGGCCAAGGCGGAGGCGCGAACCAGCAGGGCCCGATCCAAACCTCGGGCAATGGGCACGGGCGGCCGAAACCTGCCGAGCCGGCCCAGCCGAACGCCCCGCCGGAGCAGCCGGGCATGCCGAGGAACGCCTCGGCTGGCAACGGTCATGGCGACGGCCAGGGTGGCGCGCCGCACGAGAACCAGCCGCCGAACACCATGCAAGCGGGCGAGCAGAAGCCCGGGACGGAGCGCGGCTCGCAGGCGTCACCGCAGAAGGACGGCAGCGACACGTCCGGAACGGATCCTCCGGAAAACCAGAGCAACTCTTCTGACACCCACCAGACCGGCAGGCCGGCCGACAAGCTCGACGAGCCGAACAACGGTCAGGTGGACAAGGCCGAGCGCGAGCAGTGGCTAGACACCGAGCGTCGCTACGCGCACCTGGTAGACGACGTGATGGCCGCTGAGCTGCTGACCGACCGGCTCATGACGCCCGAGAACGGTGCCGACGTCAAGGCACTGGACGACCTGGCCAAGCGGGTCCGGAGCGGCGAGCTGTCGCTGCAGGAAGCGCTGCCGGAAGCGGTCGGCATCGTGGCGGCCTCTGCCCGCATAGCGAACAGAATGGAGCTCACACCTGGACAGCTGACCGCGGCGATCGCGATGGCCCGCGACCTGCGGGTTGTCGAACTACTCACCGGTGACGGCAAGACTCTCGCCGGCGCTGTCGCAATCGTTGCGCGCAGGGCCCTGGATGGACCTCGTACGCAGTGGGTCACACCGGACTCGGCTCTGGTCAAGCAGGCCATTCCGGTCCTTGGCCCACTGGCCCGCCGGCACGGCCTGCATGTGGACCGGATCGGGCCGAACCGGTCGCTGGAGCGGACCATCCGCGCCTACCGCGCGGACATCGTGATCGGATCGGTCAGCGATTTCCTCTTCGACGCGCTGCGCGACCGCAACGGGCGGACCAGCGTGCAGGGCAATGGGGTTGCTTTCCGGCTGATCGACGAGATCGACAAGGTGCTGCTGGACGAGGGCATGGTCCCGCACCGGCTGGCCGTCGCCGAGCTCAATGACGCACTCGCGGTCGCCGACATCAAGTGGGCCGACCAGGTCGCCGAGCGGCTCATCGCAGTCACCGATGACGCGGCCGGCCACTACCTCCCCGGTCGCCGGGCCAAGTTGACCCCCGAGGGCGTGGCTCTCATCGCCAAGCTGGACGGCATCGGGCGGGACCTGACCAGCAAGGCCAACCGAAACCTGGTCACGCGGGTAGAGCAGGCATTGTCCGCGCGCTGGCTCAAGGACCGCCAGTCGGAGGGCTTCCGGGAGTACGCGACCGACGGCGGCCGGATCGAAATCTTCGACGAGGCCAGCGGCCGCCGGCTGACCGGTCGGCGCTGGAGCCACGGCCTGCACGAGGCGGTCGAGTACCTGGAGTTCGGCGAGACCGGCATCGGGCGCGCGTCCCGCACGATCGACTCGCTGCTGATCGGTGACTTCCTCGGAAACACCCCCTACGCGGGTATGACCGGGACCATCGGTGGCGCGGCCGGGCGCGCCGAGCTGGTCGCCCGCTACGGCAAGGACGCGGTGCACGTGCGGCCCAACGTCCTGCCCCGGCGCCTGGACTTCACCCACACCTACCGCACCATCAACGGCTCGCGCCTGGACGCATTCGCCACCACCCTGGAAACCCACAAGTCCACCTACCCCGTGCTGATCCCGGCGCGCTCGGTCGCCGAGGCAAACCAGCTCGCCAAGCTGTTCGACAAGTTCAACGCCGAGGCACGCAGCCGCGGCGAAGCCGAGATCGACTACCAGATGCTGACCGGCGAACGTAAGTACGACGGCAAGCTCAGCGAGGTGGTTGCCAAGGCGGGCCGCCCCGGCGCCGTGACGATCACGACCAACCTGCTCACCCGGGGCATCGACATCAAGCTCGGCGGGGACGCCAGGTGGATCGCCGACCAGGCAATGCGCAAGCATCACCCCGAGCTGCGGCGCGGGACCAAGGACTACGGCACGATCTACGAGCAGGTCTACAAGGATGCCGAAGCCGAGGTCGCGCGAGCCCACGAGCAGCTCAACGTCGAGGGCGGCGGCCTGCACGTCTACGGCCTCGGGTTCCCCCGCTCGCTGCGCACCGAAATGCAGCTGCGCGGGCGGTCCGCCCGCCAGGGCGACCACGGCGTGACCCGGATCTTCCGGTCGTTGGAAGACGACCTGCTGCTAGAGGGCCAGCCGTGGCAATACCGCGAAGGCGCGCCGCACACACCTACCAGCCCGCTGACACCGGCGGAGCTCCAAGCCGCCAACGCGATCTTCGACCTGGCCAGGCTGGAGCAAGCGACCCGGCGGCAGGCCACCCCGGCCGGCCGCTCCGGCGGCCACGGCGACGACGCGCCGACCGCGGTACTCACCCGCGACGACAAGCTCGAGGCGCCCGCGGTCAGCGAATACCTGCACGGCGTCGACCTCCCGAGGCTGGCCTCCGCGACGGCCGGCACCCAGGTGCCCGGCCTGCGCGAGGGAGTGACCGAGCAGCAGGTGCGCGACGCGGTGCACCGGTTCAACGAGCTGGAGCGGGCCGGCGCCGACCCGCTCACCCTGACCGAGGCCGGCGCCGCCGTGGTCGAGCTGATCCCGCACCGCACCCTGCAACGCGCTCCGATCACCGCCGAGAACCTCGCCCAGGTCCTGGTGCTGCGCCACGCGGTGGTGACCGAGCAGGCGCGGTTGGAGCTCGAGGCGCGGTTCCGCGAGCGGTCCGGGCTCGACCACGACGAGTTGGCGGCCACCCTGGCGATGGCCGAGCACCTGCTCACCGCGAACGTCCCCGCCGGCGCGACGAGCACCGACCCGGCCCAGCGGCTGGCTCTGGAAAGCCTGTCGACCCGCGAGCTGCGCGCGCTGGTCGCGCTGTTCCGGGGTCAGTTGACCATCGAGATCGCCCTCCAGGCCGGGGTGCCGTCGCGGCTGGTCCGCGCGCTGCTCGACCGCGCCGCAACCAAGCTGACGGACAGCCCGGGCCGGGTCCCGACCACCGACGAGCTGCCGGAACGTCCGTCGACAACGGACACCGCGCGGGAGGGCACCGACCAGGAGAACGCCGAGCGGGGGAAGATCGAGCAGGAGAACCTCAGGCGCGCCGACATGCTCGCCGCGAGCACCGAATGGGGACCGGCCGAGCAGCTCGAGGCGCTGCGGCTGGCCGCCGGCCTGCCCGCCGCGGACGGCAAGGCCACACCCACTGCCGCCGAGATCGCGCTGCTGCGCTCGCTGGTCGGGGTTGGCCGAGTCGAGTACTTCCTCGAGCGGGCTCCCGCCGGGGCACGGGACATGGTGGAGCGGGCCGGCGCCGGCCAGCTCACCACCGCGGAGCGCGCCCAGCTGATCGGGGCCGCGAGCGGGTACCCATACGTTACCGGGACCAGGCCGGTGCCCAACCGGGTCGCCCTGCTGATCCTGGAACGGGCCATGGGCGAGTCGTGGCGGCGGATCGCCGAGCCGGGCCGCCGGATTGACACGCCGCGGCGGGGGCCACGGGAGTGGGCAGCCCTCGCCGCCGCGCTGGGAGTCGCCGGGTTCGCCGCGTTGCCCGGATTCGACCCAACGTTCCAGCCGAGCCTGCCCGCGATGGCCATCGTGGCCAGCGCGGTGGTGGTGACGGTGTCGCGGTCCAGCAACCAGGCCCGCGCGCCGCCGCGTGGCCAGTTCGACACCGTGCAGCCAGCCAGGGCGCGCACCCACGGCGAGAGCGTTCTCGTCGCCGGCGGCGCGGCCGCGTTCGGCGGCACCACACCCGCCGTCTCGGCGATGTTCCTGGAGCGGCTGCCCGCGCTGGTTGGTTCCGCGCGGGTACCCGGCAACCACCGGCTACCGATGGCCGGTGCGCCCAAGGTGATCCTGCTCGATGCCGGGCGGTCCGGGCCGATCCTGGGTCGGCGGCTGGGCGACCTGCCGGGCCGGCTGGTCGCGTTCGGGTGGCAGCACCCGGTGTACGCGCCGGACGGCGCGATCGTGATGTTCGCCGATACCTTTGCCGGCCTGCGCGAGCTAACCGGGCAAGGGCTGGTGCCGGCGTCCTGGTGGCAGCTGCTGGTCGAGCACGAACTCGGGTTCCACCTGCACGGTCACCCCACGGTCGGCGGAATGGATCACGCCGCGCACGAGGCCGCCCTGGTGAACGCGTTGCCGCTGGCCGCCCGCATCCAGCTCGGCCTGGGCTCCAGGGGCACCGCCACGGTCGCACCGATGACACAGCGCCGCGGCGTGCGGATCGCTCATGCTCTGGGTCTGGGAGTGACCGGCGTGGCGTTGGCCGGGTCGGCGTTCTTCGTGCTCACCGCTACCCCGGCGGATGCCGCTCCGTTGCCGGCGCAGCATGCGGCAGCTCGGGCCGCGTCGTTGGCGACGGGTGCGCAGGTGCGGGTGTTCGCCGGTGACCCGGTGGGCCGGGAGATCGAGTTCACCGCCGGGCCGACCGACCGGGCTGGCGACGTGGCTCGCGGGCTGGGCTATCCGGGCTCGCGGTTCGCCGAGTTCAACCGGCTCAACGGCAACCGGTTCTCCGGGCCGGATGAGTTCATCGGCGGTCAGCCGGTGCGGGCGCCGGCGTCGTGGTCGGGGGTGTGGGTCGCGCAGGCCGGGGATTCGTACTGGCGGATCTACGTCGACCGGTTCGGCGACCTCAAGGGGTACTACGCGGCGATCGAGGGCAAGTCCAACCCGGACCACCTGGACAAGCAGGCTCCGGTTCGGGTGGAGCAGCCTGGTCAGGGGCCGACCGAGAAGCCGACGCCGACGCCGACGGAAACCCCGAAGCCGACGCCGAGCGCGTCGCCGACGGCCTCGCCGACACCGTCGCCGACTCAGACGACTCCCCCGCCGAGTTCCGGTCCGTCGCACGGGATCCCGTGGGAGCCGTTGGCGGTACTGGGCGGGGCGGCGCTGACTCTGCTCGCCGCGTTCTACGGCCTCCGACACCTCGGAGCTATCCGCGCGGCGATCGGCGGGTTCTTGAAGGGCGCGCGGGATGTGTTCGGTGACTGGTCCGCGTCGTTGCCGGCCGGGGCGGTGCGTACCGGGTTGCGGATCGGCGCGGCGGCCGGCGCCGGGGTGGGCGTCGGGCTGATTGTGGTCGGCGGTGGGCCGGTGGCCACGGTGGCCGGTGTGGTGATCGCGGCGGCGTCGACGGTGGCGGCGGTGCGGTCGGTGTGGTCGCCGATCCGGATCAGGGCGCCGACCTGGTCCGGGGTTCGGGATTGGTTCCTGGACACCCGCATCGCGCTGGAGAACACGTTCGACTTCAGCTTCTCCGAGGTCGGCGAGTCGATCAGTACCGCGGTGCGCGACCAGGTGACCTATTGGACGGCCGCGGTTCGGGTCCAGGCCGACTCCGGGTGGAACGGGGCAACGGCGGTCGCCGGCGCGCTGGCCGATCAGGCGGTGTTCTGGTGGGTCGCGGCGCGCTTCCAGCTGGCGGCGAGCCGGGCCTGGGTGGGCCGGGTCGTGCTGCGCGGGTGGAGCATCTCGGTCGCTTGGGAGCACCGGCTCTACCCGAACCTGGTGCAGCAGCTGATGGCCTTCATCCCGGGGATCGGCCCGTGGATGGCTCACGCGTCACAGGGCCCACACCTCGTCCAGCTGCTGCACCTGAAGCTGAGGACGTTCACCAAGACGGCGAAGGTCTGGCTGAACCGGCCGAAGGCGGAACGACCGCACGGTTTGCGGGAACGTTGGACGGCGTTCCGCGACTGGTACGACCGGGCCAAGGAGTACGTGGCCAAGCTGCGCTACAACCGGGCGTTCACCTCGATGTTCCCGTGGATGACCCCGCCGGCCGGGCCGGAGGTCCACTGGGGTTGGTTCGGTCTCGGGATCAAGGCCAGCTACGGCAACCTGGGCACCTTCACCGTGCTGGACCTGGCCGAGCTGGGCGGCAAGACCAACAACCGCAACCGGGTGGTCGGGCTGTTCCCGATCATCCGGGTGTCGGTCCAGGTCTACCTGGGTCCGCTCCGGTTGTCCTTCGACTTCATCCACTTCGACGTGCCGGGCAAGAAGCTGGAGCAGAAGTTCGCCACGCCGAAGCTGGCCGGCTGGCAGCGGTTCAACCTGCTGCCGCGGTTCTGGCGCTGGGCGCGGGTGCACGACCTGAAGCCGTGGTCGTGGAAGCCGTGGACCTTCATCTCCCAGACCCAGTTCCTCATCGGCATCGGGCCGAGCGAGTCACTGCTGCCCAACTTCGTGGAGTACCGGATCTCCGCGCAGACGATGGAAATCAAGCGGCACGGCACGCTGGTGCGCACGGTCAACATGGTGCAGGACGTCGGTCCGATGCTGGGCCGGGCGCTGGGTCGGCTGGCCCACCGCATGGGCGGCCGACTGGCTCCGATCATCCCGGAGCAGTGGCGTCTGGACGCGCGGATCGCGTGGCTGACGGTGTGGCGGCACACCCGGGCCGAGCGCCAAGCCGCCTACGAGCAGGTGCTGCGCGAGCGTGGGCTGCGCCAGCTGGATGTCATGCTGACCAAGCAGCAGCGGCAGCTGGATGGGGTGGGCGAGCAGATCCGCCGCCTGCAGAACCTGATCCACGCGCTGGAGGCCGACCGCTCCGACTGGCGCGGTGGTGACGCGATCGCTGACCAGGCCCTAGCGAACCTGTCGGCCCGCCTAGCCCGGCTGCGGGACCTGGAGATCCAACTGCGGGCGGCGCTCAACCTCAACCAGGGGCGCCGCGCGGCCATCGAGGAAGGCCCAGGGTCGCGGCGGACGCCACTCGTGCCGGCACAGCCCGCCCCGCTGGCGCTGGCGCCGGCGCGCACCGACCGGCCCGGGGTGATCGAGTCCGGGACGCTGCCCAGCGAGACCCTGGCGGCCCCGGGTGCCGGTCGCGCCGGGTTCGACCTGGGTGTGCTGGCCGGTCGCAGCGACGCCGGCCACCCGGAGAACGCGAACCTGGACGCGATGGCCGGCGCGGTGCGCACCGCCGACGGACGGATCATCGCGGTGGTCGCCGACCAGCAGGCCGCCTCGACCGAGCTGCCGTCGAACGCTCAGACCGCGGTGGCCGCAACGATCGCCGCCGCGCTGGACGCCAACCCGAACCGGCCGGTCGAGCAGGTCGCCCGCGACGCGTTCGCCACCGGCGCAATGGCCGCCTCCGCCTCGGCCAACATCTCCACCCTGCTCGTGGTGGTCATCACCCGGACCGGCCCGGACACCTACCAGGCGGTGTTCGTCTGGGTCGGTGACAGCCGCGGCTACCTGGTCGGTCCAGACGGCGCCACCGAGCAGGTCACCACCGACCACACCTGGAGCGTCGGGCAAACCGTCGAGGGCACCCCGCTCAACCAGCCACTGCAGTACGTCACCCGGTGGATCGGGCGGGGCGCGATCGCCGACCCGCAGGTCGAGATCCGCGAGCTGCCCGCCGGCACCAGGGTCGTGCTGACCACCGACGAGCTGCACGACTTCTACCCCCACGAAGCCGACCTCGGTGCGGTCGTGGTCACCGCTCCCGGCCCGGGCCAGGCCGCCGACCGGCTCATCGACAACGTTGCCGAGCAGGGCAGCGGAAACAAGACCGCCATCGTCGTCGACCCCGCCAACCCGACCGGCCCGACCACCCCGGCGCCGAGCGGACCGACCGCGTCCGGGAGCGGGACAGGTGGTCACGGTCCGCTGGCCAAGGGCGGCATGAACGACGAGGCGGTGCACGCGTTCGCCCAGGCCATGCCGGAGCTGCTCGAGCAGGCCATGGTCCAGGGCGGGTTGACGCTGCCGTTCATGGCTCGCGGGCCGCCGGTGTTGCTGCTCGACCCGGCGCTGGCCCGCCCGATCCTGGCTCGCTACGGACTGGCGGACCTGC
>DASWST010000119.1:0-55231 GCA_036402515.1 Pseudonocardia sp.
ACCCGACGCTCGGTCGGCAGGAGGTACTCATCGATTTCTCTCGGTGCCAGCACAGCGGATACCTCAGTCCGTAGCTCCGGCCACCGAGTTTAGAACACGTTGGTCAGGAAGGTGGCGATCGAACTGCCAGCTTGCTGGAGGTTGCCCAGCACGTTGTTCACCGAGCCACTCGCGCTGGTCGGCTGGGAAATGATCCAGAACAGCACGAAGATGACCACCAGAAAGCCCACGATTTTTTTGAGATTCACCGCGAACCACCATCCGAGCACTTGGGGCTTGGCCAGCCTTGTCGGATCTTGTTGTACAGCACGAAGCGTAGAGGTGGGTATCCGACAGGCGGGCATACGCCGATAGAGTGAAATGGGAGATTGCGCTACGGTGAGTGACAACAAGATCACCTGCGTGGGGGCGGTCGTCCACGACCACCGAGGCAGACTGCTGCTGATCCGTCGCGGACAGGAGCCCGGGCGCGGCCTCTGGTCGCTGCCCGGCGGTCGCGTCGAACCGGGTGAGACCGATCACCAGGCAATAGTGCGCGAGGTGGCCGAGGAGACCGGGTTGCGAGTGCGCCCGGGCCGCCTGGTCGGCCGGGTTGAGCGGGCCGCACCGTCGGGCGCCATTTTTGACATCGCGGACTACCTCTGCGAGGTGGACGGCGCGGACGAGCCGATCGCCGACACCGACGCCGACGATGCCCGATGGGTGAACGCCGCCGACTACGCCCGGTTGCCGGTCGTCCCGGAACTGACCGAGATACTGACCGAGTGGGGCGTGCTCCCAGCGGACTGAGTGGCACCGGCGAGATCTACGCGTGGTCCCGCGGCGGATCGGCGTCGAGCGCCGGTCGGGCCGCGCGGTCGTGTCCCGCTCGCGCCCCATCAACGGGGTACACGATCAGGTGCCGGAATGGCTTGATCGTGGCCATATAGGCGGTCCCGAGCAGCCCGTTTCGCTTCACGTAGACCGCCATCTGGCCGCGACAGCGGGCCCGGACGCCGTGCGGGGCGAGGGTCCTGGCGCGGGCGCTCGGCGTGACCAAAGGCGGCTTCTACGGACACGTCGCGGACCGGAACGCACTGCTGGGCGAGATGCTCGACGCGTGGGAACGAATGAGCACCGAGGAGGTGATCGAGCGCGTCGAACGTGAGGGCGGCGATCCCCAGGCCAGTCTGCGCAGGGCCGGCGCGCTGACCTTCTCCAGCACATTGCTGCCGATCGACCTGGCAATCCGAGACTGGTCGAGGCGCCACCAGGCGGTCGCCGAGCGGCTGCGAGGCGCCGATAACCGACGCATGGCATACCTGGGCGTCCTGTTCGGCGCCTCCTGTCCCGACAAGGACGACGTCGAGGCGCCTTGCATGCTCGCCTTCTCACTGCTGATCGGCAACCACTTCATGGCCGCCGACCACCGCACGCGCAGCCGCACGGACGTTCTGGAGCGTGGCCGTCAGGCTGTTCGAGGCGTAGTAAGGCCTGAGCCAGTTCGAATCAGTCCGCCTGTCCCGGTCCGAGCGGCGGGGCGCACCAAACGAGAGATGTCGGTCCAGCCGCCTACTATTCGAACATATGTTCGCATACGGAGGCCGGCCATGAACCCGTTCGTCAAACCCACCGCTTCGCCAACGCCGCTACCCAACAAGCCGGTCCCCGGCACACCGCCACCAGACGTGCCACCGCCAGCCGAGCCACCGGGCACCCCACCGCTGGCGGCAGAGTCAACCGGCACCCCGCCAACCGGCACCCCGCCAACCGGCACCGGGCCAACCGGCACCCCGCCAACCGGCACCGGGCCAACCGGCACCGGGCCAACCGGCACCGGGCCAACCGGCACCGCGCCAGCTGGTAGCGCGCAGCCGTGCCCCCGGACACCTGCGTCAGCGGCCGAACCGATCGCGCCAGCCGGTCTGACCACCCCCGCGCTCGAGGACGAACTGGTCAGCCTGGCCGGCCACCTCACCGCCGCGCACTGCCGCTGGCTGCTGCTGCTCGCGGAATTCGATGCCCGCGACGGCTGGGGCGGCCCCGGCATGCGCTCGTGCGCACACTGGCTGGCCTGGCGGGTCGGCATGAGCGTGCGCACCGCATTGGACCAACTGCGGGTCGCACGCGCCCTCGCCACACTGCCCGCCATCACGCGCAGCTTTGCCGAAGGGTGCATCTCGTACTCCAAAGTCCGCGCGATCACCCGAATCGCAACCCCGGACACCGAGCAGCCGCTGCTCGAACTAGCCCTCGCCGGCACGGCCGGCCACGTGGAACGAGTAGTCCGGCTAACCCGGCAAGCTTCTGCCCGCCCAGACACCGAGGTAACCCAGCGGAGTGTGCGCTGGCATTTCGACGACGAGGGCTACCTCCACCTCACCGCCCGGTTGCCCGCCGAACAGGGCGCCGCGCTGGTGGCCGCGCTCAACGGCCTCGTCGACGAACTCGATCGCCCCCCAGCCCCGCGTTCGGCGGAACGCGACCAACCACGCACCAACCCCAGCGACCCGACCCAGCGTTCAGCGGAACGCCGCCCGCCGACCAACAGCCCCAACCGCCCGACCCAGCGTTCAGCGGAACGCCGCCCACCGACCAACACCCCCAGCGACCCGACCCAGCGTTCAGCGGAACGCCGCCCACCGACCAACAGCTCCAACCGCCCGGCTCAGCGTTCAGCGGAACGCCGCCCTCCACGCACCAGCCCCGCCGTACCGACCCAGCGTTCAGCGGAACGCAGCGAACCGAGCACCAGCGCGAACACCCGGGCGACCAATAGCCCCACTGAGACGACGGCTACCCGTCACGCGGAGCCCATGTCGGTCCGTCGCGCCGACGCTCTCGTCGCCATGGCAACGGGCATACGGCCAACGAACCCGGAGATCGTCGTCCACCTCAACGTCGACCGGCACGAAGCCCAGATCGAGCGCGGCCCTGGCGTCCCGGTCAGCACCGCGGAACGGCTGGCCTGCGACGCGCGCGTCCGGCCGCTGCTGAAAGACCGCCGAGGCAACCCCCTCTACCTGGGCCGTACCCGCAGGCTGGTCTCCAAGACGCTGCTCGCCGCCGTCCGCTTCCGGGACGACCATCAATGCCGCTTCCCCGGCTGCACCCACACCCGGTGGCTGCACGCCCACCACATCCGGCACTGGCTCCGCGGCGGCGGAACAGATATCGACAATCTCGTGATGCTGTGCGAATTTCACCACCAGTTGGTGCATGACCACGGGTTTCAGATACGCGGGCGCGGCACCCGTCTCCGGTTCATCGCACCCAACGGGCAGCACATTCCACCGGCCGGTCCGCCGACGGAGGGCACATCACGCACTCTCGTCGAGCTCAGCAAGGTTTGCGGCGGAGGGAGTGGCAAGGACAGTCTCACCCCCACCTGGGCGGGCGAGCGTCTCGACCCGACGCCCATCCTGATGCGGCTGCTCCCCGAGCGGCGACTGGCACGGACGGCGGCATGACCATCCGAGCACTCATCCTCAGCCCACCGGAACCGGCCGCCCTGGCTGCTCACCGCCGCGGGTGTCACCGTAGGAGCGCTTGGGCACCATCACCTTGCGACGGAAGGTGCAGACCACCGTGCCGTCCTGCTTGTATCCCCGGGTCTCCACGTAGACCACGCCCCGGTCGTCCTTGGACTTCGACTCCGTCTTGTCCAGCACCTCGGTCTCGCCATAGATGGTGTCGCCGTGGAAGGTCGGCTTGGTGTGCCGCAGCGACTCCACCTCGAGGTTGGCGATCGCCTTGCCGGACACGTCGGGCACCGACATGCCGAGCAGCAGGGAATAGATGTAGTTGCCGACGACCACGTTGCGCTTGAAGTCCGTGGTTTCCTCGGCGTAGTGCGCGTCCAGGTGCAGCGGGTGGTGGTTCATCGTGAGCAGGCAGAACAGGTGGTCGTCGTACTCGGTCACCGTCTTGCCCGGCCAGTGCTTGTAGACCGCGCCGATCTCGAACTCCTCGAAGTACCGCCCGAACTGCACCTCACACGCCTCCTTAACTCAAATGGGGTGTTCTCGGAGTACCCTAAGCAGTTGGATGAGCGGAGATCTCGTCGGTAGGTGGATCTCACAGGGGAGGTGGGGCGGTGGACGCAGCGCCAGGTTGCAGTACTAGCCGGGTCCCCACCGCGGGGTCCGGCTGACCGGACTTTTGCACGGCGGGGACCAGGTTCCCACCCGCCGCCCGGAACCACCTGGTTCCGCGCACGTGACCCGGAGGTCGCTGTGCCCAACCTGCCCTCGATTCGCCCCCGCGGCGCGCGGACCAAGCTCACCGGCCGATCCAATGGGATCGTCACACCGCACATTCCGGTGCCGCTTTCCGCGTACGTCGTGGACTGCGCGGTGTACGCCAAGGGTCACCGGTTGCCCGGCCGCTGGACGCACGAACGCGCGGTGCAGGAGGTGCGCAACCGGGACGACGCGTTCGTCTGGATCGGGCTGCACGAGCCGGACAACGAGCAGATCACCGGCATCGCGGACACCTTCGGGCTGCACGAGTTGGCCGTCGAGGACGCGGTACACGCGCACAACCGGCCCAAGCTCGAGCGCTACGAGGACATGCTCTTCGCGGTGTTCAAGACGGTCTGTTACGTGGGGCACGCGCCGTCCAGCGGCACCGCGTCGGAGCTGGTGGAGACCGGCGAGGTGATGGCGTTCGTCGGGGACGACTTCGTGGTCACCGTTCGGCACGGCAACCACTCCGGCCTGCACCAGGTCCGAGTGAAGCTGGAGGGAGATCCCGAGCAACTCGCGCTAGGGCCCGCCGCCGTGCTGCACGCGGTCGCCGACCACGTGGTGGACAGCTACCTCGAGGTCACCGACGCCATCGAGGCGGACATCGACGTGATGGAGAGCGAGGTTTTCGAGCCCCGATCCAACGTCGACTCCGAGCAGATCTACCTGATGAAGCGCGAGGTGCTGGAGCTGCGCCGCGCGGTGATGCCGCTGGGGCCGCCGCTGCGCCGGCTCGCCGAGGGCTACAGCTCACTGATCCCGCACGATGTGCGCTCCTACTTCCGGGACGTCGACGACCACCTGACCACCGTGGCCGAGCGGGTCACCGGGTTCGACGAGCTACTGACCACGTTGGTCGACGCGGTGCTCGCGAAGATCACGCTGCAGCAGAACAACGACATGCGGAAGATCACCGCGTACGCCGGCATCATCTCCGTGCCGACCATGGTCGCTGGCATCTACGGCATGAACTTCGACCACATGCCCGAGCTGCACTGGACCCTCGGCTACCCCTTGGTGATGATTCTGATCTTTACGGTGTGCGCTTTCCTGTACCGGACCTTCCGCCGCAACAAGTGGCTCTGACCCGAGCCGCTCAGGCCGTGAACAACTGGCTCTGACCCGAGCCGGCCACGTCGGTCAGCCGCCGGTGCCGCCCGGGCCCATGGCCAGCTTGGCCAGCATCTCCTTGGCCCGCTCCGCGTTGCGCGGGTGGCTGAGCACGTCGTACCGGCCGGCGACCAGCTGGCTGGCCGAGGTGAAGTCGCGCCGGCCTCGGGTGAGGGCGTAGCTCAGCGCGGCGAACACCACGCTGAACAGCACACCCGCTACCAAGCCGATGATCAGTGCGCCGGCCTGGTTGTTGAAGTAGGCGAGCAGCGCGCCGACGAACAGGCCCATCCAGACGCCGGACGCCGCCCCGCTGCCCAGCACGCGGCCCCAGGTGAGCCGGCCGATGACCCGCTCCACGAGCATGAGATCGACCCCGACGATGGTCACGTCACTTACCGGGAACTCGTTGTCGGCGAGATAGTCGACGGCCTGTTGGGCCTCGGCGTAGGTGGCGAAAGAACCCACCGGCCAGCCGGTCGGCGGCGTCGGCAGGTTAGGCAGCCCGGGGCTGTTGCGCCCCATGCCGCCGAACGGAGTCGTCACGTTGCCATCTCCTCGAACTCGACGAGTAGATCAAGTTACCGTGCACGGTACTCCCGCAGCAGACCGCGGCTGATGATCGTCTTCTGAATCTCTGAGGTACCCTCGCCGATGAGCAGGAACGGCGCCTCGCGCATCAGCCGCTCGATCTCGTACTCCTTGGAAAACCCGTAGCCGCCGTGGATCCGGAACGACTCCTGGGTGACCTCCGCGCAGTACTCGCTGGCCAGCAGCTTGGCCATGCCAGCCTCTACGTCGAAGCGCTCGCCGGAGTCCTTCAGCCGGGCGGCGTTGACCATCATCAGGTGCGCGGCCTCGACCTTGGTACCCATCTCGGCGAGCTTGAACGCAATGGCCTGGTGCTCGGCGATCGGCTTGCCGAAGGTGTGCCGCTGCTGGGCGTAGTCGATGGCCAGCTCGAAGGCTCGAATCGCGATGCCACAGGCGCGGGCGGAGACGTTCACCCGGCCGACCTCGACGCCGTCCATCATCTGGGCGAACCCGCCGCCCCGCTTGCCGCCGAGGATCTGATCCCCGGCGATGCGGAAGCCGTCGAAGACCGCCTCGGTTGTGTCGACGCCCTTGTAGCCCATCTTGTCCAGCTTGCCGGGGATGGTCAGCCCGGGGGTCACCTCGCCGTAGCCCTCCGGCTTGTCCACCAGGAAGCAGGTCAGATTCTGGTGCGGCCGGTCGGCACCCTCGTCGGTCTTCACCAGCAGCGCGATCAGGTTCGACGTGCCACCGTTGGTCAGCCACATCTTGGCGCCGTCGATGACAAAATCGTCACCGTCCTGCTTGGCCCTGGTCTTGATCGCCGCCACGTCCGAGCCCAGGTCCGGCTCCGACATGGAGAAGGCGCCCCGGATCTCGCCTTCCGCCATCTTCGGCAGGTAGTGCGCCTTCTGCGCCTCGGTGCCGTGATGGGTGATCATGTGCGCCACGATGAAGTGGGTGTTGATCACGCCGGAGACGCTCATCCAGCCTCGGGCGATCTGCTCGACCACCAGCGCGTAGGTGAGCAGCGACTCGCCGAGGCCGCCGTACTCCTCCGCGATGGTGAGCCCGAACAGGCCCATCTCCTTCATCCCGTCCACGATGTCCTGTGGATAGGTGTCGGAGTGCTCCAGCGCCTGGGCGTGCGGGATGATCTCCTTGTCCACGAAGGACTTGACCGTGGACAGGATCTCCTGCTGGACATCGGTGAGTCCGGCGGTCTGGGCGAGCCGGGCCATGGGGTGCCTCCTGGCTTCCTGCGCTGCTCTGCGCTTCGATCGGTGGTTAAGGGGGCTAGAACGAGCGAGCTGGTCAGCTCTCCGGCGGGCTCCACTTGTCGCCGCGCTGCATCCCGGCCGCCCGGCCCTTGCCGGAGATCACCAGCGCCATCTTGCGGGACGCCTCGTCGATCATCTCGTCACCGAGCATCGCGGCGCCACGCTTGCCGCCGGCTTCGGAGGTGTACCAGTCGTAGGAGTCCAGGATGTTCTCCGCGTGGTCGAAGTCGGCCTGTGAGGGGCTGTAGACCTCGTTCGCCGCGTCGATCTGCCCGGGGTGCAGCACCCACTTGCCGTCGTAGCCCAGCGCGGCGGAGCGACTGGCCACCCTGCGGAATCCGTCCACGTCCTTGATCTGCAGGTACGGGCCGTCGATAGCCTGCTTGTCGTGCGCGCGAGCGGCCATCAGGATGCTCATCAGGATGTGGTGGTAGGCGTCGCCCACGTCGTATCCCGGCGGCTGCTCGCCGACCACCAGGCTCTTCATGTTGATGCTGGCCATGAAGTCGGCCGGGCCGAAGATGATGGTCTCCACCCGGGGCGAGGCGGTGGCGATCGCGTTGACGTTGATCAGGCCGAGGGCATTCTCGATCTGCGCCTCGATGCCGATCTTGCCGACCTCGTAGCCCAGCGTCTTCTCGATCTGGGTGATCATCAGGTCCAGCGCGATGACCTGCTCGGCGGTCTGCACCTTGGGCAGCATGATCGCGTCCAGGTTGGCGCCGGCGCCCTCGACCACCTCGGTGACGTCCCGGTAGGTCCACTCGGTGGTCCAGTCGTTGACCCGAACCACCCGAATCCGGTTCTCCCAGCCACCCTCGTTGAGCGCGGCCACGATGGTCTTGCGAGCTCCGGGCTTCGCCAGCGGCGCGCAGGCGTCCTCCAGGTCCAGGAAGACCTGGTCCACCGGCAGCGAGCGCGCCTTGTCGATGAACTTCTGGCTGGAGCCGGGCACCGCCAGGCAGGACCGGCGGGGGCGCAGCGTGGTGCCGGCTTCGGCTTCGGGGCTCATGACGGACTCTCCTTGTCCTCTTTGACCGTCTCGTCATGGATGTTTCCACGTCGGCTCGCAAACGGCCCGCCCGAGGTGATTGGTTTCTCACCCAACCGAGGTGGAACGGGGGTACTCGGAAGTAGCTTGTTCGAGAGGGGAGTTACCTCGCCGGGGGAACGAGGATCTCGCCGGAGGACACCGCGACCACGCGGCCGCCGACCGAGGTCCGCACCGCCCTGCCATCCCGTGCCTCCACCGCCACCTCCAGGCGTGACGGGCGGCCGATCTCCGCGCCCTGCGCCACGGTGAACGTCGACGTGCCGTCTGCCGGTAGCAGCCCGCGGTCGACCAGGAACACCGCGAGGGCTACCGCCGCCGAGCCGGTGGCCGGGTCCTCCGTGACACCGACGCCGGGGCCGAACATCCGGGCGTGCACCTTTCCCTCGGCGAGATTGGGGGCGGCCACACACACCGTGCCCAGCTCCCGAGTGGCCCGGTTCAAGGCGTTGATCTCGGGCACCCGGGCCCTGGACACCGCATCGGGGCGCACCAGCACGATCGGGTAGTCCAGTCCGGCGGCGGTGATCCCGGCCTCCACCGTGGTGTCCAGGTCATCCTTGGTCAGCCCCACCGCCTCGGCGAGCTCGACGCCGTCCAACAGCGGGCCGATGCTCGGTTTACCGCCGTCGACGCGTGCTCCGGCGGCATCCACCCGGACCCGCAGCAGTCCGGCGCCGCACTCCTGCACCGCGTCCCCGGCCGCGATCACCCCGTCCCTGGCCAGCACCCACGCGACCCCCACGCTCGGGTGCCCGGCGAATGGCAGCTCCTCCTCCGGGGTGAAGATCCGCGCCCGGTAGGTCGCGCCGTCTTGGCTCGGCGGCAGCGGGAACACGGTCTCGGACAGGTTGAACTCCCGGGCGAGCGCGGCCAGCTGAACAGTGTCCAGGCCGTCCGCGCCGTGCACCACGGCCAACGGGTTGCCCGCGAACGCCCGGTCCGCGAACACGTCCACCACATCGAACCGGAGCCTCTGCGCGGGATTGGTCACGGTGCCGAAGCTAACCTCATGTTGTGAAGCCGGCGAGGGTATTCGTGGCACAGATGGCGGGCCTCGCCGTGTTCGGGCCCGACGGCGAACGAATCGGCAAGGTTCGGGACGTGGTCGCCGGGCTGCGGGTAGACCATCTGCCGCCCCGGGTGCTCGGCCTGGTGGTGGAGCTGGTCACCCGCCAGCGGATCTTCGTACCGATGCTGCGGGTCACCGCGATCGACCCTGGCGCGGTCACGCTGAGCACCGGGATGGTCAACCTGCGCCGGTTCGCGCAACGGCCGAACGAGATCCTGGTGGTCGGCGAGCTGCTGGACGCCCGGCTGCACATCGCCGAGACCGGCGCCGAGGTGGTCGTGGTGGATGCCGCGATCGAGCGCACCCGCTCGCAGGACTGGGTGATCGGCCGGCTCGCCGTGCGCCCCCGCCGTGCCAGGCTCGGCCGGCGCAGCCACGTACAGGTGATGGACTGGTCGGAGCTGACCGGCCTGTCGCTGTCCGGTACCGACCAGGGCGCCGAGGGACTGCTCGCGGTGTTCGACGACATGCGCGCCGCCGATGTGGCCGCCGCGCTGCGCGAACTACCGGAGAAACGCCGCCTGGAAGTGGTCGACGCGCTACACGACGAGCGGCTGGCCGACGTGTTCCAGGAGCTACCCGAGTCCGACCAGCGCGACCTGCTCACCTACCTGGACGACGACCGGGCCGCCGACATTCTGGAGGCCATGGACCCGGACGACGCCGCCGACCTGCTCGCCGAGCTGCCCTCGGCGGAGTCGGACCGGTTCCTGGAGCTGATGGAGCCCGAAGAATCGGCTCCGGTCCGCCGCCTGTTGCGCTACTCGAGCCACACCGCGGGCGGCCTGATGACGCCGGAACCGCTGATCCTGACCCCGGACGCCACGGTGGCCGAGGCGCTGGCCAGGGTGCGCAACCCGGACGTGCTGCCCGCGCTGGCCAGCATGGTGTTCGTCTGTCGGCCGCCGACCGCCACCCCGACCGGGCGGTACCTGGGCTGCGCACACCTGCAACGGCTGCTCCGTGAGCCACCGTCGGAGCTGGTCGCGGGGGTGCTCGACGATGACCTGGCTAGGCTGCACCCGGACGCGCCGCTGTCCCAGGTGACCCGGTACTTCGCCGCCTACAACCTGGTCTGCGGGCCGGTGGTGGACGACAACGACCACCTGCTGGGCGCGGTCACCGTGGACGACGTGCTGGACCATCTGCTACCCACCGGCTGGCGGGAACGCGAGGATCCTCGGGAGAACGGGGGCAATGGGCGGGAAAACGGTGCCAACGACCCTTCGATGCCGACGGTGGTGAACGATGCCTGAGCTGTACACGAGCCGCCGCCTGGATCAGCCCCGGGCCGGCCGCTCCCGCCGATTCACGCTGGATCCAGACGCGTTTGCCCGAATGTCCGAGCGGATCGCCCGGTTCCTGGGTACCGGCCGGTTCCTCGCCATCCAGACGGTCGTCGTGATCATCTGGATCGCGCTGAACCTGACCGGCCTCGTCCAACATTGGGACCCGTATCCGTTCATCCTGCTCAACCTGGCCTTCTCCACCCAGGCCGCGTACGCGGCGCCGCTGATCCTGCTGGCACAGAACCGCCAGGATGACCGGGACCGGGTGTCCCTGGAGGAAGACCGGGCCCGGGCCGAGCGCACCAAGGCCGACACCGAGTACCTGGCCCGTGAGCTGGCGGCGCTTCGGGTGGCCGTGGGTGAGGTGGCCACCCGGGACTACCTGCGCGGCGAGCTGGACAAGCTTGCCGCGCTGCTGCCGGTCGACCCGAGCGCGCGGGCCGGGAAGTCCGACCGGGTCAAGTCCGACCGGGCTGCCAAGGGCGAACGGGCTGCCAAGAGCGAGCGGGCCGGCACCGACCGCGCCGGCCGGATCGGCTAATCACCCCGGCGAGGCACCTCTCGGTTGGGCGCACCCGGCGTTAGGCCCAACTCGGTCAGGCGCAACTCGGTTAGGCGCACCCCGGCGGTTAGGCGCAGCCGGCGGACGCACCGAGCACGTCCTGACTGGTCATCGACGCCGCCGGCCCGGTGGCCAGCCGTTGGCTGATCCGCCACAGGTCCCGCAGGTCGGCCTCGTCCAGCCGGTCGATGAAGTACCGCTGGATGGCCGCCACGTGCGTCGCGGTGGCCCGGTGCAGCTGATCCAGTCCCCGGTCGGTGATGGTGGCCGCAATTCCCCGCCCGTCCTCGGCCACCCGACCTCGGGTGACCAGCCCGACCCGCTCCAACCGGTCGACCATCCGAGTCACCCCGGAGCGGGACAGCAGCACAGCGTCGGCCAATTCGGTCATCCGCAGCCGCCGTTCCGGTGCCTCGGCCAGCTGGGCCAGGACCTCGTAGGCGGCCAGCGAGAGGCGCTGTTCCAGGAGCAGATCGGCCTCCAGCGCACGGGCCACGGTGGCCTGGCCCCGCAGATATTGCCGCCACACCGCGTGCCCCTCGCTACACGTGCCCAGCCACGGCTCTGCAGCTGGACCCGGGCGCACGCCATCGGTCACGGTAGCGGGGTTCATGTAATCAGATATTACAGTCCCGAGGAATTCGTTCTGTCCCTATTAACGTCCAGCGCGGCGCGAGCTAAATGGCCGACGCCCGTTCGGACGACAAGAATCCACCCACGCGGCTCGACACCGGCTCGACAGCTCGTCCATATCCGCACGTAGGATGGACACGATGACTACGACTCCGCACACCCCATACGCGGCGGCCGACGTCACCGAGCAGGCTGTGCGCACCGCGCTGACCCGCGTCGAGGACCCGGAGATCCACAAGCCGATCACCGAACTCGGCATGGTCAAGGGCGTCGCAATCGCTGCCGACGGCACGGTCCGCGTGGCGGTCTGGCTGACGGTCGCCGGCTGTCCGATGCGCGAAACGATCACCAACCGGGTGCGTACCGCCGTGTCCGAGGTGCCCGGCGTCCGCGCGGTCGAGGTCGAGCTGGACGTGATGAGCGACGAGCAGCGCACCGAGCTGCGCCGCTCGCTACGTGGCGGCTCCGACGAGCCGACCATCCCGTTCGCCGACCCCGGCTCGCTGACCAGGGTCTACTGCGTCGCCTCCGGCAAGGGTGGGGTGGGCAAGTCCTCTGTGACGGTGAACCTGGCCGCCTCGATGGCCGCCAAGGGGCTGTCCGTCGGGGTGCTGGACGCGGACATCTACGGGCACTCGGTGCCCCGCATGCTCGGCACCAATAGCCGGCCCACCAAGGTCGACAGCATGATCATGCCGCCGGAGGCGCACGGCGTGAAGGTCATCTCGATCGGCATGTTCACCCAGGGCAACACCCCGGTGACCTGGCGGGGCCCGATGCTGCACCGCGCGTTGCAGCAGTTCCTGGCCGACGTGTTCTGGGGCGACCTGGACGTGCTGCTGCTGGATCTGCCGCCGGGCACCGGTGACGTCGCCATATCCTGCGCGCAGCTGATCCCCAACGCGGAGATCCTGGTGGTCACCACGCCACAACAGGCCGCCGCCGAGGTGGCCGAGCGGGCCGGCTCGATCGCCCTGCAGACCCACCAGCGGCTGATCGGCGTGGTGGAGAACATGTCCTGGCTGGAGATGCCGGACGGCAGCCGGATGGAAGTGTTCGGCTCCGGCGGCGGGCAGGCGGTGTCCGACTCGCTGTCCACCGCGCTGGGCGCGCCCGTGCCGCTGCTCGGCCAGATCCCGCTGGACCCCCGGCTGCGCGAGTCCGGCGACGGCGGCGTCCCGCTGGTGCTCTCCGCGCCGGAGACGGCGGCGGCAAAGGCGCTGGCCGGGGTCGCCAACCGGCTGTCCACCCGCTCCCGGGGGCTCGCCGGCATGTCGCTCAACATCAGCCCGGTGAAGCGCTAGCCGAGCCGGCGCCTGCCCGGTGCGCCGCCTAGCCAAGCCGGCACCAGCCCGGTGCGCCGCTGACCCGAACCGGCATCACCCCGGTGCCGCTGAGGCGAGCCGGCATCGGCGGGACTCAGGCGGGGGCAGTCGCCGTCGCGGCGGTGTCGATCACGGCGTCCTTGGTCTCGCGCAGCGCGAGCACACACAGCGTGCTGAGCAGCCCGAGCCCGGCCAAGTAGAACCCGACTCCGAGTCCGCCGAACGCGGCGGTCAGCGGGGCGGCCACGGCCAGCGGTACCGCGCCGCCGAGAATGCCAGCGAGGTTGTAGCCCATGCCGGCCCCGGTGTAACGGTAGCGGGTGGAGAAGATCTCCGGCAGGTACGCGGCCGAAGGGCCATATGGGACGCCGACCACGGCCAGTAGCAGCGACAACCCGACGAAGAACGATGGCGCGTTACCCGGCTGCATGATCACGAACGCAAGCGGCCCGACCACCAACGCGACCACGTTGCCAATCAGCACTATCCGGCGCCGGCCGAACCGGTCGGACAGTATCGCCGAGCCCACGCAGGCTAGCGCGAACGCGCACGCGGCCACGATTCCGGCGGTCAGCACAGTCGGCCGGGGCAGCCCCAGCACCCCGACCCCCTTGGCCTGGCCCGCGTAGCTGGTCAGGTACACGGTGCCGATATAGAAGAAGCCGAACACCATGGTCAGCGTCCCGCCGGCCAGCAGCACCTCTCGCCACTGGTGGCGCAGCGCCTCGACGAACGGCAGCCGCACCTGTTCGTGGCGGGCCAACGCCCGGGCGAACACTGGCGTCTCGCTGATCTTGAGCCGGATGTAGAGGCCGATGCCCACCAGCACGATGCTGATCAGGAACGGCAGCCGCCAACCCCACGCCGCGAAGCTTGCCGGGCTCATGGCGAGCGCGGTGATCAGGAAGGTGGTGCTGGACAGCCCGAACGCGATCGACGGCCCGAGCTGCGGGAACATGCTGTACAGGCCGCGCTTACCGGCGGGGGCGAACTCGGTGGTGAGCAGCGCGGCACCGGCCCACTCGCCGCCCACGGCCACGCCCTGCAATGCGCGCAGCACCACCAGCAGGATGGGCGCGGCCACGCCGATGGTGGCGGCCGAGGGCAGCAGGCCGATCAGGAAGGTAGACAGCCCCATCAGGAGCAGGGTGAAGATCAGCGTGCGCTTGCGCCCCAGCCGGTCGCCGAAGTGGCCGAACAGGATCGAGCCGAGCGGACGGAAGAAGAACGCCACGCCGAACGTGGCGAACGAGGCCACCGTGGCGGCCGCCGGGCCGAGCGCGGGGAAGAAAACCGGCCCGAACACCAGCGCGGCCGCCGTGCCGTAGATGAAGAAGTCGTAGAACTCAATCGTGGTGCCGGCAAACGACGCGGCGGCGACCCGGCGCATCGGCATCGCCTCGGCCTGGGCAGACCCCGTGACACCGGCCATCTCGGGCTCCTTCGGCGTGTGCTCCACATGAGTGACCCGCGGACGCTATCCCCTCACCTGTGTCCTAGGACACACCCATTCGAGGGGCGCCCTGGCGCCGGCTCCGGACCCAACGCACCGCGAGGCCGAGCCAGGACACCAGCACCACCAGGGCGATGAGCAGCCGCACCTCAACGAGATACTGGGCCGGGTAGATCACGCCGGTCAGATAGGTATCCACGAAGCCCCGGGCCAGGCCGTGCTGCCCGGCGCGCACCCTGGCCCAGTTCTCCAGCACGGTGAGCGGGCAGGTCTGCCCGACGGTGACGATGCAGATCCCCCAGCCGACCACGGCGAGGTGCGCCAGCACGGTCCACCGCCAGCGCGCCGGCCAGGCCAGGAATCCGCCGACGAGCAGATAGGCCAGGAACAGGAAGTGCGCCGCCACGGCGGCCTGCGCAATAGCCTGGTATCCCACTCGTCCAGCGTCCTCCCGGCCGGGCTCGCCGGCGACTGCGGGTTAGCCGGCGACGGGTCTCGGCGCGCGGTGGGCGCCGACGATGCGGTCCACCGCATCGGCCATGTGCTCCCGCAGCACGGCGGCCAGCCGCTCCGGGTCCTCGGCGAGCAGCGCGTCCCGCAGCTGCCGGTGCTCGGCGACCAGCGCGTCCGCCGGCGGGGCGGTGCGCTGCAGCGCGGCCAGGCACATCCGGGTCTCCACCAGCAGCCCATCGGCCATCCGGCGCAACCGGGGACTCCCGGACGCGGCGACCAGCGCGGCGTGGAAGGCATGGTCGGCGTCCGCCAGGGCCACCGAGTCACCGATTCGCGCCGCATCCTCGAGTGCCGCGAGCGACTCGGTGAGCAGCGCCGCCACCGACGGCCCAGACCCGCTGGCCAGGATCAACTGGCCGGCGGCCTGCTCCACGGCGAGCCGCGCGGTGTACACGTCCCGCACGTCGTCCTCGTCCAGCTCACGGACGAAGATGCCACGGTGCCGCTGGCTGCGCAGCAGACCCTCGGCGATCAGCCGCTGCATGGCCTCACGCAGCGGGCCCCGGCTGACCCCGAGCCGGCTGGCCAGCTCGACCTCGCCGAGCTGGGTACCGGCGGTGAGGGTGCCGCGCATGATGGCCCGACGAAGCTGATCGGCGACCAGGGCGGGAGTGGACTCGCGGTTGACCGGCTCCAGCTCACCGCCGCCGAGTATCAAGCCGGCGCTCCGGGGGCCGGTGCCGGAGGCAGCTCGGCCGGCGGCTCGGTGAACAGCCGGCCCAGCCCGCGGCGAGCGGTGCGGTCGCCGGCCAGCCGCAGGCCCTGCCAGATGCTGACCTGGTTGGCGGTGAGCACCGGTTTGCCCAGCCGCAGCTCCAGCTCGTCCAGCCAGGCCATGGTGTGCAGCGCGGTGTCCGGCAGCAGCACGGCCTCCGCGTCCGGGTGGTCACCGGCGGCAGCCACCTCCAGCACCCGGTCACGGCCCAGCGTGCCGACCTCCGCCGCCGTCACGATGCCCAGCGTGGACAGCCGCACCACGCTGATCCCGGCGGCGGCCAGAAACGTCACGAATCGCTCCGCCACGTCGTCCGGGTAGGTGGCGGCCACCGCGACCTGGGTCACCCCGAGCCGGGCGGCGGCGTCGGTGAACGCGAACGAAGTGCTCGACGCCGGCGCGCCCGCCACCTCGCGCAGCGCCTCCACCTGTGCCGATGCCCCGTCCCAGCCGAACACGAAGCTGCCCGAGGTACACGCCCAGATCACCGAGGCACACCCGGGCCCGGCAGCCGGATCGGCGAGCGCGCGCACGCCGTCGGCCAGCACGTCGTCCGAGCCGATGTCCAGCAGCGCGTCCACCCGGTGCGCGTCCTCGCGCATCACGGTGTGCACGAGGCGCAGCTCTGCCGAGTCGCCGATCAGCTTCTGCGCGGTCGGGTAGTCGTCCTCGGCGCTGTAGCCCGGGTACAGGAATCCAATGCTTCGCATGATTGTCGACAATCCTAACGTTTGGGAGTCGGACGAGCGACCACCGGCGGTGCGCCGACCGGTACTGCTCTGACGAAAGGCCCGACTCACCCTGACGAAACCCCCGACTCGCGGAACCGTGGTCAGAGGGGTTAGGCGGCGGAGGCTTGGTCGGCGATCAGGAGGCCCTGGCCGGCGCCGACGCCGCGCAGGTTCATGGCGCGCAGGGCTGACCACATGGTGACCTGGTTCGCGGTCAGCACCGGTTTGCCCAGCGCCTGCTCCAGCGGCTCGATGATGTCGTAGGTGGGCAGATTCGTGCAGCTGATGAACATCGCGTCGGCGTCCGGCGAATCAACCGAGCGCACGATGTCCACCACGGTGGCGTACGGCACCCGCCAGATGTGCCCGAGCAGCCCGAGCCCGTCCCTGGCCACGGTCCGCACGCCGTTCTCCGCCAGGTACGTGACCAGCCGGTCGGTCACCGTGTTCACGTACGGCGTGGCGATCGCCAACTTGCGCACCCCGAGCATGCCCAGCGCTTCGACCAGCGCACCTGAAGTGGTGCACGCGGCGGGCGCGCCCGCGTCGACCATCGTCCGCACCAGCAGCCGCTCACCCAGGACGCCGCCCACGAAGCTACCCGAGGCGCACGCGTAGACCACCACGTCCGGCTCCGGGGTGAGCACGTCCCGGGTCGCCCGGCGGACCACCGCCCGCTCACTGACCGCGGTAGCCATCTCCACGGTGACCGGCGTGGTGAAGAACGGCATGCGGGTCAGGTACAGCGAGACGTTGTCCGGAACCCAGCGCCACAGCTCGCGGTCCAACGCGAAGTCGAAGGGGGTGACCACGCCGATCCCCCGCTGGTTCGTGGTCGCTTCGACGAACGCGACGGAGAGCTCGGTCGGCATCGTTCTGGCCTTAAGCCTCGGAGTGCCGTTCGTAGACCAGGCGCTCGCCGACGCTGCCGGAGCGCCAGACGTCGTGGCAGGCTTGCGCCATCGGGTCCAGTCCCTCGACGATCGTGGCGTAGACGTTCCCGGGTACCCAGCCGACATCGCCATTGAGCAGCAGGTTGTTCCGCCCGTAGAAGATCGCCAGATCGATCACACCGGGCAGCCCGGCGACGCCCTTGTCCCGCTTGAACTCCTCGTCCAGCATCCCGCCGGGGAAGGAGAAGTACACAACATCGCCGGGAATCGGTGTGACCGTCGGGTTTTCCAGGCCGATCTCGGTCTCCGCGAACCGGGGCACCATGGTGTACACCTCGTTGCGGGCGTACTTGGCGTGCTGGGCGTCCCCGCCCTGGGGCAGCGCGGCCCAGACCGCATCACAGGTGCGCGGCGCCTCTTTCTCCAGCATCGCGGCGAGGCAGGACACCCCTCGCTTGGCCAACGTGATGCGAAGCATTCGAGGCACGCGCAACTCTCCCAGAGAAGATCGAAAAAATAGCGGATTGTTGACAATCATACGAGGGGTTCCTAGCGTGTCAATGGCCCGGCCTGGGCGTTAACACCACCGTCATGAGGTAGCAATTTGTGAGCGTTTCTCCAGCTCAGAGCGCTGATTCTCGGCTAGTCGTGCTGCACTCGGCCGATCTTCCACCCGATCTTGACAGGCAGGTCGCGGCGGCTGCTCCGGATGCCCGAATTTGCTATGCCACCGCCCCCGAGCTGCCCGATTCGCTGCCCGGCGCGGACGCCCTGCTGGTCTGGGACTTCACCATCGGCGACGCGGTGCGGGCCAGTTGGGCGGCCGCCGACCGGCTGCGCTGGGTGCACACCGCGAGCGCCGGGGTGGACCGGCTGATCTTCGACGAGATGGTGGCCTCGGACGTGGTGATCACCAACTCGCGCGGGGTGTTCGACACCGCGATGGCCGAGTACGTGCTGGGCCTGGTGCTTGCCTTCGCCAAGGACCTGCCACGCACGCTGCGCCTGCAGGACCAGCGCGAATGGCGGCACCGGGAGACCGAGACGATCGCCGGAAGGACCGCGGTCGTGGTGGGCGGCGGCCCGATCGGGGCGGCCATCGCCGCGCTGCTGGGCGCGGTCGGGATGCGGGTGCGGCTGGTCGGCCGGCGGGCCAGGGCCGGGGTGCACGCCGCCGAGGAGCTACCGGGGCTGCTGGGTGACACCGACTACCTGGTGCTCGCCGCCCCGCTCACCGAGCAGACCAGGGGCATGGCAAACGCCGCCACCCTGGCCCTGCTGCCACCGCACGCCCGACTGATCAACGTCGGCCGGGGCGCGCTGGTGGTGGAGGACGATGTGGTCGCCGCGCTGCGGGCCGGTGGGCTGGCCGGCGCCGCGCTGGACGTGTTCACCGCGGAGCCGTTGCCGCCCGACTCACCGCTGTGGACACTGCCCGGGATGATCGTGTCTCCGCACATGTCCGGCGACGCGGTCGGCTGGCGGGAGTCGCTGGTCGGCCTGTTCACCGACAACCTGGCCCGCTACCGCGCCGGACAGCCGCTGCGCAACGTGGTGGACAAGACGCACGGATACGTCAACTCAGGGAGCCTCTAGATGGTCGTATCGGTGAGCTCGTCGGCGGATCTCAGCATGACCGAGCTGCTGGCCGGCTATAGCTCCGGCGAGCTGTCCCCGGTACAGGCAACCCAGGAGGCACTGGACCGGGCCGAGCGGTTGAACCCCCAGGTCAACGCCTACTGCCTGCTCGACCCGGCCGGCGCGCTGGCCGCCGCCCGCGACTCCGAACAACGCTGGCGGCGCGGCGAACCGATCGGCGCGCTGGACGGCGTGCCGCTGTCCATCAAGGATCTGCTCTACACCACGGGCTGGCCCACGCTGCGCGGCTCGTACACCATCGACGAGGCCGGGCCGTGGTCGCAGGACGCCCCGTCGGTGGCCAGGGTGCGCGAGCAGGGGGCGGTGCTGCTCGGCAAGACCACCACGCCCGAGCTGGGCTGGAAGGGGGTCACCGACTCGCCGCGCACCGGGGTCACCGGCAACGCCTGGCAACCGGAGCTGACCTCCGGCGGCTCCAGCGGAGGCAGCGCGACCGCCGTGGCGCTGGGCATGGGCGCCGGCAGCCTGGGCACCGACGGCGGCGGCTCGGTGCGCATCCCGGCGGCGTTCAGCGGCATCGTCGCGATCAAGCCCACCTACGCCCGGGTGCCGCTCTACCCGGCCAGCCCGTTCGGCACGCTCTCCCACGTCGGCCCGATGACCCGCACGGCGGCGGACGCCGCGCTGCTGCTGGACGTGATCTCCGCGCCGGACAACCGGGATCCCTGGGCGCTGGCGCCGGCCACCCGGTCCTGTGTGGCCGCGCTGTCCGACGGGGTGGCCGGCTTGCGGATCGCGGTGAGCCCGACGCTGGGGTACGTATCGGTGCACCCGGAGGTGGCCGCCGCGTTCGAGGCGGCGGTGGCCGTGTTCGGCGAGCTGGGCGCCTCGCTGGAGACGGTGGACCCAGGGTTCGCCGACCCGGTGCAGGAGTTCCACACGCTGTGGTTCGCCGGCGCGGCCAAGTCGGTCGAGCAGGTGGACGCGGCCGGCCGCGCCCGGTTGGACCCCGGGCTGGCCGAGGTCGTCGAGGCGGGCGCCGGGATCAGCGCGGCGGAGTACCTGGGCGCCATGGCGCTGCGCAACGAGCTTGGTATCCGGATGGGGGCGTTCCACGAGCGCTTCCCGCTGCTGCTCACGCCCACGCTGCCGATCCCGGCGTTCCCCGGCGGGGTGGAGGTACCCCCTGGGTGGGACGGTCGGCGGTGGACCAGCTGGACGCCCTTCACCTACCCGTTCAACATGACCCAGCAGCCGGCGGCCAGCGTGCCGTGCGGCTTCACCGCCGACGGGCTGCCGATCGGGCTGCAGATCGTCGGCCCCCGGCACGCCGACGCCGCCGTACTGGCCGCCGCGCACGCGTTCCAACAGGCCACCACCTGGCACCACCGCCGTCCCCCGCTGCTCGCCGAGTAGTGCAGCGCGTGGGCGAAGCGCGTGGGCGTGGGCAACTTGTCGGCGTGGGCGACTAGTCGTTGAAATAGGCGTGACGAGTGCGGTGGGGCGGGCTGGGTGGGGCGGCGGTTAGGTGGCGTCGGGGTCTATGGGGGGGCGCTCGTCCGGGGAGAGGGGGCGGGGCGGGGGCGGAGGGAGCGCGGCGGGGGGTGGGACCGGTGAGACGGCGGCCGGCGTGGTGTTCGGCGTGCCGTCGGGGCCGGGGGCGAAGCCGTTGGGTTTGGTGCCCGGGGGGTCTCCGTCGAACAGCGTGCGGACCGCCGCCCGGCGCGGGTCGAAGTTGCGCAGGCTACGCAGTTCCCGCAGCGGCTCGCGGAGCTCGTCGATCGGCTTGCGCAGCTCGTCGAACTCCGGGCCGAGTTCGTTTTTCAGCTGGTCGCGCGCGCCGGAAGCGAAGTCCTTGACCTGGCGGATGGTCTTGCCCAGCCAGGCCGCCGCTTCGGGGAGCCGCTCGGGGCCGAGGATGAACAGGCCGGCCACGAGCAGTACCAGGATCTCGCCCCAGCCCACGTTGTCGAACAACCTGCCCCGCCTCAACCTCGGTGCGACACCGCCGCTCCGGCCTGGGGATCCTCGCCGAGGACCTCAGTCCGAGTGCAACGTCGCGGTGACCACGAGCGGGCGCCCCTGCCGGATCAGCTGGATCGGCACCTGCTCCCCAATCGCGTGCTCCTGGATCGCCACCTGCAGCTCGCCGGCCGAGCCGATGCGCCGGTCGCCGAGCTTCACGATCACGTCCTGCTCCACGATACCCGCAGCCGCCGCGGCCCCACCGTTCTGCACGTTCTGCACCTGAGCGCCGTCGGTGGTGTCATCAGTGACCGACTTGGCGTTCACCCCCAGGTCGGCGTGCTTCACCGAGCCGGTGCGAATCAGCTCCTGGGCGATCTGCCGGGCGTAGTCGATGGGGATGGCGAAGCCCAGACCGATCGAGCCGCCCTGGCCCTGGCCGAAGGTGCTGATCGCCGCGTTCAACCCGACCACCGCGCCGGTGGAGTCGACCAGCGGGCCACCGGAGTTGCCCGGGTTGATCGCCGCGTCGGTCTGGATCGCGTCGATCACCGCGTTCGTGTCGGTGCCCTCTCCGTCCAGCCGCTCCGGGCGGTTCAGCGCGCTGACGATGCCGTCGGTGACCGTGCCGGCCAGCCCGAGCGGGGAGCCGATCGCGATCACCCCGTCACCCACGGCCAGGCTCGCCGAGCTGCCCATCTGGGCGACCGTGGGATTCGGCACGTTCACCTTGATGACCGCCAGGTCGGTCTTCGGGTCCCTGCCGACCACGGCCGCGGGCACCTGGGTGTTGTCCTGGAAAATCACCTTGATGGTCGAGTTGGGCACCCCGGCGGCCGGCGAGACCACGTGGTTGTTGGTCAGGATGTGGCCGTCCTTGTCCAGCACCACCCCGGAGCCGGTGCCGCCCTGGTCGCCGATCCGGATCTGGATGGACACCACGGCCGGCAACACCCTGGCGGCGATGTCGGCCACCGAGCCCGGCGGGCGCTCCTTGCCCGGTGCGGTCGCCGAGATGGTCGCCCCGGGCTCGGTGAGCGAGGACGACGCGTCGCTGGCCCATTTGCCGACCAGGCCGCCGATCCCCCCAATGAGCAACGCGATCACCCCGAGGATGGCGAGCGCGGTGGGGCGCACCCGCCGGCCGAACAGCAGTTCGCGGGTGCTCAGCCGGGCGCCCTCGGGCCGGCTCTCCGGCGCCGGCGCCGGCTCTCCGACCGCCGGGGGACCGAGTCGCACCGACGCGGCCGGGTCGCGCCACGGATCACGGGCGGCGCCGCCTTCCCAGAACGGGTCGGGCTCGTCGTCCTCGATCCGCTCGCCGGGTGGCCGCTGTAGGTCAGTGGTCGCCTCGATTGGCCGTCCGAACGCGCTGACCAGTGCGTGGTGCGGCGGTGGGCCGGTGTCCAGTCGGCGGGCACCGTTGGTCTCGACCCCACCGCGGCCATCGGTGGACCGCCCGTCGACACCGCGCCCGTCGACGCCGCGCCCGTCGACACCGCGCCCGTCACCGCGCTCGGCGGCGCCGTTTCCGCCGCCGACGGACACCGGCTCGAACGAGCCAGCCACCCCGTCCGGCCGGCCGAACAGCTCCGCCGCGCCGGAGTCCACCGGCGGGCGGGCCAACGGTCGGGGACCGAGCCGGGGCGGCTCGTCGGCCTGATCAGGCTGCTGCTCACTCATCGCCGGCCGAGCTCCTGAGGTCGTCACGGGCGTGCCACGGGCACAGGTCTGCCGTCAGCTTGCCGGTACCGGGGTGAAGCCAGCGTAGAAGGCCGGCGGGGAAACCTGGCCTCAGCCGTGGGCCTGGTGGACCAGGGCGGGCGCCGGAGCGGCCGGCGCACTACTCGGAGCCGGGCTGGGCACCGTCCGCACCACTGAGGCACCGCCGTACTGCAGCCTGGCGTCCAGCACCGAGCGGGACGGCTCGGTGGCCGCGTCGATCCCGGAGGCCGGCGCCATCCCGCCCAGGGTGGCGCTGCGACCCACGGAAGAGGCCGGGGTGATCGAGGCGGTGGAGGTGGCACCGGGACCGGTTGCGTTCCCCGCCACCATCAGCCCGCCCAGGGCTAATCCGCTGGCCACCACCCCGGCACCGAACCGGACCCGGCGATCGGGGTGGCGGCGGCGGGAACGCGGCTCGCGGAGCATGGACACCAGCTCGCCGTCCGGGCCGACGGCCAGGCCGGCGGGCGGGGCGGGCAGCTCGGTCTCGGCTGGGATGGCACGCAGGGTGGACAGCAGCGAGGACGGCAAGCTCGGGGCGGCCGAACCGCGCAGCGCAAGCCTGGCCTGAGTCTGGGCGATGACCTCGGCGGCGCATTCCGGGCACCGGGCCAGGTGCTCCAACGCGCGGCGCCATGCTCCGGGCGACAGCTCCTCGTCGACGTAGGCAACGATGGCGTCCAGGGCAAGATGTCCACCCCACGCCGGCCCACCCGAGAGCTGCCCTCGGAGCTCCGTCATTCGCTAACCTCCCGCGGACTCCCCGACCAGCTCAGCGCCGGCCATCTGTCGGTCCTTGCCACTTGCCGCGCGGTTCCGCTCCAGGGACTCACGCAGCGCGGCGCGCCCCCGGTGGATCCTGCTTCTCACGGTACCTAGTTTCACCCCGAGGGTGGCCCCGATCTCCTCGTAGGACAGACCCTCGATGTCGCAGAGCACCACGGCCGCCCGGAACTCGGGGGCCAGCTCGTCCAGCGAGGCCTGCAGGGCCGGGTCCAGATGGGTTTCCGAGTACACCTGCTCAGGGTCGGGCCCGCCGCCGGGCAACCGGTCCGTGTCCTCGGGCAGGCCCTCCATGCGCAGCCGACCACGGCGGCGCACCATGTCCAGGAACAGGTTCGTGGTGATCCGGTGCAACCATCCTTCGAACGTCCCCGGCTGGTACGAGGCCAGCGAGCGGAACACTCGGATGAAGGTTTCCTGGGTCAGATCTTCCGCGTCATGGGCGTTGCCGGTGAGCCGGTAGGCCAGGCGATAAACCCGGTCAGCATGCTCTCGGACGACCTCGTCCCAGCTCGGCGGCGTCCAACTGGACGCGGCGTCGGGCAGCGCGGCTGCGCTAGGTCTGTTGACCATGGTGACGGTTCGCACCTCCTGGGGCGGGTCGTGCCATCAGTATGAACGTCGGAGCCGACCGTTTTGTTTCCGGCGATCGGCCAACATGGGGAAACTCCCGACGACCCCGGCCGTCTCCCCCCGTACGCCCCTTACCGTTGCGCACCACCGTGAGGGACAGGTGAGGGCCGGCTGAGAGCTGACTAAGAACCTCGGCTCGATGTGCCGGGCGCCGTCAATGCGGGGGGTACCCAGTTCTGGACAGTAATCTCGGCTCGTGCACGGTGACGGCGGCATGTCCGCCCAGCGGGATTACCCGCGCGGCAGCCTCGACGAAGACGAGACGCTGCTCGACGCGCGGGCCCGTGGGGAGGATTTCGGCTGCGTCCCGGTCGACCCGGCGGAGGGCGCCGCGCTGCGCTTCCTGGCCACCGCGGTGCGCGCCAAGGCCGTGGTGGAGATCGGCACCGGGGTGGGAGTGAGCGGACTCTGGCTGCTGCGCGGCATGACCCCGGACGGAGTGCTCACCTCGATCGACATCGAGCCGGAGCATCAGCGCAGCGCCCGCGTCGGGTTCCTCGAGGCCGGCTACTCCAGCTCCCGGCTGCGCCTGATCAACGGAACCGCGCTGGACGTGCTGCCTCGGCTCGCCGACGGCGCCTACGACCTGATCTTCGTGGACGCGGTATTCATGGAATACCCCCGGTACCTGATCGAGTCCATCCGGCTGTTGCGCCCCGGTGGGGTGGTCGCGCTCAGCGGCGCGCTGCCCGGCGAGGAGCTGGACGAGCTGGCCGGGCACCCGGACCACCAGGCGGTGCGCGAGGTCCAGCGGATGTGCCGGGAGGACGCCGCGCTGGTGCTGTGGCCACTGCCCCTGGGCACCGGCCTACTGATCGCGGCGAAGGCGCTGCCGAGCGCCGCGCCCGCCCAGCTCAGCCGGCGGTGACGCCCTTGCCCAGCACCACCACGCCGCCGGCGCTGACGGTGTAGCGAGCCCGGTCCAGCGCCAGGTCCACGCCGAGCTGGGCCCCGTCCGGCACCACGACGTTCTTGTCCAGGATGGCGCCGCGCACCACCGCGCCCTTGCCGATCTTCACTCCGGGCAGCAGCACCGAATCCGACACCTCGGCGCCGGCCTCCACCAGCACCGAGGCGCTGACCACAGAACGCGACACGGTGCCGCCGGAGATGATCGTGCCGGGCCCGACGATGGAGTTCTCCGCGCGGCCGGTCTCGACGAACTTGGCCGGCGGCAGCGGCGGGGTGGCGGTCCGGATGGGCCAGCGGCTGTTGTACAGGTTGAAGATCGGGTGTACCGACACCAGGTCCAGGTGCGCGTCGTAGTAGGCGTCCAGGGTGCCCACGTCGCGCCAGTAGCCGGCATCTCGGTCGGTGGCGCCGGGCACCACGTTGTCCGCGAAGTCGTAGACCGAGGCCTCCCCCGCCTTCACCAGCCGAGGGATGATGTCGCCGCCCATGTCGTGGTCGGAGTCGCTGTCCTCGGCGTCCGCCCGCAGCGCGTCCAGCAGCACATCGGTGGAGAACAGGTAGTTGCCCATCGATGCGTAGGTGACGTCGGGGTCGTCCGGGGTGCCCGGCGGGTCGGACGGCTTCTCCAGGAAGTCGGTGATCTGGCCGTCCGCGTTCGCCGAGATGCAGCCGAACGCCTTGGCCTCGGCGCGCGGCACCCGGATGCCGGCCACGGTCACTCCGGCCCCGCTGACGATGTGCTGGGCGATCATCTGCGCCGGGTCCATCCGGTACACGTGGTCGGCGCCGAACACCGCGATGTAGTCCGGTCGCTCGTCATAGACCAGGTTCAGGCTCTGGAAGATGGCGTCCGCGCTGCCGGTGTACCAGCGCCGGCCCAGCCGCTGCTGGGCGGGCACCGTGGTGATGTATTGGCCGAGCACGCTGGACAGCCGCCAGGTGGTGGAGATGTGTTTGTCCAGCGAGTGGGACTTGTACTGGGTGAGCACACAGATCCGGTGCAGCCCGGCGTTCACCAGGTTGGACAGCACAAAGTCGATCAGCCGGTAGTTGCCCCCGAAGGGAACGGCGGGCTTGGCCCGGTCGGCGGTCAGGGGCCACAGCCGCTTGCCCTCGCCGCCGGCCAGGACCACGCCGAGCACGCTGCCCGGCATGCCGACCGGAAAGCGCACTGACGTGTTCATCCACGACCCCGTCTGTCGCTGAGCGACGACCCGAACGGTTCCCAGAAGCGCTGACCAACGCGTGCCACGGCGACGAGCGGTGTGATTCAGCGCCCTCCTTCGGCCGACACTATCCCGCGGTCGAGCCTGTTTCCACTTCCGCCTCAGCCGCGCCACGCCGGCGCGCCCGATGTGCCGCAACCGCCGAACGGTTGGCACACGCCGAGGAGCAGTACCGGCGGCTGGCGTTGCGGGAGGTGTCCGCGTAGACCCGAGAGCAGCCAGCCGCCGCGCACAACCCGTGCCGCTCCATCCCGTACTCGGAGACCAGGGTGGCCAGCGCGAATGCGGTGGTGGCCCGGGCCCTTGCGAGCACGCCGGCGGATGGCCGGCTGTAGTGCAAGTGCCATGGTTTGCCGCTGTGCGTGGTGAGGTGCGGAGTGATCTCCGCATCGGCGAGTAGCTCGTTGATCAGCGCGGCGGCGACCTCGATCTCGGTGGCGGCGAACACCTCGGCCAGCCGGGCGGCCCAGGTCCACAGCTCCGCGTCGGCGAGCGGGGTCCACGGCACGTCTACCAGGTATTGGTGCGCGGCGAGCAGCTCGGGCAGCTCTGGACGGTCGGCGGCTGGGGCCGCGCGCAACCCGTTCACCAGATCGACAGCCATCCCGAGCGCGTCGCTGCGGTAACCAATGAAATCCATTGACCGCTTACCTCATCGGGTGCTTGGCTGTAAGGAGCGTTTTACCGTCAGATATTACCTTGAGGGGGCTCGCGATGCGCTGCACGGAGTGCGGCTGGCCACTGGCGGAGACGGAGCTGGTCTCCACCCACCGCACCTCGGAAGGGTTCGTCAGCTACCGGCGCTGCATGTGCGGCCGAATCACCATCCAGCTGCGCGAGCACTGGGGATCCGCCAACCAGGGCGGCCCTGTGGCGGGCCCCCGCCCGGTTCACCGGCTGACGTAGCCCAGCGCCAGCTCGACCATGGTGCGTGCGGCGAACCCGGTAGCGCCGACCGCGACCTCGTCGTAGGCCTTGTCGCAGCGCGCCGGACCGGCGATGTCCAGGTGCGCCCACGGCAGCCCGCCGGTGAACCGCCGGAGGAACTGCGCCGCGCTGATCGCCGGCGGCCCCGGTGGCGCCTGGCGCAGGTCGGCGATGGTGGAGTCCACCTCGTCGGCCACGTGGTCCAGCAGCGGCATGCGCCACCAGCGCTCGCCGGCCCGCTCCCCGGCCGCCAGTAGCGCGTCGGCCAGCTGGTCCTCGGTGGCGAACAGCCCGCCGGTGCGCATCCCGAGCGAAACCTTCATCGCCCCGGTCAGCGTCGCCGCGTCCACGATCAGATCCGGCGCCAGCTCTCGCACCGCGTAGCCCAGCGCGTCGGCCAGCACCATCCGCCCCTCGGCGTCGGTGTTCACGACCTCGGTGGTGGTGCCGTCGTAGTGGCGCACGATGTCACCCGGTCGGTAGGCCGAGCCGGACACGTGGTTCTCCGCCGCCGGCACCAGCCCGGTCACCCGCAGCGGCAGGCCCAGCCGGGCAATGCTCAGCAGCGCGGCGATCACCGCGCCGCCGCCGGCCATGTCGGTGCGCATCAGGTGCATGCCGTCCGCCGGCTTGATCGAGATACCACCGGTGTCGAAGGTGATGCCCTTGCCGATCAGCACCAGGTGTCGCGGTTCGGTCGACTGGCTAGTCGACCCAGCGCCGGTCGATCCGGCTCCGGCCGAACCAACACCGGCCGAACCAACACCGGCCGAACCAACACCGGGCGACCCAGCAGCGGGCGGGGCCCAGTCCAGTCGCAGCAATGCCGGCGGCCGGGAGGAGCCGCCGCCCACCGCGAGCAGCCCGCCGAAGCCCTCCTCGGCCAGTTGCTGCGCAGGCCAGACCGTGGCGGACAGCCCGGGGACCTCGGCGGCCAGGTCCGCGGCGGTGCTCACCAGCCAGACCGGCGTCTTGACATCAGATGGAGTGCTGGCCAGGTCCCTGGCCAGTGCGGTGGCCGCCGCGAGCGCGCCGGCCACCTCGACCTGGCCGGCCAGGTCGGCCAGCTCAGCCTCGGGCACCACGAGCTCGGCTCGCCCAGGGGCGGGTGGCTGCCGCTGGCTCACCCGGAACTGGTGCGACCCCAGGATCAGGCCGATGACCACCGCCGCCCGGCTCGACTCGGACAGCTCGGCCACGGCGAGGGCCACCGGCGGGTCCGCCGCCGAGGGGTTCTCGTCCGGCTGGGGTTCTGGCTCGGTTGTGTTCTGCTCGGAGTCGGCCTGGTTCGCCCTGGCCCGTTCGGCGCGCGCCCGCAGCGCGCCGGCCAGCGTGGCCCCGGCCCGACGCAGGCCCGCCGCATCCGCCCCGTTGCCGACGCCGAGCAGCCAACGCCCGTCCGGCAGCAAATGCACCTCACCGGCCTTGCCGGTGGCGCCCAGCCGGTCGATCAGCGCCGGGTCCACCCCTGGGTCGGTGCCGGGGACGGCCCAGGCGCGCTGGTGTCCTTCGGTGTCCAGTAGGACGACCTGCTCGGCCCGCTCGTCGGGCCGCGCGACGGCCGCCACAGCCAACAGCGGGGTGGGCACCGCGGGAACGGTGCCCACCTGCCTGGCGCCAATCGTCGGCGCGCTCAGCCCGACGCCGCCTTCAGCGCGTCACCCAGGTCGCTCGCCTCCTCGGCCGACATCTCGACAACGAGCCGGCCACCACCCTCCAATGGAACGCGCATCACGATGCCCCGCCCCTCCTTGGTCACTTCGAGGGGACCGTCTCCAGTCCGGGGCTTCATGGCCGCCATGTCGAGCTCCCTCCATCACACTTGGCGGGGGTATTCTCCCTCATCGCCCAATGAGCGGTGCAACCGAGGCGATCACCGCGCGTCGCGCCGGTGCCAGGGTCACCCGGCTACGCAGCCCTCCAAGTGATCATTGACCAGTCCGGCGGCCTGCATCAACGCGTAACACGTGGTCGGGCCGACGAATCGGAAGCCACGCCGCTTGAGCTCCTTGGCCATCGCGGTCGATTCGGGCGTCACGGCGGGGACGTCGGCGAGCGTGCGCGGCCGGGGCCGGTCGCCGCCCGGCGCGAACGACCAGAGCAGCTCGTCCAGCGGGACGTCCAGCTCGAGTACGGCGCGGGCGTTCTGGCAGGCCGCGTCGATCTTCAGTCGGTTCCGCACGATGCCGGGGTCGGCCAGCAGCCGGGCCCGGTCCGTGTCGTCGAAGGCGGCTACCTTCGCCGGATCGAACCCGGCGAATGCCCGCCGGAACGACTCCCGCTTGCGCAGGATGATCAGCCAGGACAGCCCGGACTGGAAGCCCTCCAAGGTGAGCCGCTCGAACATCGGCGCCACCCCGCGCAGCGCGCGGCCCCACTCCTGGTCGTGGTAGGCCAGGTAGTCCGGGGTGGAGAACCCCCACGGGCAGCGCGGCTGACCATCCGGCCCAAGCACCGCCCCACCCCCCGGCACCGCCGCACCCACGGGCACCGCCTCGTCCACGCGCACCGCCTCGTCCACGCGCACCGCCTCGTCCACAGGCACCGCTCCGCGCGCCGGCACGGCCTCGGTCATCCCTCACCCTCCCCATCCGCCGGGTAGCTCTCGCAGAACCGAGCCAGCCGGCTCAACGACCAGCGCACCCCGGTGGCGAACACCGGCCGCAGCGCCGACCAGCCGGCCCGGCCCAGTGGCCCGAACGGCAGCTCCAGGCGCTCCGCCCAGTGCACCACCGAACCTCCGCCGGCCTTCGGGGTGACCGCGAACTCCCCCTCGCCGCGCACCAGTCGCCCGGTGTGCGTCACCACGCAGCGGCGCCGAGCCGCGTCCCACTCGCTGATCACCATGGTGTCCACGAAGCCGAATGGGCCGTATCCGGTCCTCGCGCTGAGCGTGGACCCCACCGATCGGCCGTCCCCACTGGTGACCGCGACCTGGGTGCCCAACATCCACTCGCCCTGGCGCGCCCAGTCGGTCACCGCCAACCAGGTGCGCTCCGGTGGCGCGCTCACCTCGGTGGCCAGCTCCAACTCGCGCCGGTCGCCGCTCATCCGGCACCGCCGGAGACCGCCGTTCCCCCGGACCCGCCACCGGTCCGTTCGGCCGCCTCCAGCTCGGCGATCCGGCCGTGCGCAACGTCCAGCTCGCCGTGCACCCGGTGCAGCTCGATGGCCAGCCGCTCGAGCACCCAGTCCACCTCGGCCATCTTGTAGCCGCGCAGCGCCTGCTGGAACCGCAGCGCCCGGACATCCTCGACGTCGATGGTCTCCCCCGGCTCGGGCAGCCAGGTCGGCGTGGCCGACTTCGGGATCGGGGCGAGCTCCTCACCTCGGCCGAAGATCGCGCTGGCGCCGAAGAAGAAGGCGGCCGCGACCCCGAGCAGCACCACGAGGTAGATCAGCGCCGTACCCATGGAACGAACTGTAGTGTCCGGCCCCGTCAGGTATTCGGCGACAGGACCTCGCTCATCGGTGGCCGCTCGGTCACCTCGACGCGGTGGCTGGTGGGCAGCCACTCGCCTTCGAGCTGGCGGAACTGGGTGATCGCGCCGCCGGCGTCGGGCAGCCCGCAACGGTGCAGCGCGGCGGCCAGGATCTGCCTGGCCATCACCCCGAGCTGCAACAACGACCGGTTGCGGTGCTTGCGGACCCCCAGGTTCACCTGTGCGAGCGCGTCCAGCCCGCGACGAGAGTGGGTGTCCAGCAGCAGGCCGATCTCCACGCCGTAGCCGGCCGCGAACGGCACCGACTCGAGCAGCTGCCTGGTCGCCGCGTACTCCCCGCCGAGCGGCTGCACGACGCCAGCCAGCTCCGGGCGCAGCGCGGCCAGCAACGGGCGCACCAGCAACTCGGTGACCCGCCCGCCGCCGGTGTCCAGCTCGGCCGTCTCCAGCCGCAGCGGACGCCGGTAGAAGCCCTTGACCAACGCCACCCCCGCCTCGGTGAGCAGCGGCCCGAGCAGCGCGGGGACAAAGCTGGGGTCGAAGTCCACCAGGTCGGAGTCCAGGAAGACCACCAGGTCGCCGGTGGTGGCGGCGAGCGAGCGCCAGAGCACCTCGCCCTTGCCCGGCACCGGCTCGATGTGCGGGAGCACCTCCTCGCGGCCGATCACCACCGCGCCGGCCTCGGCGGCCACCGCCCTGGTGGCGTCGGTGGAGCCGGAGTCCAGCACCACCAGCTCGTCCACCAGCGGCTCCGGGCCCTGGGTGAGCGGGAGGATGGCGGCCACGATGGACCCGACGGTGGCCTGCTCGTTCAGCGCCGGCAGCACCACCGACACCCGCCGGCCGCGCTTGGCCGAGCGCAGCGCCTCGACACTCCAGGCCGGCCGCTGCCAGGTGCGACGGTCGAACCACTGCTCCAGATCGGGCTCCATCAGGCCAGCCCGCGCACACAGCCGGCCGGCGGGCGGACGCCCAGGATGCTGGCCACCATGTCCACCGTGCGGCGGGTGGCCGCCACGTCGTGCGCCCGGAACACCCTGGCCCCAGCGGCGGCGGCCAGCGCGGTCGCGGCCAGGGTGCCCTCGCCGCGCTCCTCGAGCCCGACGCCCAGCGTCTCGCCGATAAAATCCTTGTGCGACAGCGCCATCAGCACCGGCCAGCCGGTCGCGACCAGCTCGCCGCAGCGGCGCAGCAGCTCCAGCCCGTGCCAGGTGTTCTTGCCGAAGTCGTGCGTGGGGTCAATCAGCACGCCCTCCTTGGGCACGCCCAGCGCCACCATCCGCTCGGCCTGGCCGGTCAGCTCGGCGATCACATCCTCGACCAGGTTCGGGTAGCTGACCCGGTGCGGCCGGGTGCGCGGGCGGGCGCCTCCGGTATGTGAGCAGACCACCCCGACACCGAACTCGGCGGCCACCTCGGCCAGCTCGGGGTCGGCGGCAGCCCAGGAGTCGTTGAGGATGTCCGCGCCCTCCGCGCAGGCCAACCGGCCCACCTCGGCCCGCCAGGTGTCCACGCTGATCACCAGGTCGGGGTGGCGGGCCCGCACGGTGGCGAGGAAGGGCACCACCCGGCGGATCTCCTCGTCGGTGTCCACGGTGCTGCCCGGGCCGGCCTTCACCCCGCCGATGTCCACGATGTCCGCGCCGTCGGCGACCGCGCTGTCCACCGCGTCCAGCGCGGCACCCTCGGCGAAGGTGGCACCCCGGTCGTAGAACGAGTCCGGAGTGCGGTTGACGATGGCCATCACCAGCACCCGGTCGGCGGCCGGGGCCCGGGTGCCGAAGCGCAGCGGCGGCGGAGTCGGCGGCATCACGGTGCTCGATCGTCACACGGCCGGCGGGCCAGCGCGGCCAGGGGGGTCACGGGGCACTGGCGCAGGCGTCCAGCGCCGCGCCCACCTCGCCGGTCACCACCAGCCGGTCCATCGCGGAGCGCAGCGCGAACCCGCCGTCGACCAGGCCGTGCAGCCAGGTCAACAGCCCGGCGTAGTGCCCGTCCGGGTCCAGCAACACCACCGGCTTGGTGTGCAGGTCGAGCACCCGCGCGCTCCAGGTCTCGAACAGCTCCTCGCAGGTACCCAAGCCCCCGGGCAGGGTGATGAACGCGTCCGCGTGCGCGTCCATCAGCGCCTTGCGCTCGCGCATCGTGTCGGTGATGAGCAGCTCGTCGCAGTCGTGATCGGCCCATTCCCGCTCCACCATCGAACGGGGTATCACACCCACGGTGCGCGCCCCGCCGGACCGCGCCCCCTTCGCCACCGCGCCCATCATGGACCGCCGGCCGCCGCCGGAGACCAACGTCCAACCACGCTCGGCGATACCCCGGCCGACCGCGTCGGCCAGCGCCAGGTGCTCCGGCGAAACCCCGTCATAGGAGGAGCAGTACACGCACACCGCGAACGGACTCAATGCGCGGCCTCCCAGGCGCGGTAGGCCTCGTTGACCACCTCCACCGCGTCATCGATGTCGTCGGTGACGTGCACCAGCGCGAGGTCCTTGTCGCCGATCTTGCCGCTGTCCAGCACGGTGCTCTTCAGCCAGTCGTAGAGCCCGCCCCAGTACTCGGAGCCGAGCAGCACCACCGGGAACTTGGTGACCTTCTTGGTCTGCACCAGGGTGAGCGCCTCGAACAACTCGTCCAGGGTGCCGAAGCCGCCGGGCAGGCAGACGAACGCCTGGGAGTACTTCACGAACATGGTCTTGCGGGCGAAGAAGTAGCGGAAGTTGATGCCGAGATCCACCCAGGGATTCAGCCCTTGCTCGAACGGCAGCTCGATGCCCAGGCCGACGGACAGCCCGCCGGCGTCCGAGCAACCCCGGTTGACCGCCTCCATGGTGCCGGGGCCACCGCCGGTGACCACAGCGAAGCCAGCCTTGGCCAGCGCGCTGCCCAGCTGCCGGCCGAGCTGGTACTCGGGGTGGTCGCGGCCGGTGCGCGCGGAGCCGAACACGGTGACCGCGCGGGGCAGCTCGGCGAGCATGCCGAAGCCCTCGACGAACTCAGCCTGGATGCGCAGCACCCGCCACGGGTCGGTGTGCACCCAGTCGGAGGGGCCACGGGAGTCCAGTAGCCGCTGGTCGGTGGTGGTGAGTTCCTGACGGCGCTCGCGGCGCAGCACCACCGGGCCGCGCAGTCTCTCGGAGGGGTGCTCGTCGTCGGACGAGCCCTGCGCGGTCGGATTGGGAGGGACGGACACATCGCCGACATTACTGCGCGCCACCCCATCGGCTTGTCCTCGCCTCACCAGCCCCGTGAGTGGTATTGGTCGCTATGGCGACCAATACCACTCACAGGTGCTCACCTGGTCTGACTCAGGAAGGTGCGCAGTAGGTCGGTGCAGTGGGTGATCCGGTCGGTGGCCACGTGCTCCTCGCGGGTGTGCGCCAGGTTGGGGTCGCCAGGACCGAAGTTGATCGCCGGAATGCCCAGCGCGGCGAACCGGGACACGTCGGTCCAGCCGTACTTGGCGACCGGGCGCGCGCCGGTGGCGGCCAGGAACCGCCGGGCAGCCGGGGCGTCAAGCCCGGGCAGCGCGCCGGCGGCGGTATCGGTGATCCGCACGTTCAGCCCGGCGAACACCTCCGCCACATGATCGGCGGCGGCGGCCACCGTCCGGTCCGGGGCGAACCGGAAGTTGACGGTGACCTCGCAGGCGTCCGGCACCACATTCCCGGCCACCCCGCCGGCGATGCGCACCGCCTGCAGCCCCTCCCGGTACACACAGCCGTCGATGTCCACCTGGCGCGCCTGGTACGCGTTCAGCCGGTCCAGCACCTCGGCCGCCGCGTGGATGGCGTTGCGGCCCAACCAGGACCGGGCCGAGTGCGCCCGGTGCCCCTCGGTGCGGATCACCGCGCGCAACGTGCCCTGGCAGCCGGCCTCCACCGCGCCGTCGGTCGGCTCGGCCAGGATGGCCAGATCGGCGTGTAGCCAGTCGGGCAGGCTGCGCTCGATGCGGCCCAGCCCGTTGCGCGCCGCCTCGATCTCCTCGCAGTCGTAGAACACCAGGGTGAGCTCGTGCGCCGGGTCGGGCAGCGTGGCGGCCAGGTGCGCGATCATCGCGTCGCCGGCCTTCATGTCCGAGGTGCCGCAGCCGTAGAGGGCGTCGCCGTCGCGGCGGCTGGGCAGGTTGTCGGCGATCGGCACGGTGTCCAGGTGGCCGGCGAGCAGCACCCGGGTGGCCCGGTCGCCGGTGGTGCGGGCGAGCACCGCGTTGCCGTCCCGCAGTACCTCCAGGTGCGGCGCCTGCTCGCGCAACGCCGCCTCCACCGCGCCGGCCAGCGCACTCTCCTCGCCGGACACGCTGGGTATGTCGACCAGCGCGGCGGTCAGCTCGACCGGGTCGGCGGTGAGATCCAGTTTGAACGGCCCGGAGCCGGCGGTGACGCTCACGCCCAGCGACGCTACCCGGGGCCGGGCTTGACAACGACCGAGCCCACCCGCCACGTTCGTTTCGATCACAGGCGGTGGCGCCGGGTCGACTAACGTTTCCCTTGTGCATCTCACCGAAGGCGCGTACGGCGCCGGTATCGCCACGCTCGCCGCAGACGGCTCGGTGCTGGACACCTGGTATCCCGCCCCGGCTCTGGGTAGCGGCGATCCCGAACTGCCCGCCGAGCCGCTCGAGCTGTTGGGCCGCGACGAGGCCAGGGACGTGGAGGTGGTCCCGGTGCGGACCCGGATCGGCTCGCTGGCCGACCCGCCCGCCGACGCGCACGACGTCTACCTGCGGCTGCACCTGCTCAGCCACCGGTTGGTACGGCCGCACTCGATCAACCTGGACGGGATCTTCGGGCTGCTGTCCAACGTGGTCTGGACCAACCACGGGCCGTGCGCGGTGGGCGGGTTCGAGCTGGTCCGGGCCAGGCTGCGGGCGCGCGGGCCGGTCACCGTGTACAGCGTGGACAAGTTCCCCCGGATGGTCGATTACGTGCTGCCCACCGGGGTGCGCATCGCGGACGCCGACCGGGTACGGCTGGGCGCGCACCTGGCCGAAGGCACCACGGTCATGCACGAGGGCTTCGTCAACTTCAACGCCGGCACGCTGGGCAAATCCATGGTGGAGGGCCGCATCTCGGCCGGGGTGCTGGTCGGCGACGGCTCCGACGTCGGCGGCGGCGCCTCGATCATGGGCACGCTCTCGGGCGGCGGCAAGGAGGTCATCTCCGTCGGTCAACGCTGCCTGATCAGCGCCAACGCTGGAATCGGGATCTCCCTCGGCGACGACTGTGTGGTGGAGGCGGGGCTCTACGTCACCGCCGGCACCAAGGTCACGCTGCCCGAGGGCCGGGTGGTCAAAGCCCTGGAGCTGTCCGGGCAGTCCGGGTTGCTCTTCCTGCGCAACTCGGTCACCGGAACGGTGGAAGTCAGACCCCGCGCCGGGGGCACCGTGGAGCTCAATGTCGCCCTGCACGCGCACAACTGATCGAGTACTCCCCCCGTATTCTGTTCCGGTGACGTTGACCACCGGCGCCCCCGCCCCCCGACGCCCGGCCCGGGTGCGTCGCCGTGCGCAACCGCCGGTTGCCGTGCTGCGGCTGGCCGAGCCACTGTCCGCGCAGCCGAGTGACCCGCCGGTGCACCACGTGCGGGTGGCCCTGGACATCCGGCTGCGCGCGCTGCTGGCGCACGACCCGGGCGCGCGAACCGGCGCCGACGTCGAGGACGTGCACCAGATGCGGGTGTCGGTGCGCCGGATGCGGGCCGCGCTGAAGGCCGCCCGCCCGCTGCTGGAAGCCGAATGGTCCGACGCGCTGCGCGCCGAGCTGGGCTGGCTGGGGCGCTCGCTGGGCCCGGTCCGGGACCTGGACGTGCTGCTGCCCCGGCTGCGCGGGCTGGCGGCCGACCTGACCCCGGACGAGCGGGAGGCCGCCGAGCGGCTGCTCGACACACTGACCGCCGAGTACGCGGTGGCCAGGGAGGACATGCTGGCCGCGATGAGCGCGCCCCGCTACACCGCGCTGCTGGAGCGGCTGGCCGACGCGGTGCGGCTGCCGCTGCCCACGCCGTCGGCCACCGAGCAGCGCCCGGAGCTGGTGGAGCTGGTGCGCGCGGAGTACCAGTCGCTGCGCAGGTCGATCCGGCGCGCCGGGCAGAACCCACCGGACGAGGTGCTGCACGCGCTGCGGATCAAGGGCAAGCGGCTGCGCTACACCGGCGAGCTGGCCGAACCCGCGCTGGGCAAGCCGGTGCGCCGGGTGCTCGAGGCCACCGCCGGGTTGCAGGAGGTCCTCGGCGACCACCAGGACGCCTGCGTGGCCCAGCAGCGGATCCGGGAGCTGGTCGCCGACCTGGGCGAGCACGGGGCCGGGCCGGTGGCGTTCGTGGCCGGCCGGATGGCCGAGCGGGAGAGCATCCGCGCCGAGCACCAGCGCACCCTGTGGTGGGCTGCCTGGCAGCACGTCAAGACCCAAGCCGAGGCGCTCTAGGCAGACGCTCCAGAGGCGCTCCGAGCTCGGTCAGGGCGTGAGCCGGTGCGCTCGGGAGGCCACCAGCTTGATGGCCACCGCCTGCAGTGCGCCAGCCGCCAGCAGCAGCGCCAGCGGCACGGAGTAGCCGCCGGTCAGGTCCAGCAGCAGGCCCATCAGCAGCGGCGCCAGCCCGGCCAGCAGGTAACCGAAGCCCATCGCCATGCCGCTGGCCGCCCCGGCGCTGGCCGCGTCCGGGAAGTGCCAGGCGATCACGGAGAGCCCCAGCGGGAACCCGGCGCCCACCCCGATCGCCATCAACACCACCCAGCCCCACGGCCCGACCACCGGCGGCTCGGGCAGCAGCAGCGCCCCCGCCGTGCCGGCCAGCCCGCTGGCCACGGACAGCAGCGACCAGAACGCCCACTTCCGGCGCCGCTCGGCCAGCGCCGGGAACAGCAGCGCGGCGGGGATCTGCGCCACACTCCACAGCGCCTGCAGCAGCGCGGCGCGCTGGCTCGGCCAGCCGAGGTGCTGGTAGTAGGGGGACAGCCAGGTCAGCCAGCCCCAGAACTGCACCGAGGTGCACGCCATGAAGCAGGTGGCCAGCCAGGCGAACTCGGTGCGCCATGGCAACGCGGCGCTGCCCCGGTCGTCGGTCCTGGGGACGCGGCGGGCCACCGGCCACCACACCGCCACCGCGAGCAGGGCCGGCACCGCCCACACCGCCAGCGAGAACGACCAGCCGCCCAGCACAGTGGCCAGCGGCACCACCACCACGCTGGTCAGCGTCGCACCGACCATCATGGACACCACGTAGCCGCCGGTCACCGTGCCGGCCCGGTCGGCCAGATGGTGTTTGATCACACCGGCGATCAGTACCCCGGCCACCCCGATGCCGAAGCCGATCAGCATGCCGCTCGCGATCAGCGCCGGGAATGCCGGGATCAGCCGCAACACGCTGCCGGCGCCGACCACGCCGACCGCCACGCCCAGCGCGCGCTCCCAGCCCAGTGGACCGGCCAGCCGGGGTGCCAGGAACGAGCCGACGCCCATCATCATCACCGCGCTGGCCTGCACGAACCCGGCCGCGCCTGAGGAGATCCCCAGGTAGGCGCGCGCCGTTTCGAGCAACGGTGGATACGCGGCCAGCGGAGTGCGCAGGTTGGCCGCCAGCAGCAACACCCCGACCAGCACCAGGGCAGGTGAGAGGGGCGACCGGCGCGGCGTCGCGGACCGATCGTGGTCGCCGGCGGCCCGGTAGCTCACCGGGCGGCGTGCAGCCGCTCCACCGCCTGGTCGATCCGCTCGTCGGTGGCGGTCACCGCCACCCGCACGTAGTCCGCGCCGGCCGGGCCGTAGAACTCACCAGGTGCCACCAGGACACCCTGCGCCGCCAGCCGCGCCACGGTCAACCGGCCGTGCTCGCCGGCGGTGGCCCACAGGTACAGCCCGGCCTCGGAATGCTCGATCCGCAGCCCGAACGCGGTCAGCGCGGCGCGCATCCGCTCCCGGCGGGCCCGGTACCGCGCCCACTGCGCGTGCACATGCTCGTCGTCGCGCAGCGCGGCGGTCATCGCCGCCTGCACCGGCCGGGGCACCATCATCCCGGCGTGCTTGCGCACCTCGAGAAGCTCGGCGACCAGCCGGGGGTCGCCGGTGACGAACCCGGCCCGGTAGCCGGCCATGTTCGAGGACTTGGACAGCGAGTGCACGGCGAGCAGGCCCTCGGTGGACCCGCCGGACACCTCCGGGTGCAGCACGGACACCGCCTCGACATCCGACAGCGCCAGGTAGCACTCGTCGGAGGCGACCACCGCGCCGCGCTCCCGCGCCCAGTCGACCACCTTGCGCAGGTGCTCGGGCGGCAGCACCCGACCGGTCGGGTTGGACGGCGAGTTGATCCACACCAGCCGGACCCGGCGCGGGCCCACCGCGACCACCGAGTCGGACCGCAGCCACTGCGCGCCGGCCAGCCGCGCGCCCACCTCGTAGGTCGGGTAGGCCAGCTCGGGCAGCACTACCAGGTCGTCAGCGCCCAGCCCGAGCAGCGTGGGCAGCCAGGCCACCAGCTCCTTGGACCCGATGGTGGGCAGCACCGCGTCCGGGTTCAGCCCGGCCACCCCGAACCGGCGGGACATCGCCTCTACGGTGGCCTCGCGCAACTCCGCGGTGCCCCAGGTGGTCGGGTATCCGGGCGCCTGGGCCGGCTCGCTGGCCAACGCCGCCCTGATCACCGTGGGCACCTCGTCCACCGGAGTACCCACGGACAGGTCCACGATGCCGCCGGGGTGGCTGGCCGCCGTCGCGGTCACCTCAGCCAGTGAGTCCCAGGGGAAGTCCGGCAGCCGGGCGCCGATGCTCGTGGCGGTCACCAATCAGTACTCGAGACGATTCCGCGCGGGAAGCTCACTCGTCGTGTACTTGCGGAGGTAGGTCCGAGGCCGGCGGCACGTCCCGCTCGATCCGGCCGACCTTCGAGGCGCCACCCGGCGAGCCGAGCTCGTCGAAGAAGTCGACGTTCGCCTTGGTGTAGTCCTTCCACTGATCCGGAACGTCGTCCTCGTAGTAAATGGCTTCCACCGGGCACACCGGCTCACAAGCACCACAATCGACGCACTCGTCGGGGTGGATGTAGAGCATCCGGCCGCCCTCGTAGATGCAGTCGACCGGACACTCCTCAATGCACGCCTTGTCCTGGAGGTCGACGCAAGGCTCGGCGATTACATAGGTCACGACGTAACTCCTGCAGTGGGGTGCGACGTTCTACGCGCCAGTATGTCTGTTCAGGTTCGGCCGCGCGCAGTGAGGTGGCCCTGAGAGAGGGGCGAATCACGTCACCACATCAGATCCGGGCATTGGGGAGCGCTTTCCTCATCGCCCGGTCCCGCCCGGTCAGGCAGTATCACGGGGTGGGCACACCCAGGGGGGCGGCGGACCGGCTGAGCGCACTGGTCGGGCGCCGGGTCGCGTTGCGGCACCGGCTGCCCCCGGTGGAGGGCACCGCGCTGCTCACCGATGCGGTCGGCGAGCTGGCCGACGACGGGCCGAGCGCGGTCCTGGTGCACACCCGGCGCGGGGTGGTGCGGGTGGCCCGGGACGCCGTGGTGGCGGTGCGGGAGATTCCGCCACCGATGCCCAGGCGCCCGTCCTGGGCGGCGGTGGCCCGGCTGGAGCGGATCTGCGCGGACGCCTGGCCACCGGTGGTGCAGCGGCCGCTCGGCCAGTGGCGGCTGCGCGCGGCCGGCGGGTTCACCGGTCGGGCCAACTCGGCGCTGGTGGTGGGCGACCCCGGCATGCCGGTGCCGGACGCGTTGGCGTCGGTGTGCGCATTTGCCGCCGAGCACGGCGTGCCGCCGAGGGTGCAGGTGGCGATGGACTCCCCATGGCAGCGGGCGATCACCGCGCACGGCTGGATCAGGGACGACGCCCACCCGGCCGGCGCGGACGTGGTGGTGCTGGTGGCCGAGCTGCCCGAGCTGGCCGCGCCGTCGGACCCCGGCCCGCCGGAGGACGGGCCGCCGGAAGCCGGACTGCCGGAAGCCGGACTGGGCAACGCCAGGCTGGGCGAGGCCGGACTGGGCAACGCCGGGCTGGGCGAGGCCGGGCTGGGCGAAGCCGGGCTGGGCGGCTCGCCGGACGGGCCAGGCCGCTCAACCTTCGCTGGGCCGGACCCCGCTGGTCCGCTCCTCGGTAGATGGGCCGCCGGGCCGGATGTCAGGCCGGGTGCGCTGGGCGGCGTGCGGCTGACCATCGACGATCGTCCGGATCAGGACTGGTGGGCCTTCATCGGCGACCATCCGGTGACCGACGACCAGCGCCATGTGCTGACCGCGCCCGGGCTGCCGGACGTCGGCTACGGCCTGGCCCGGGACGCCGGTGCGGCGGTCGGCGCGGTGCGGTTGGCCGTGGTGGACGGGCACCTGCATGTGGCCCGGCTGGAGGTGGCCGCCGACTACCGCCGGCGCGGGCTCGGCCTGGCGATGATGCGCGCCGCCGCCCAGTGGGCGATGACCAGGGCGGCGGCCAACTGGTGCGTACTGCAGGTCGCCGAGCACAACACCGCCGCGCTGGCGCTGTACCGCCGGCTCGGCTTCCGGCTGCACCACCGCTACCAATATCTCCGACCAAACTGACGCGTCGAAACCGCGCTGTAATAACCGCGTCCTACCGTCCTATTGTGAACCGAACGATTCATCGACTGGAGGTAGTCATGGACCTGGGCTCCGCATGCCTGGTGCCGCGCCGGGTGTCCTCGTCGGCCGAGGCGCGCGATGTGGTCGAGGCCGAGGGCGCCGCGGTGGTCAGCGGGATCGCCGACGAGGACGCGGCGATCGCGTTCGGCAGCGCGATGCTGGGCCAGGAACTGGTCCGGATCGGCCGGCAGATCGAGGCGACCAAGCAGCGCGCCACCGAGGACGGGGCGGTCGTCGCGGCCCAACCGCCGGATGAGCGCGGGCGCAAGCGGTACATCTCCGGCGACACCTCGTTGCCGATGCCGCCGCACAACGACGGTTTCGCCTTCGGCGACCGGGCGCCGGACCGGCTGTTCCTGTTCAGTGCCCGGCCGGCCGCCGAGGGCGGGGAGTCGTTCCTGATCGACGGCCTCGCGCTGCTGGACGAGCTGGCGAAGGATCCGGCGAACGCGGATCTGGTGGACTTCGTCCGGACCGTGGACATCGACCACTCCGAGCCGAACTTCCCGCAGCACACCTTCTCGCCGATCCTGCGCACCACGCCGGCCGGCCGACCCCAGATCCGCCACCACCCCTACCTGGCACCGGTGCTGGGTGAGCACGAGGCCGCCCAGTGGCCGTTGGTTCGGCGCTGGCTGGAGGCCGTGGTCACCGCGCGGGACACCGGTCCCCGGTTCCGGCTGGCCGCCGGCGAGATGGCCGTGGTGGACAACTACCGGGTCTTCCACGGCCGGCACGGCTACACCGACCCGGCGCGCCGGCTCTACTCGATCTGGGCGTGGAGCACCTCCGCCGTCGAAGTACCCACCGGCGCCCTGGACATCGTCAACCCCGTCCCCGTCCCCTAAAGACCCGTGAGTGGTTAGCGTTGCTATAGCAACGCTAACCACTCACGGGGTCTGAGCTGCGGAAACGCGCTGGGTGAAGGCGCGGGCGGCGGCGGTGTGGGTGGCGGCCACGGTGCCGGCGTCGCCGGTGGAGAGCAGGTCGAACTGCAGGCCCCGCCATAGGGCGACCAGCTCGCGGGCCAGCGACGCGGCGGTGGTCGGGGGCACCCCGTCCGCGCGCAGGTAGCCGGCGACCTGGTTGACCCAGTCGTGCCCGACGCTGGCCAGGAACTCGTCGAACCGCCCCGGCTGGTGCGCGGCCACCCCGAACACCTCGAAGAACAGCCGGTGGAACGGGAGGTTCTCCGCCGCCGCGATGCCCGCCCAGCAGGCGTTCAGCCGGTCCACCAGCGGCTCAGGGCCGTCCAGCGCGGAGATCGCCGAGGACAGCGCGGGGAACCCGGTGGAGGCGACCAGCAGGGCGCGGGCGATCAGCTGCTCCTTGGACCCGAAGTAGTAGAGCAGCATGCGGTTGTTGGTGCCGATCGCTGTGCTCAGCCGGCGCAGGGTGAGCCCGGCGATGCCATGCTCGAGCACGTAGCCGGCGGTCAGCCGGAGCAGCCGGCCCGATTCCGGTTCCGGACCCCGCGCGCCCATCGGGCAACGGTACCGGTCTGGAAATACCAGTAACCGCACCGCGCCTGGTGCGCAACGTCGCAGCAACGTTGGCTTTCTAGCGTCGCGGCGGACGTGCACCATGGGGCTGCTGGACGTGCACCGTGGGGCAGCTACTGGGGGAGTCGCTGACATGCCAGAACCCGCCGCCGGGGCCATCGAGTTGAGCGGTATCGGCAAGGAGTTCGCGCTCCGGCGCGGCCACTCGGTGCAGGCACTGGACGGGTTCGACCTGACCGTCGAGCACGGGGAGTTCGTGGCCATCCTGGGCCCTTCCGGGTGCGGGAAGTCCACCGTGCTGCGGCTGGTCGCCGGGTTGGAGCAGGCCACCCTCGGCGAGGTGTCGGTGGAGGGCCGTGACCCCGGGGAGCTGATCCGCGAGCACCGGCTCGGCGTGGCATTCCAGGAGCACGCGCTATTGCCCTGGGCCAGCGCGCGGGCGAACGTGGCACTGCCGTTCAAGGTGGCCGGTCGCCCGGTGGACCGGGAGCGGGTGGACGAGCTGCTGGCCCTGGTGGGGTTGGAGGGGTTTGCCGACGCCCGGCCCCGGCAGCTCTCCGGCGGCATGCGCCAGCGGGTGGCGATTGCCCGCGCGCTGGCGCTGAAGCCGGACGTGCTGCTGCTGGACGAGCCGTTCGGTGCGCTGGACGCGGTGACCCGGCGCCGGATGAACCTGGAGCTGGCCAGGATCTGGCTGGCGCAGCGGATCACCACCTTGCTGGTGACCCATGACGTGGACGAGGCGGTGCTGCTGGCCGACCGGGTGGTGGTGATGACCGGCCGCCCGGGACGAGTGCGGCACGTACAGCGCGTGGAGCTGCCCCGCCCGCGCGGAACCCAGGTCACCCGGGAGCCGGCGTTCCACGCACTGGTCGACCGGCTCACCGGCCTGCTCGACGAGGCGGAGCAGCCGGGAACGGCGGCATGAGCAGCGGCATCGGCGCGGGGTTGACCAACGGGCTCAGCGCGCGTGGCGTCCCGCTGGCCGCCGCCGGAGTCGTCCTGCTGCTGGTAGTCGTCGAGCTGATCGGCCGGCTCGGGCTGGCCGGCCCCAGCTGGCCACCGCTGAGCGTGGTGCTGGAGTACCTGACCACACCGTCCGCCCAGCGGGTGGTGGGCCGGGCGCTGACGGCCACCGCCTCGGCCGCGGCGCTCGGGTTTGTCCTCGGCACCCTGGTCGGCGTCGCGCTGGCGGTCCTGGGCAGCCTGCTCCCCGCGTTCGGCCCCGGCCTGGACCGGCTGGCCGCCGTGGTCAACGCTATCCCGCTGATCGCGCTTGGCCCGCTGCTGATCAACACGGTGGGCCGGGCGGCCACCCCCACCCTGGTTGCCGCGCTGGCCGCCGGCTTCGCGGTGTTCGTCGCGGCCACCTCGGCGCTGGCCGCCGCGAGCGAGAGCCAGCGCGACGTGTTCACCGTGCTCGGTGCCGGCCGGCTGGCCACCCTGCTGCGGTTACGGCTGCCCGCCGGGCTGCCGCTGATCGTGGACGGACTGACCCTGGCCGCCCCGGCGGCGGTGCTCGGCGCGGTCATCGGGGAGTGGTTCGGCGCACCGCGCGGGATCGGCGTGCTGCTGGTCAGCGCGATGCAGAACTTCCAGGCGAATTTGCTGTGGTCGGCCGCGTTGAGCGCGTCGGCGCTCGCGCTGGCCGGGTATCTGGTGTTGCTCGGGGTGCGCCGCGTGGTGGAGCGGAGGTTCACGTGACGCTGGCCGAGCCGTCCGGCCCGCCGGCCTCGTCCACCCGGCCGCCGGCCGCCGAGCCCGAGCCCGCCCGCTCGCCCCGGCCGGCCAGGACACGGCAGGCTGATCGGGTGGCGCGGCGACTGGTCCGGTGGCTGGGCGGGGCGGTGTCCCGGTACTGGACCGTCGTGGTGTTCGTGGTTGCCTGGCAGCTCTGGGCCCAGCTCAACGGCTACAACCAGATCGTGGTGCCGACCCCGGTGGCGGTGGTCGCGGACGTGTTCGGCCACCCGGGCGCCTATCTGGCCGACCTCGGGGTCACCCTGGGCATGGCGGTCGGCGGGCTGCTCATCGGCATGCTGCTGGGCGCCGGGATGGCCATCGCGGTGTGGGCGTCCGCGCTGGTGTCCGGGATGATGACGCCGGTGGCGCTGGCCATGCGCTCCGTGCCGGTTGTGGCGATGATCCCGGTGCTGGCCAGGGTCTTCGGCTACGGCTGGCCCACCGTGCTGGTGATCACCAGCATCGTGTCGTTCTTCCCGGCGTTCGTGTTCGTCGGTTCCCGGCTGCGCAACCCACCCAGCGGCGCGGTGGACCTGTTCGACGTGCTCGGCGCGTCCAGGGCGGCCACCATGCGACGGCTTCTGCTGCCGCACGCGATACCCGGGCTGCTGGTGGCCTTCCGGCTGTCCGCGCCGACCGCCGTGCTGGCCGCCATGCTCGCCGAGTACCTGATGGGCGGGCGCGGACTGGGCAGCCTGTTCGCCAGGGCGGTCAGCTTCTACCAACCTGACCGGGCCTGGGGAGTCGCCCTGGTCGCCACGGTCGTCTCGGTGGGCTGCTTCGTGGCCGCCCGCGCGGTCGAGCGGCGGGGCCTGGCCCGATTCACCTGAGCACCTGAGTGCCACCCACCTAGAGGAGCTGCCACATGCCCGACTCCCCCGCCGCCTGGAGCCGCCGCCGGCTGCTGCGCACCGCCGGGCTGGCCGGCCTCGGCCTGGCCGCCGGCCCTTCGCTGCTGGCCGCGTGCGGAGGCGCGGAGTCCGGCGCACCCGCGCCCGCCGCCGGCGGCACCCACCTGCGGGTCGCGCTCGGCTGGATCACCAACGTGGAGTTCGCCGGGTACTGGGTCGCCCAGGACCGCGGCTACTACCAGCAGGAGGGTCTGCAGGTGGAGTTCCTGCCCGGCGGGCCCAACGCGCCGACCGCCACCGCGACGCTGGCCAGCGGGGGTGCGGACATCGGCATCCCGGTCGCGCTGCAGGAGTTCATCAGCGCGGTGAACTCGGGCAACGACTTCGTCACCTACGCCAGCCAGTTCCAGAACACCCCGGCCGGGTTCCTCTCGTTGGCCAAGAAGCCGGTACGCGCCGCCGCCGACCTGGTGGACGCCACCGTGCTCGGCCAGCAGGGTGTGCAGCCCTACGTGGAGGCCGCGATGAAGCTGGCCAAGGTGCCGGTGCGGTACAAGTTCATCCCGGTCGGCTACGACCCGAGCCCGCTGTTGGACGGGCAGGGCGACGTGTACACCTGCTTCGCCACAAACCAGCCGATCACTCTGGAGCAGCGCGGCCTGAAGCCCGGCACCGACTTCTTCGTGACCACCTACGAGCAGCTGGGCTTGGCGCAGTACACCAGCCTGCTGTGCAGCTCGCGGTCCTGGCTGGCGGCGAACCGGGGCACCGTGGTCAAGTTCATGCGGGCCAGTATCCGCGGCTGGCAGGACAACGCGGCCGACCCGAGCGGGGCCGCGAAGCTGGCGGTGGACAAGTACGGCGCTGACCTTGGCCTGGATCTGGCCCAGCAGACCCGGGAGAACCAGCTGCAGATCGCGTTCACGCAGAGCCCGACGACCCAGTCCAGCGGGCTCATGCGGATCGACCCGAAGCGCCTGTCCGGACCGATGTACACCGCCTTCGCCGCCGCCGGGGTGTCCCCGCTGCCGGACGTGGCCAAGGTGGTGGACACCACGGTGCTGGACGAGGTGTTCCAGGGCAAGGCCACGGTGTGACCGCCGAGGTGCCAGCCAGAATGTCAGGCATGCCGAGCTCCCCCAGCCGCGATCTCGCCGCCCTGCCCAAGGCCCACCTGCACCTGCACATGGAAGGCGCGATGCGCCCGGCCACCCTGACCGAGTTGGCCCAGCGGGCCGGCGTGGTCGCACCACCGGTCGGCACCAGCAGCTCGTTCGCGGAGTTCCTGCTGCTCTACGCGGCCGCCTCGGCGCTCATCCGCACCCCGGACGACCTGCGCCGGCTGGTCCGCGAAGTGGTCGAGGACGCGGCGGCCGACGGCGCGGTCTGGGTCGAGCCGCACTTCTACCCGACCCGCTACGCCCAGGTGCTCGGACCCACGCTGAGCAGCGAACAGGCGGTACTCGAGCTGGCCATCGAGGAGGCCACCCGGACCGCCGACCGGCTGGGCATCGGCTGCGGGATCATGGTCTCCGCGCTGCGCCACGACACCCCGGACGATGCGGTGCGGCTGGCCCGGCTGGCCGCCCGGTACGCCGGCTCGGGGGTGGTGTCCTTCGGGCTGGCCGCCGACGAGTCGAAGTTCCCGCCGGAGCCGTTCGCGCCGGCCTTCACGGTGGCCAGGGACGCCGGGCTGATCAGCGCGCCACACGCCGGCGAGCTGGCCGGGCCGGCCAGCGTGTACGGCGCGTTGGACGCCCTCGGCGCGAAGCGGATCTGCCACGGGGTACGCGCGGTCGAGGATCCGGCGCTGGTCGAGCGGCTGGCCAACGACGGCGTCGTGCTGGACGTGTGCCCCACGTCCAACCTGCTGCTGCGGGTCGTGCCGTCGCTGGACGAGCACCCGCTGGCCCAGCTGCTGGACGCCGGGGTGCGCTGCACGCTCAACGGCGACGATCCGCTGCTCTTCGGTCCGGGGGTGCTGGGTGAGTACGAGCTGGCCAGGGACAAGCTCGGGCTCACCGACGAGCAGCTAGCCGGGCTGGCCCGCACCTCGATCGAAGCCTCCGGCGCCCCACCTGCCCTGGTCACCACCGCCCTGGCCGACATGGACGCCTGGCTGACCCCGTGAGTGGTTAGCGTTGCTATAGCAACGCTAACCACTCACGGCTTTAGAGCGCCGGGTCGCCCAGGTCGCCGACCGACCGCGCCGCCTTGGCCTCGCGGTTGGCCCGGATCACCCGGCCCAGCACGAACGCGGCGGGCACCAGCCCGGCCACCACCAGCGCCAGCGTGGACCAGTCCCCCAGCAGCAGCACGTCCCCGCCGGGACCGGCCATGCCCAGCACCGCGACGGTGGCTATCCAGACGATCAGCGGAGCACCGGCCGCGGCCGGCCCGGCCAGCTCGCCGGCCCTGCGCACCAGCCACGGCGTACTCACCAGTGCCACCAGGGCGCTGACCGGCAGCGGAATCTGGCCCACCGCGAGGGTCAGGAAGAACAGTTCCATCATGGCCAGCAGCGCGGCGTCCAGGGTCAGCAGCGCAACTACCGGCAGCGGCCTGGTCAGGTCCTCGGTCACGCCCTAGTCCTCGATCCCGTCGAACAGGTCGGTCTCCCGCACCGGCCGCACCGAGCCGGCCGCACCGACCAGGGTGTAGCTCTCGGTACGCAGCACCGGCTGGGCTATCTCGTTGGTCAGCGCGTAGGCCAGCTTCCCGGAGCCGGGCGGGCCGACCCACACGGTCAGCTGGGTGGCGTGCGCGCGCAGCGCGGCGATCTTCGCGTCCAGCTGCGGCGCCACATCCACCCTGGTGGTCACCATGTCGTCCGGTACACAGGGCAACTCGTTCGGCGAGGCCAGCCGCCAGGGCAGGCCATGCTCGGCCGCGCCGGCCAGCTCGTCCAGGCCGGCCGATACGTCCGCGGTCGGCGCCACCGTCCAGTACACCTTCCGCACGCCGGGCGCGGCGGCCGCCGCCGCCATGGTGATCTCGTGTGCCCGCACATGGTCAGGATGCCCGTACCCGCCGCTGGGGTCGTAGCCGACCACCACTTGCGGGGCCACCTCGGCCAGGATCTCGGCCAGCGCGGCGATCTGCGCGGCCCGCTGGTTGTCCGCGCAGAACGCCCTGGGGTGCAGCTGCTCGGCCGGCGGCGCGGCGGCGAGCACCCCTTCCAGCGTCACCATCCCGCTGTCGCGCCAACGCCCGGCGCCGCCGAGGAACCGGCGGTCGGTCAGCCGGAGCGCGGCGGCCGCGCCGGCCAGCTCGCCGATCCGGTATCCGCCGAGCTGGTCGGCCTGGTCCGCGGTCAACCCCGCCAGCTCCGGCACCATCACCTCGCCCCGCTCGCCCAGCGTGCAGGTGACCAGCGTGACCGAGGTGTCCGGGTCCGCCGCGTAGCGTGCGATCGTGCCGCCGGTGGTGATCGTCTCGTCGTCCGGATGGGAATGCACGAGCAGCAGGCGACGGCGGGCTCGGCGGGGTGGGGCTGGCACGCCGCCAACGTAACCCGGCCCGCCCCGGTGCCGTCCACTCGGGTGATCCGCGGATATCGCCGTTCCGGCCCCTATGCGGTCAGCGCGGAGCTGGGGGGCTCGGGGAAGTGGCAGGCGGCCAGGTGGCGGTCCGTGGTCTGCGGGAGCAGCGGGGGTTCTTCGGTGGCGCAGATGTCCCGGGCCTTCCAGCAGCGGGTGCGGAACCGGCAGCCCGACGGCGGGTTCAATGGGCTGGGCACGTCCCCGGTGAGCGTGATCCGCCGCCGGCGCCGCTCCACGATCGGGTCCGGGACCGGGGCCGCGGACAGCAGCGCCTGGGTATAGGGGTGCCGAGCGCCGGCGTAGATCTCCTCCCGGGTGCCCGTCTCGACGATCTTGCCCAGGTACATCACCGCGACCCGGTCGGAGATGTGCCGCACCACCGACAGGTTGTGCGCGATGAACAGGTAGGCCACCCCGAGGCGCTCACGCAGCTCCTCCAGCAGGTTCACCACGCCGGCCTGCACCGAGACGTCCAGCGCGGACACCGGCTCGTCCAGCACCACCAGCCGGGGCCGCAGCGCCAGCGCGCGAGCGATGCCGATGCGCTGGCGCTGGCCGCCGGAGAACTCGTGCGGGTAGCGGTTGCGGTGCTCGGGGTTCAGCCCGACGGTCTCCAGCAGCTCGTCCACTCGACCCTGGACGTCCTCCACGTCGCCGCTGTGGTGGATCTCGAAGGGCTCGGTGACGATCTGGTTGACCGTCCAGCGCGGGTTCAGCGAGGCGTACGGATCCTGGAAGACGATCTGGATCTCCCGGCGCAGCGCCCGCATCCGGCGCTGCGAGGCGGTGGTCAGCTCCTCGCCGCCGAACCGCACCGACCCCGACGTCGGCTCGTGCAGCCGCAGCAGACACCGCCCGACGGTCGACTTCCCACAGCCGGACTCGCCGACCAGCCCGAGTGTCTCCCCGGCGCGCAGGTCCAGCGACACCCCGGCCACCGCCCGCACCTGCCCCACCGTCCTGGGGATGATCCCGCCGCCGCGTACCGGGAAGTCCTTCACCAGGTCACGCACCGCGAGCAGCGGTTGGGTGCTGGCGCCGTTCTCGCCGAAGCCGCTGTTCATTGTTCCTCCACCAGGTCGGCCGCCGGTGCCTCGTGCAGCCCGATCTCGGCGCTGGAGAACATCCGCCGGGCGGACTGATCTCCGCTCAGCTCGGTCCACCGGTGACAGCGGGTTGCGTGCGGCTCAGCCACACCGCCGGCCACACCGCCGGCCAGTCCGCCGGCCAGTCCGTCGGCGAGCCCGTCGACCAGTCCGTCGGCCGCTCCGTCCGCGGGACCGCCGACCGTGACCAGTTCCGGCTCGCTCACCATGCACGGGTCCTCACGCATCAGCGGACAGCGCGGGCCGAAGGTACAGCCCGGCGGCAGGTGCAGCGGTGACGGCGGCGCGCCGTGGATCGGGGTCAGCCGCCGGCCGACCATCTCCGGGTGCGGCACCGAGCCGAGCAGCCCCACGGTGTAGGGCATCCGGGGATGAGCGAACAGTTCCTCCACCCCGGCGGCTTCCACCACCGTGCCGCCGTACATCACCTGCACCCGGTCCGCCATGCCGGCCACCACCCCCAGGTCATGGGTGATCAGCACGATGGCCGCGCCGGCATCGGTGGAGATCCGCACCAGGGTCTCCAGGATCTGCGCCTGCACGGTCACGTCCAGCGCGGTGGTCGGCTCGTCGGCGATGATCAGCCGAGGCTGGTTGATGATGGCCATGGCGATCATGGCGCGCTGCCGCATGCCGCCGGAGAACTCGTGCGGGTACTGGTGGGCCCGCCGGTCCGGCTGCGGGATGCCCACCTGATCGAGCGCCTCGACCGCCTTGGCCCGCGCCTCGCGGGCCGAGGCCTTGTGGTGCGCCCGGTACGCCTCGGCCAGTTGCCAACCCACGGTGTAGACCGGGTTCAGCGACGTCATCGGGTCCTGGAAGATCATCGAAACCCGGTTCCCGCGCAGCCCCCGCAGCACGCTGTCCGAAGCGCCGACCATCTCCGTGCCCTCGAACCGGATCGACCCGCGAACCGTGGAGTTGCGCGGCAGCAGGCCCATGATCGCCGCCGCGGTCACCGACTTGCCGCAGCCGGACTCGCCCACGATGCCCAGCACCTCGCCGGGCGCCAGCGCGAAACTCACCCCGCGCACCGCGCGCACCACACCGTCGTCGGTGCCGAACTCCACCGACAGGTCATCCACCACCAACAACCGCTCGCCCACCCGGCCGCTGTTCATGCCTGTGCCGTCCTCTCGCTCACGCTCGCACCCTCTTCTGCCTGGGGTCGAACGCGTCCCGCAGGCCGTCGCCCATGAAGTTGACCGACAGCGAGATCAGCACGATGAACAGGAACGGGAACCAGAACAGCCAGGGCAAGGTGGCCAGCTCGTTCTTGTTCTCGTTGATCAACAGCCCGAGTGAGGCGTCCGGCCGGTGCACGCCGAGCCCGATGAAGGACAGCGCGGACTCCAGCAGCACCGCCTGGGCCACCGTCACCGTGGCGTTCACGATGATCACGTCCACGGTGTTCGGCAGGATGTGCCGGAACACGATCCGGGAGTTGGACGCGCCCAGCGCCCTGGCCGCCTCGACGAACTCCTTCTCCCGCAGCGAGAGCACCATGCCGCGCATGGTCCGGGCGATCGGGAACCACGAGGTGAACAGTGCCAGGATGAGCGCCACGGTCAGCCAGTTGCTGGCGTTCTGGGCCGACGGCGCGAGGGTGAAGCTGTGCCGGGCCAGCACCGCGGTGACCACCAGCGCGGGGATGCACAGCATCAGGTCGATGACCCGGCTGATCACCCCGTCCACCCAGCCGCGCAGGTAGCCGGCCACCGCGCCCAGCACCACCCCGAGCACGGTGGCGACCAGCGCCACCACCAGCGCGATCTGCAGGGACAGCCGGGCACCGGAGATGACCGAGGCGAGCATGTCGTGCCCGATCCGGTCGGTGCCGAAGGGGTGAGCGGGGCTGGGCCCCACCTTCGCCACGCCGCCGGCGTCCAGGCTGGCCGACCACACGGCCGGGCCGACGAACGCGAACAACAGCAGCAGGACGAACATCGCGAACCCGGCGACCGCCGCCCGGTGCCGCAGGAACCGGCGCAGCACGGTGCGCCACTCGGCGCGCGCCTGGCTGTCCGCGAAGCCGGCGCCGGCCGCGGTCGGCGGGGAGCTGATGTCAACCAAGGCGGATCCTCGGGTCGAGGTAGGCGTAGACCAGGTCGGCGATCAGGTTGAACGCGATGATCACGATCGCGGTGACCATCATCCAGCCCTGCACCATCCATGGCTCGCGTTTGGTGATCGCGTCCACAATGAGCGCCCCCATGCCGCGCCAGCCGAACACCGTCTCGGTGATCACCGCGCCGCCGATCAGCAGGCTCAGGTCGAGCGCGAACACGGTCACCACCGGAATCAGCCCGTTGCGCAGCGCGTGCCGGATCACCACCCGCCCCGAACTGAGCCCCTTCGCCCGCGCGGTTCGTACGTAGTCGGCGTTCAGCGCATCCAGCATGGACGCTCGCTGGTAGCGGCTGAACAGCGCGAACTGGATGGCGATCAGGGAGAGCACCGGCAGGATGAAGGCCCCGCTGTACTCGTAGAGCAGCTGCCCGAAGCCGCCCTCGAACCCGCCCTGCGGGGGTCCGGCGGTGATGATCCACCGCCCCAGCCCCAGGCCCTCCAGCCAGTTGTTCAGCTGGATACCGCCGAACTTGAGGATCACCGCCACGCAGAACAGCGGCATGGAGAACATCACGAACGCCACGCCGGTGGCCCCGTAGTCGAACCAGGAGTATTGACGTACCGCCCCCAGCGCGCCGACCGCCATGCCGATCAGCAGCGCCAGCAACTCCGCGACGATCACCAGGCGCAGCGTGACCCCCAGCGCGCGGCCGATCTCGCCCCGCACGTCCAGGGTCCCGCTGCCGGGCGAGATGGTGGACCCCCAGTTACCCCGCACGAAGCCTTCGGCCCAGTCGATGTAGCGCTCCGGCGGGGAGCGGTCCCAGCCGATCCGGTGGTACTCCGAGGAGACCTCCGCCGGGGTGCGCGGGCGCAGCGTCTTCCACTCCGCCAGCGGGTCACCCATCGCGGTGGTCAGCGCGAAGGTCAGGATCGACGCGACGATCAGCAGCGGGATCGCAACAAGCACCCGCCGGACGATGTAGCGCAGCATCTACAGGGATTTCGTCCAGGCGAAACTGTTCCACAGTGTGCCGCCGGTACTCAGATAGCTGATCGGCGAGTAGGACCGGTCCGCGCAGGCGAAGTCGGGCAGCTGGAACAGCGGCAGGCTGTGCATATCCTTGGCCATGAGGTCGTCGGCCTGGTTGAAGGTGGCCAGGCGCTGGGTGAAGTCCAGCTGGGTGTTCGCCTTCGCCAGCAGGTCGTCCACCTGGGGGTTGCTGTAGTTGTTGTAGTTCGCCACGCCGCCCTTGGCCTTGCTGGTGTAGTTCGGCGTGAGGGTGGACTTGATCGAGGAACCCACCCAGGCGAACAGCGCGGCGTCGAAGTCGCCGGCCGGTAGCTGCTGGTCGTTGAACGCCTCGTTGCCCGCGTCGATCATCTCGATGCCGGCCGGCTTGCAGCTGGCCTGCATCAGCTGCACGGTCTGGCCACGCCGGTCCACCAGCTTGTGCCCGATCCGGAAGCTGGCCCGCTGGCCGTTCTTCGCGTAGACGCCGTCCGGGCCGAGCGCCCAGCCGGCGTCCTCCAGCAGCTTCTTGGCTCCGGGCACCTCACTGGTGCCGACGCCGGCGTAGTGGTCCTGGTAGCCGGCCTCGTTCGGGTTGATCAGGAAGGCGCCCAACGGCTTGGCGTTCGGGTCGACGCTCTTGACCAGCTTGTCCACGATGTCCTGCCGGTTCACGCAGTCGGCCACCGCGTGACGCAGCTCCGGATGGTCGCGGAACAGCGGCCGGGACATGTTGAAGTCCAGGTGCTCGTAGGTCTGCCCACCCCGGGCGAACACGCTGAAGTCGCCCCCGGCGCGGACCTGCTCGGCCACCGTCGAGTCCGCCTGCGGCGCGATGACCTGCACTTCCTTGTTCAGCAGCTGCTGCACCATGGCCTGTGAGTCGGTCACCGCGGTGGTGGTGATCTTGGCCGGCCCGCCCGGGTTGGCCCACCACTTGGGGTTGCGGACCAGCACGGCCCGCTGGTTGCGGGTGGCGCTCTGCAGGACGTACGGCCCGGCGGACAGGTCGTTCGCGGCGTCGAAGTCGCCCCAGCCCTTGGTGAAGAACTGCGCGGCCTTCTGCACGTCCGGGGTGTCCCGGTCCAGCGGGAGCTTGGTGATGTCCGGGATGCCGGTGCGCTGTTCCAGGATGTGCGCCGGGAGCAGCTGGCCGCCGGACAGCCAGGCGGCCGACCACAGGCCCCGGTAGTCGGCCAGCGGGGTGCCGAAGGTGGCGGTCACCGTCTTGCCGTCCGGCGAGCAGTCGAACTTGGAGATCTGGCTGTATCCGGTGGGCGAGGAGTCGAACGCCTGCGAGCCGGAGCTGGTCTTGGCCGGGCTCACCGCGGCCAGGTAGAGCAGGTACATGTCCTTGCAGCCGACCGGGGCGCCGTCCGACCAGACCGCGTCCGGCCGCCACTTCCACTCCACCACCTGCGGATCGGTCGACTTGACGGTGACCGCCTCCATGTAGTCCTTGTCGACCTTGAGGCTGAAGTCGCTGTCCACGAAGTACGGCGACGGCGCGAACAGCGCGCTGAAGTACTGGTTCGCCTGGCTGTTCGCCGCACCGGTGTTGTTGTTGTAGTCCTGGAACGACTCGTCCAGGGAGACCGAGACATCGCCGATGTCCGCCACCTTGGGCCGGGTGTACGGCTGGTCAGCGCCGCCGATCGTGCCCGGGTTGAGGGTCTGCTGCTGGTCGACGCCGGCGCCCCCGGAGCCGGTACCCGCGGCACACGCGGACAGGCTCAGCGCGACAACCGCCGCCACCGCCAGCCCCCTGACCACCGCGCCGACGGCGGCGAACCTCGATCCCCTCATGCCCGAACCTTTCCTACTGCCTGTGGCCGCCGCATGTTTGGCGGCGCCATGCTTACCCGCTTACCCGGTAGGGCCACCACCGTGCACCCGCTCACCTGCATAGGTGTGGCACGGGCGCCATTGTTGTAGCGCACAACATATGGGGACGCACGTTAGGCACCTCGGGCCGGCTTGTCACGACCTGGCGTCGGTCGTGACCCATTGGTAACAACCGGTACTGACCAAAAGGACCATTGCTCTCGGCGCCGCTAGGACCCCTAGTGTCTCGTGTCCGATTTCCTTTGCCGGATCCGGTGATCCAGGCGGCGGCTGGCAAGGCCGAGGACCGCCTGGATATCGGGCATATCCAGGCGGTCCGAGAACGCCGCCAGACGTCGTCTGGGCGCCGGAGACGGT